>JADGOI010000161.1 GCA_017883075.1 Acidimicrobiales bacterium
TGTCGCTACTGATGCTGTCGCTACTGATGCTGTCGCTACTGATGCTGTCGCTACTGATGCTGTCGCTACTGATGCTGTCGCTACTGATGCTGTCGCTACCGATGGGGCGAGCGAAGACGTGGCAGTGACCACCGCCACCGAGGCCGAGGTTGTCGGCGCGGAAAGCGAGGGCTGACATGCGTGACATCAAGGTCCTATTGCGTAGCGACGTTGACGGGGTGGGAAAGCGCGGCGACATCATTGACGTGTCCGGCGGATTCGCCCGCAACCACCTGCTTCCCTCCGGCAAGGCCATTGTGGCCACGGCCGGAACCGAGGGACAGGCGGCCGCCATGCGGAAATCGCGCGACCTCCGCGACGCTCGGGATCGCGAGTCCTCAGATACGATCGCCCGGACCCTGGTCGGTAATACCGTGACCCTGTCGGTTCGCGCCGGTGCCGGCGGAAAGCTCTTCGGGTCCGTGTCCGGCGCCGACATCGTCAAAGCCGTCGAGGCCCACACCGGTGCGGTGGTCGATCGCAAAGACCTGGTCCTCCCCGAACCGATCAAGACGATCGGCGTCCATAACGTCCGGGTGGAACTGCTCGGAGGCGTGGTCTTCGAGTTGACCCTCGACGTGGTGGCTGCCGAAGCCTGAGCCGTGGCCTGACGCCGGTCGAGTTCCACTGATGTGCCCACTGCCGGCGGTCCACCCGCCGGCAGTGTCGCGTCCGAGGTCGAAACAACTCGGGGTCCCCTTCGTGGAGATGGCAGAGCGATCGCCGACTTCCCTCAATTTCCACGTCCCGGCGAAATGGTCGTTTCAAACGGAGGACATCACACCCGGTGTGACGGAAGCGCCCCGAAGGGTGGCATCGGGAACACATCCGGATCGCCGGGACGTGGCGTGGCGCCAACCAATTCGCCCTTGCTCTCGAGTCCCCACCCGACCGGGCCTCCATCCAAGGTCGCGTCACACCCACCTGGGATGATCGTCAGATGATGCCATCTGTCCCCAGAAACCGAATCCTGTCCACTGGTCATCCACAACCATGACGGCTGATTTCCCCAAGAAGAGGCCCTTACGTTCCACAGTCATCAGCCGCGAGGGTTAGAGGACAATGGTTCAGGCTTTTGACGACACACGCCCGCGAAGGCTCATCACTGCTCCGAGCGGTCGAGGCGGATCGGCCGGGCGCATCCCACCCCACAACCTCGAAGCCGAGGAGTCACTCCTGGGCGCCATGCTGCTTTCCCGGGACGCGATCTCCTCCGCCATGGAGTTCTGCAACCCTGAGGATTTCTACAAGCAATCCCATGGTCACATCTTCGCTGCCATCACCTCCTTGTACAGCCAGGGAGAGCCGGCTGACTGGGTAACGGTCACCGAGGAGTTGCGGCGGCGGGGCCTCTTGGAGAACATCGGCGACCCGTCGGTGTTCGTGTCGTTGCAGGCCAATACACCGTCGATCGGGAACGCCGAGACCTACGCCAAGATCATCGAGGAGCATGCCCTCCTCCGCCGACTGGTCGCGGTGGCGAGCGAGATCAACGAGTTGGGCTACAGCCTCCCCGAGGATGTTTCCGATGTACTGGACAAGGCCGAGAGCCTGGTCTTCGACGTTGCCCAGCGTCGGGTGGTGGACTCGATGACACCCCTGCGCGATCTGCTTGGGCAGAGCCTCGATCATTTGGAGGTCCTGTTCAGTCGCGGTGAGGCCATCACCGGTCTGGCCACCGGATATGCCGATCTGGACGAGCAGTTGGCCGGGTTGCAACCCTCCAACCTCATCGTGGTGGGGGCCCGTCCTGCCATGGGCAAGACCAGCTTTGCCTTGGGCATGGTCGCCCATGCCGGCATCAAGCTCAAGAAGCCGGTGCTGCTCTTCTCGTTGGAGATGAGCCACATGGAGCTGACCCAACGCCTGCTCTGCTCCGAGGCGAAAGTTGACGCCACCCGCATGCGCACCGGCAAACTCCACGACGCCGACTGGACCAAGATCGGCAACGCCATCAGCCGGATGAGTGAGGCGCCGATCTTCATTGACGACAACCCGAACCTCACGGTCATGGACATTCGGGCCCGGGCCCGGCGACTCAAGAGCCGGGAAGGGCTGGGACTTGTCGTCGTCGACTACCTCCAACTCATGACCGGCAGGCACGGCGCGGAGAACCGTCAGGTCGAGGTATCGGAGATCAGTCGGGGCTTGAAGATCCTCGCTCGCGAGCTCGAGGTGCCGGTGGTGGCCCTCTCCCAGTTGTCCCGTGGTCTGGAGATGCGACAGGACAAGCGACCGATGCTCGCTGATCTTCGTGAATCAGGGTCGATCGAACAGGACTCGGACGTGGTGTTGTTCCTCTATCGCGACGAGATCTACAACCCCGACTCCACCGAAAACCAGGGGATGGCCGAGATCATCGTGGCCAAGCACCGCAACGGGCCGACCGGCGTAACCCGTCTCGCCTTCATCGGCCAGTACGCCCGCTTCGACAACATGGCACGGATCTGACTGAGCGGCCGGGTCTTTCCGGCCGGTTGTGACCGCCATCAGGTGCCACTCGTCGGGCCTCGAGGTCGACCTTGACCCGGCGTTGCCTCAGCCGCCGAGCGCCTTGCGGATCGCGGCGATCCGGTCCGGATTGGCATGCCACCAGGTCCATTTCCCTCGCTTCTCACCGGTGATGATCCCGGCGTCGGCGAGGACTTTGGTGTGATGGGAGATGGTCGGTTGGCTCTTGGCCAGAGGTCCTTCGAGTGCGCACGAGCACACCTCGGGACTCGAGGCGACGATGGACAGCAGTCGGAGGCGAACCGGATCGGCCAGGGCGGCCAGAATTCGGGCGAGTTCCGTGGCCTCGCTCTCGGCGAGAGGGGCGGTCGTCACCGGCGAACTGCAGACCAGGTTGCCGATGTCGGCGTCGGGTGAGTTGGCTGCCCCTTTCATCGTGAGTGATTCAGCCATTTCATCCTCCCATCCGAGAATACATTGACAGCGGTCGATGCGACTGGCATAGTAAACATATCGACGTGTGTCGATGCTACCAGGAGGTGCGTGCATGTCCCGTGTCCAGCTTGCCCTCAACGTCGCTGACCTTGACGAAGCTGTCGTGTTCTATTCCAAGCTGTTCGCCACCGAGCCGGCCAAAGTACGCCCCGGCTACGCCAATTTTGCCGTAGCCGACCCACCGCTCAAGTTGGTCCTCATCGAGGATGCCACCAAGGTGCCGGGCACGCTCAACCATCTCGGCGTCGAGGTCGCGTCGACCGACGAGGTGACCGCCGCGCAGGCCCGTCTGGCCGCCGGCGGATTGGCCACGGCCGTCGAGGAGCAGACGGAATGCTGCTACGCCCTACAGGACAAGGTGTGGGTCGACGGACCCGGCGGGGAGCCTTGGGAGATCTACACAGTCCTGGCCGACGTGGACATGCCCAACGGGCAACTTCGAGTTACCGATCCGAGCGGAAATGCGTGCTGTGCGACCCGGCCCGACCCCGCCGGTGGTGCTCCTATGGCCGACACGTGCTGCTGACACCGGCTTCGGCGCTCGAGATTGCGCAGTGAGCAACGTCGTCCCCGAACAGGTGACCATCGATGTGGATATCGACAAACCGGTGGTCGCCCGGCTCTCGTTTCTGGATCGCTTCCTCCCGGCGTGGATCATCATGGCCATGGCGACCGGGATCGGCCTGGGCCGCGCGATACCCAGCCTGGGGACGCGCCTGAACGCCATCCAGGTCACTTCCGGAACTTCGCTGCCGATCTTCATCGGCCTACTGATCATGATGTACCCGGTGTTGGCCAAGGTCCGCTACGGCCAGCTCGGCTCGGTCGCCCGGGACCGGCGGATGCTGGTGTCGTCGCTGGTCCTCAACTGGATCATCGGCCCTGCCCTGATGTTCACTCTCGCCTGGCTGCTCCTTCCCGATCAGCCCGCATACCGGACCGGGCTGATCATCGTCGGCCTGGCCAGGTGTATCGCCATGGTCCTCATCTGGAACGACCTCTCGCTCGGTGATCGCGAAGCGGCCGCGGTACTGGTGGCCATCAACTCGCTGTTCCAGATCGTCGCCTTCGCCCTGCTCGGCTACTTCTATCTCCGGGTGCTTCCCGGATGGCTCGGCCTCAGCACCGTGGGTCTGCACCTGTCGATCTGGAAGATTGCCGAGACGGTGGCCATCTTCTTGGGGGTCCCCCTCGTCGCCGGATTCCTCACCCGCACGCTTGCCGAGCGCGCCAAGGGGCGACAGTGGTACGAGAGCGAGCTATTGCCTCGACTCGGCCCGTTCGCCCTTTACGGGCTGCTGTACACCATCGTCATCCTCTTCGCTCTTCAAGGCCACACCATCACGAGCCACCCCGTCGACATCGCCCGCATTGCCCTGCCACTGTTGGCTTACTTCGCCATCATGTGGTTCGGATCGTTTGCCTGGGGACGGGCGATGGGCCTGTCCTACGAACGGACGGCCACCCTCGCCTTCACCGCCGCCGGCAACAACTTCGAACTGGCCATCGCCGTGGCTATCGGTGTGTTCGGAGTGACAAGCGGACAGGCCCTCGCCGGGGTCGTAGGCCCCCTCATCGAAGTCCCAGTCCTCGTCGCCCTGGTCTACGTGTCCCTCTGGGCCCGAAGGCGCTACTACTCCTCATCAACGGAGCCGATATGACCGATGACCGGATTCCCGAAGTCCTCTTCGTCTGCGTGCACAACGCCGGCCGTTCGCAGATGGCCGCAGGGCTCCTCGAGCACCACGCTGCCGGGCGAGTCAGGGTCCGCTCGGCGGGGTCCACTCCCGCCGCCACTCTCAACCCGGCGGTTGTGGCCGCCATGGCGGAGATCGGCCTTGACATCAGCCACCACCACCCCAAACTGCTCACCTCCGAAGCCGGTCGAGCCGCCGACGTCATCGTGACCATGGGATGTGGCGATGCCTGCCCTGTCTACCCGGGCAAGCGTTACCTCGACTGGGAGCTTCCCGACCCCGCCGATCA
>JADGOI010000061.1 GCA_017883075.1 Acidimicrobiales bacterium
GGCACCGGTAGGCTGTGGCCAGCATGGGACTTCAGAAGTTCGAAGGGCGCCTCGAGCGCATTGTCGATGGCACGTTCTCCAAAGCCTTTCGGGGTGAGTTGCATCCTGTGGAGATCGGTCGCCGCCTGACCCGAGAGATGGACCTCAAGCGTCGGCTGGGCGTCCATGGCCTTATCGCGCCCAATTACTTCGAAGTTTGCCTCTCCTCGGTCGAGTTCGAGCGATTTGAGAGCTTCCTCGACGCCCTTGTCCGGGAGCTGGAGGAAGCGGCTCGCGAACATGCCCGCACCGAGGACTATGTGTTCGTCGGACCCGTCACGGTAGTGGCGCTCGAGGATCCCAGTCAGCGTCGAGGCCGTTTTGCCATTCTGTCCGAAGTCCGCGAAGGCCCCGCGGGTCTTTCGGCGGCGTCCATCGTGCTGGCCAATGGGGAACGCATCGTGCTCGGCCCTGAAGCCATCACCATCGGCCGCCTTCCCGAGAGCACCGTGGTCGTCACCGACCCCAATGCGAGTCGCCGCCACGCCGAGATACGCAGGGTGGGCAACGACGTGGTGGTGGTCGATCTGAACTCGACCAACGGGACACGGGTCAACGGTGCCGGCATTCAGGAACGCACCCTGGCGGATGGCGACGAAATCGTGGTCGGAACGACATTCCTCCGATTCGAGACGTCGTGATGGCGGCAGGCACCTGAATTCATATGCATCTGTATCTCGCTGTGATTCCGGGGCCGACCAACAACACGCCCGTACTCCGTGCTCTCGAGTACGGAGTCATTCTGCTGTTGTGGCTGTTCTTCATGTGGGTCGTTCGAGCGGTGTGGGTGGAGGTCCGCCCGTTGAAGCGCCGGCGCCGTCGCGACAAGGATGAGGACACTGACACCGCGATCACCGGAAAGTCGCGCAAGGGCAAGCATCTCCGATTGCATGTGGTGCGTCCCGAGGATCACACCGGGGCAACCTATGAGATCGGAGCCGAAGTCACGGTGGGCCGGGCGGCCGGATGTGGTGTGCCGATCGACTACGACACCTTCGCTTCGAATCTCCACGCTCGGTTGTTCAGGCTGGATGGCGATGTCTGGGTGGAGGACCTCGGTTCCACCAACGGCACCTGGGTGAACACGGAACGGATCGCCGAACGAACCCGTATCGAAAAAGGCGACCTGTTGCAGGTGGGCGGAACAGTATTCGAAGTCGGTAAGTGACATGACTGTTCTTCGGTCGGGGTCGGCTTCCGATGTGGGTCTGGTCCGCTCCTCCAATCAGGACTTGGCCTTAGAGACCTCCAGTCTTTTTGCCGTGGCTGATGGAATGGGCGGCCATGCCGGTGGCGAGGTGGCGTCACGCCTGGCGATCGAAGAGCTGAGTGCAGCGTTCGGCCGCCAGCCCACCGGATCCGGGTTGGCCGAAGCTGTCACTTCCGCCAATGCGGTGGTGTGGGAGCACAGCCAAGACAACGCCGATCTTCGGGGCATGGGCACCACGCTCACCGCGGTTGCCCTGGTCGATGAAGGCGGACGCGATGTGTTGGCGTTGGTCAACGTGGGCGACTCGCGCTCCTACCGGTACCACGATGGCGAACTGACACAGATAACCAACGACCACAGCCTGGCCGAAGAGATGGTCCTCAACGGCGAGCTGACTCCGGCTGAGGCTGCGTTCCATCCCCACCGCCATATCCTCACCCGGGCCCTCGGCGTGTCCCCGGACGTCAAGGTCGACGTTTGGCGGATCCGACCGGTTCGCGGCGACCGGTTCCTCCTCAGTAGCGACGGCCTGACCAACGAGCTCGGGACCAACCAGCTCATCGAAGTCCTGTCAACGGTAACGGACCCCCAGGCCGCGGCCGAGCTCTTTGTCCGTGCGGCGCGCACCCACGGAGGCAGCGACAACATCACCGCGGTCGTGGTCGACGTGATCGTCGGAGAGGAGGACACCGGGTCGGTCCCCGCGGTGATGGCCGTGTCATCTGAGTTCGTGGACCCGACGGGCATGGCCCCCGATGGCGTTGCCGAACCGCTTCCGCTGTCCGTCCCCGAGATAAGGATCCCGGATCGCCGCGAGCGTCGAAAGGCCAAACGCCGCGAGCGTCGGCGCGATCGAGGCCGGCGCCTGATCACGTTCCGGACGCTGCTGTTCGTGATCCTGTTCGTAGCGATTGTGGGCGCCGGTTATTTCTCCGTGCGCTGGTACAACACCAATTCCTATTTCGTGAAGCTCAACGGTAATGAACTGGTGATCTACCAGGGAAGAATCGGTGGATTCCTCTGGTACCACCCGGTCGAGGCGCAGCGTACCGGGGTCACCACCGCTGATGTGGGGCCGACCTACCTCCCCGCCCTCCAGTCTGGGGTGGAGGAATCGACCATCGGCAATGCCCGGACCTACGTGAAGAATCTGGTGTCGGACCATCTGAGCACCCACACCACCACCTCTACACTTCCGCCCGCCTCGAGCGCGACAACGACCACTGCGCCGGGCGCCGGGTTGGGGGGCACCTGATGGAGAAGCGCATCCGCCGGCTGGGAATCTTCATGATGCTCTGTATGGTGGCCATCTTTGTGCAGCTCAACAACATCCAGGTTGTGAAGGCCAATTCACTGGCCACCAACCCGGCCAACCCTCGAGTCCAGGCGGCGGGGCGGAGCCAGCCCCGTGGCGACATCATTTCGGCGGACGGGGTGACGCTGGCTTCTTCGGTATTGGCTGTTTCCGGGGTCTATAAGTACAGACGGGTCTACAACCCGAACACGGCTGTGCTGTTCTCGCAGATCGTGGGCTACAACTCACTGAAGTACGGCAATTTCAACGGGGTTGAAGCCGAGTACAACAGTTATCTCGTGGCCCACAACAAGCCGGCCAAATCCCTTCGTGATCTCCTGACCAGCCAGACCGAGGTGGACAACGTCACCCTCACCATCAATTCCAATCTGCAAAGTCAAGTCGCCCAGGCCGTTGACAGCGGTGCCCCCGGCGTGAACGGAGCTGCGGCGGTCGTGCTCGACCCCACCACCGGTGCCATCGAGGCCATGTACTCGAACCCGGTGTTCGATCCGAACCCATTGGCGTCTCCGGACCTGGCCACGGAGACGGCCGCGTGGACCGCGCAACTCGCCTTGCCGGGGAACCCACTTCGCGCCGGGGCCTACAACCAGATCTACCCACCCGGCTCGAGCTTCAAGGTGATCACCGCCTCGGGCGCGTTGGAGCATCGGCCGGACTTGGCCGCGATGACCTACCCGGTGGTGTCATCCATACCGCTCCCCGACACCGGCACCCCTCCCCAAATACTCCACAACTACAGCTTCGAACCCTGTGGTGGCACGCTCCAAGAACTTCTGATCCAGTCGTGCGATGCCGACTTTGCCTCCGTTGGCCAACTGCTCGGAGCACCCACCCTGGTGAACCAGGCCCAGGCCTATGGATTCAACCAGCGGGTCCCGCTGGATGTCCCCGCCTCCACGGTGGCGATCTCCAACTTCGGGACGGCGGCCGCGTTCGCCGCCGACGTTCCCGGTCTGATGAAGTCGGCCATCGGCCAGGACAACGTGGCGGCCTCGGCGCTGCAGATGGCCATGGTGGCCGGTACGGTGGCGAATGGAGGGGTGGAGATGACCCCCCACGTGATGGCCCAGATCCGCGGCTCGCAAGGGAACCTGGTGGCTTCCTATACCCCCAAGCCGTGGTTGCGGGCGACGTCGAGCCGGACCGCGGCCACCCTCACCACATTTATGCAAGGGGTCGCATCCAGCGGTACCGCGGCAGGAATCTTCCCAGCCAACTGGAACGTGGCGGCCAAGACCGGAACTGCCGAGGTCGGGCCCAATCTCTCGGAGACCACTGACTGGTTGATCGCCTTCGCACCCAATGGCCAGTCCAAAGTGGCGGTGGCGGTGGTGGTCCCGAAGCAGGCGGCCAAACAGACGGGTGCCGGTATTTCGGGCCCGATCGTCAAGCAAATCCTCCAAGACATATTGGGTAACCAGTGAAAGACAGTAGGCCCACCATGAGAACCCCAGAGAGTAACGATCGTAGGCATAGGCTTTGACCCACATGGACCCGACCCAGGCACCGCGCGTCTTCTCCGAGCGGTACGAGCTGAACCATCTGATTGCCCGAGGCGGCATGGCGGAGGTGTACCGCGCCCACGACCGGCTCCTCAACCGTCCGGTGGCGCTGAAGGTCCTCTTCCCCGAGCTGTCGGTGGACAGATCTTTCGTCGAGCGCTTCCGGCGTGAGGCGCAAGCTGCCGCCAACCTGTCTCACCCCAACATCGTGCCGGTCTTCGACTGGGGCGAGGATTCGGGGGCGTACTTCATTGTCATGGAGTTCATCGACGGGCGACCTCTCTCGTCCGTTCTGAAGACGGCCGGCCCGCTGTCGGCTGATCGGGCTGCGGACATCGGCGCCCACGTAGCCGCGGCACTCGGTTACGCCCATAAGCACGGCGTGATCCACCGTGACGTGAAGCCCGGCAACGTGTTGATCACCGACGAAGGTCAGGTAAAGGTGACCGACTTCGGTATCGCCCGGGCCGTCAACACCGAAGAGAGCCTGACCCAGACCGGCGCGGTGATGGGCACGGCCACCTACTTCTCGCCCGAGCAGGCTGAGGGCATCGGGGTCGACCCCCGCAGCGACATCTACTCCCTCGGTGTGGTCCTGTTCGAGATGGTGACCGGGCGGGCCCCCTTCCTGGGGGACACCCCGGTGGCGGTGGCCTCCAAGCACGTGCGTGACACTCCGCCGGTCCCCCGTGAGATCAACCCGTCGATCCCCCCGACGTTCGAAGCCATCATCTTGAAGTCCATGGCCAAGGATCCCAACCACCGGTACGCCACCTCCGAGGACCTGCGGGCCGACCTGTTGCGCTTCAACGAGGGCCGGTCCGTGCTGGCGATGGACGACCCGACAGCCATGCAGGCCGCGTTGGGTGTGACCCAAGCGGTGGGAGCCGTGGGTGGCATCAACGCGACCCAGGCCATTTCTGCCCAGGCTCGCCCAGGAGTGGGCACGGGGCCCGGCGATGAGGGGGAGGAGACCCGAGAACGAAATCGGACCCGGACCTACGCGATCGTCCTGGTTGCCCTCCTGCTACTGCTGGGCGTGGTCGGTGTCCTTCTGGCCCGCCAACTCGGCTACCTCGGGGGCGCGTCGTCGTTCAATCTTCCCAACGTGGTGGGAAAGCCGTTGACCCAGGCGACGTCGACCTTGAAGGCCGACGGCCTCACCGTGGCCACCACTACCCAGGCCACCACCACCTACGCCGCCGGCACCGTCCTCAAGACCGACCCGGCCGCCGGCGCCCTGGTCAGGAAAGGGAACACCGTGACGTTGACGATCGCCGCCCCACCGGTGGTCCCCAAGACAACCGTGCCTTCCGGCATCACCAACACCGACGTGAATTCGGCGGAGTCGGCGCTGAAACAGGCCGGCTTGCAGTACACCGTCAAGTACCAGACCAACAATGCCCAACAGGGCCAGGTGCTGAGCTCCGACCCGGCCTCGGGGGCTTCCATCAACCAGGGTGCCACGGTGACACTGATCGTCTCCTCCGGACCTTCCAATGTCACCGTGCCTTCGGTCGCCGGACTGACCCAACTGGCGGCGGGGAACCTCTTGGGCAATCGAGGGCTGGTGGTCAGCGGCACGACCTCGCAGCCGTCGTCGCAGTACCAAGCCGGCATCGTCATCTCATCTGATCCGGGGGCGGGGTCCCCGGTTGCCCCCAACTCCTCGGTGACACTGATCGTCTCGTCCGGGCCGCCTCCAACCACAACGACCACTTCCACGTCGACACCGACAAGCACAACGTCGACCACCTCTCCCTCCTCGACCACCACTACCGGCCTGTTCGGCCCCGCCAGGCATCAACCCTGAGCGGGGTCCGGGCTCGGCTGTCGACCACCGGCCTCCCTGGGGTCGACTAGACGCGAACGGCAGCAGCGAGGAAGTTGGCCAGCAGCGAAGGCCCTGTCGGAGTGAGAATGGACTCAGGGTGGAACTGCACTCCCTCGATGGGTAGCCGGCGATGGCGGAATCCCATGATGACCCCGTCGGCGGTGGTGGCGGTGACCTCCAACACGTCGGGCAGCGTGGATGGCTCCACCACCAGAGAGTGGTACCGGGTAGCGACGAACGGGTTGGGCAGACCCTCGAATACGCCCGTCCCGTTGTGATGGATGGGGGATGTTTTGCCGTGCATCAGGGTGGGGGAGGCGACCACATCCCCACCGAACACCTGGCCGATGGACTGGTGACCCAGGCACACCCCGAGGATCGGATAGATCCCGCCCAACTCGGCGATGACCGCTTGGCTGATTCCTGCATTCTCGGGCCGACCGGGTCCGGGCGAGATGAGAATGGCGTCGGGTGAAGCAGCGCGAATGCCGGCAATGTCGATGTCATCGTTCCGATAGACGACAGGCTCGGCTCCGAGTTCGCCCAGCTCCTGGACGAGGTTGTAGACGAACGAGTCGTAGTTGTCGATGACCAGCACCCGTGTCCCCATACGGATATGAGCGTACTGGCCACACCGGGGGTGGTCCCCGGATTCGGACCCTGGCCAAGGCTGGCTATCCTTTCGCCATGGCAACCAAAGCCAAAGCAGGCCCGGGCAGGGCTACGAAGAAGGGTCGCTCCGTGAGCGGACGCACCACACCCCAGGCCGAGCGCGCACATACACGTAGCGATCGCTATACCCCTCCAATCCCGAAGAACACCAAGGTCAGCCCCAAGTGGATGGGGGGGCTCATCATCGGTCTCTTTGTCGTCGGCGTCCTGGTCATCATCCTCAACTATGCCGGTGTGCTTCCCGGAGGCGTGTCCAACTGGTGGTTGGTCGGAGCCATCGGCTCGATCTTCGCGGGCCTGATGGTGGCCACCCGCTACCACTAGCTGGTTCGGTTGCGCCCGGTGGGCGAATCCCCGGACACGCGAAGAACCGGCCCCTGAGGGCCGGTTCTTCCATTCGTGCATGTGTCTCTCGGTCCTCGGCCATGAAGCCGAGGACCACCCGGACGATTCAGCCCAGGCGCTCGATGATGGTGGCGTTGGCCATTCCACCACCTTCACACATGGTGACCATGCCGTAACGGCCATTGGTGCGCTCCAGCTCGTTGAGCAGCGTGGCCGCCAGTTTGGCACCCGATGCTCCGAGAGGGTGACCGAGGGCAATTGCTCCACCGTTCACATTCACTTTGCTCATGTCGGGGTGGTGCTCCTTCTCCCACGCCAGCACCACACATGCGAACGCCTCGTTGATCTCGATGGCGTCCATGTCCTCGATGGTGAGCTTGGCCCGGTCGAGGGCCATCTGAGTGGCGGCAATCGGCCCGGTGAGCATCTTGATGGGATCGCTACCGACCACCGCGAAGCTGTGGAACCGGGCGCGGGGTGTCAGGCCGAGTTCGTTGGCCTTCGCCTCACTCATGATCAGGACCGCGGAAGCTCCGTCGGTGATCTGCGAGCTGTTGCCCGCGGTCACCCGCCCAATCTCGGGCCGGTAGGCGGGCTTGAGGTTGGCCAGCACCTCCACCGAGGAATCAGGGCGGATACCCTCATCGGCGGCCACCATCTCATCGGTGTCGGCACCGTCGTCGTCTTTGACCGCTACCGGGATGATCTCACGCTCGAACCGACCTTCGGCGGTGGCCCGGGCGGCGTTCTGGTGGGACCGCACGGAGAATTCGTCGAGGTCCTGCCGGCTGATGTCCCACTGCTCGGCGATGAGCTCGGCCGACTCACCCTGGCCGACCAGCCCACCTCGCTCGGCGTAGCGCTGCATCACCCGGGGCCCGAACGGGAATCCGAGGTCGCGTACGACCGACGCACCCATCGGCGTGCGCGTCATGACTTCCACCCCAGCGGCGATGACGATGTCGTAGGCCCCAGCCATGACACCCTGAGCTCCGAAGTGGAGCGCTTGCTGGGATGAACCGCACTGGCGGTCGATGGTGGTGGCGGGAACCGAGTCGGGGAATCCTGCGGCCAACGCGGCATTGCGCCCGACGTTCAGCGCCTGTTCGCCGACCTGCATGACGCAGCCCATGATGACGTCCTCGACCAGGCCCGCATCCAGTTGGTTGCGCTCGATGAGCGCCTTCAGCGGCTCCGAGGCCAGGTCGGCCGAGTGCCAATTGCGGAACTTCCCGTTGCGCTTGCCTCCAGCGGTTCGCACCGCGTCAACAATGACAGCATCCGTCATGATGGGATTCCTTTCTTGGTCCGGCGGACCCTCGCCTGCCGACCACACCTACCGCTGAGGACCTTCTCTCGGTCCTTCAGCTGCATTCGCGGAAAACTTGACCGCGTGGTCAATATTCTACCCAGACCAGATTCGGAGTCAAGTGTGCGCACCCGTGTACTCCGGCCGGGCCCGATCTCCGGGTCGGATATCGACGCCGACCCACGGTGACGCTACGGTCGGCACCGTGAGCAACCGAGTCAAAGATATGGACCGCTGGTTGGGCAACGGTGGAATGGAGTTGATCGGTACCGTGGGTGCGTCCTTTGACGACTACGGGGTCGACGGGGAGGATCTGGGTTGGGTGGCCGGGGCATTCACACCGCTTCAGCCCGCCTGTAACCCTCATGGCATCGTCCAGGCCGGAGTACACGGGCTGCTTCTCGATGCAGCGATGAACTTCGCCATCAATTCCGCCCTTCCCGGTCGCGACAGGACGAAGGCCACCTTGGAGATGAAGATCGAGACCATGCGTCCCGCCCTACTCGGAGAGTCGTACCGGCTGCGGGGCGAAGTGGTGCGCATGGCTCGCCAAATTGCCTACGGCGAGGCCACCGTGCGGGACGAGGAAGGCCAGATGGTCAGTCGATCGACCGGCACATTCATGCTGCATCGCCCCGACCCCACCGGAAATGGCAGTGCAACCACCGGCTGATCTTCACCTCACGCGTCACGCTCGCGACGGGTCGATCCGGCCGACGTCGCCGACAACCGGTACCGGCATCACGCCGGACGTCAATGGGAGTACGTGGCAGTGGGATCGACACCTGTTGGATTCGGCATCTGCCGACCGTGTGAGGGACCCACCCGACCCGGGTTCGCACTCTGCTACTGCTGCACGACGCTGATCGGCCGCCTGCAGATGCCGTTGGCGCCGGTGACCGCGGTCACGCCGTATCGGGTGGGCGACGGGATGCACCGCCTGCTCCGTGGCTACAAGGACGCCCCGATGGCCGAGGTGCGCTCGATCTGTACGTCGCAGTTGGCCGGCATCCTCCGACGGTGGTTGAGCGAGCATGTCGACCGATTGTTGGCCCGCACCGGAGGTCCGTGGGACCTGGTGGTAGGGGTTCCCTCCTCGCAACGCCCGGTGGCCCCGGTCGATGCTCTGGTGGATGCGGTGCCGCTGTTGGCCCGACATCACGTGTCGCTGCTGGTCCGGGGACCCGAGCCCACCGATCATCTGGTGGCGTCGAGGCGAGGGTTCGAGGTGACGTCGAACGGTGGGGCCGGCTGCGGTGAGCGGGGGCGCCGGGCCCTGGTGGTCGACGACAGCTTCACTACCGGTGCCCGTGCGCAGAGTGCGGTGGCGGCCCTGCGGATCGCCGGCATCCGGGTGGCCGGAGTGCTGGTGGTGGGCCGGGTGGTCGCCCCCGACGCGGCATGGTGGCAGGCGGCCTATTGGGACTCGGTGATCGAGGAGAGACGAGCAGCCCGAACTGTCGAATGGGCCGGTGGAGGGCATCCGGTCGCGGGGCTACCCCGCTGACGTGGGCATTTGGATCAGGACCACCGACGCATATATAGTTGGTTGTTACAAGCAGATAGAAGCGACCGCCGCCGAGGGCGGGTGCCGGACCGCCATTGTGCGGCCGGAACAGAACTGATTGGACGATGGCGACCATTTCAACCCCCACCACAACGACGGCTGCCGATGCCGGCACCCCCGATGCCCGGTCGAAGCTGACCTCAGCGGTCGGCACGGGCTGTTCGGTCCCGGCAGGTCTCGAACGGGCATTGACCCAGGTGGCCCGGGCCATCCTCCGGCTCGGCGTTCCCCGGCATGCCTTGGCTGAAGGTGAGGAGATCGACCGATCCGGGTATTGGCTCCTCGTCCGGGTGTCCGAATACGGGCCTATCCGGTTGTCGGAGCTCGCAGAAGCGGTGGATCTCGATCTGTCCACGGTCAGCCGGCAGATGCGCGACCTGGTCAACGGCGGGTTGATCACCAAGGTGCCCGATCCCCATGACGGTCGCTCGTCGTTCTTGAGCCTCTCGGCCCGGGGCGCGGCTGTGTTGGAGTCGGTGTCCGAAGCTCGTCGGGAGGCGCTGGCCGAAGCCATCACCGAGTGGTCGGACGAAGAGCGCACCACCCTGGCCGCCGGGTTGTTCCGCTTGGCCGCCGGGTTGCAGATGACCCCGAAAGGCACACGATGAGGGTCGATACATCCTCGATGCCGACCGATGAGGTCGCCCCGGCACCGATCGAGGCGTCGGCACCGACCGACGCGTCGGCGGAGGCGGTTCCCGGCGAGGGGCTGTCCCATCGACAGATCCTCATAGTCTTCAGCGGCCTGATGCTGGGAATGTTCCTGGCTGCCCTCGATCAGACCATCGTGGGTACGGCGTTGCCCACCATCGTGAACAGTCTGCACGGTCTCAACCACATCAGCTGGGTGGTCACCGCCTACCTGTTGACGTCGACTATCTCTACCCCCCTCTACGGGAAGTTGTCCGACCAACTGGGCCGCAAGGGAATCTTCCAGTTCGCCATTGTGATCTTCCTGATCGGATCCGTGCTGTCGGGTTTCAGTCAGAACATGGGCGAACTCATCGCCTTCCGCGGGATCCAGGGCATCGGGGCCGGCGGACTGATGGCCATGGCCATGACGATCATCGCCGACGTGGTCTCTCCCCGTGATCGCGGCCGCTACCAGGGGTACTTCGGCGCCACCTTCGCACTGGCGTCGGTGGCCGGACCTCTCCTCGGCGGAGTGTTCACCGACAACCTTTCGTGGAGATGGATCTTCTACATCAACGTGCCCATCGGCATCGTCGCCCTGTTCGTCACCTCGGTGGTCCTCAAGCTGCCATTCCGTCGGCAGTCCCACAACATCGATTACCTGGGGGCGACCCTGCTGATGTTGGCCATCACCGCCACTCTCTTGGTGACCGTGTGGGGAGGGACCCAGTACGGATGGGGATCGTCGACGATCATGATCCTGGCCATCGCCGCGGTGGTGCTGGTCACCGCCTTCATCTTGTGGGAGAGGAAGGCCTCCGAGCCGATCCTGCCTCCCAGCCTGTTTCGGGTCGGCATCTTCCGGGTGTCGGCCGGCGTGAGCTTCCTGCTGTCCATCGTCATGTTCGGCGCCATCATCTACTTGCCCCTCTACCTTCAGCTTGTCGATGGGGTGTCGGCCATGGTGTCTGGGCTCCTCCTGGTGCCGATGATGGTCGGACTGCTGGTCACGTCGATCGCCTCCGGACAGATCGTCACCCGAACAGGGCGATACAAGGTATTTCCGATAGCCGGGACGGTCCTGATGATCATCGGCATGTGGCTGCTGTCCCAACTGGGGCTGCACACCTCCCACCTCGTGATGAGCCTCTATGTGATCGTGCTGGGGGCCGGCATGGGAATGACCATGCAGATCATGGTGCTGGCCACCCAGAACGCGGTCGCCCCCACCCAGATAGGTACCGCCACCGCCGCGGTGACGTTCTTCCGGTCGCTGGGGGGAGCATTCGGCACCTCGTTGTTCGGGGCCATCTTCATTGCCGGTCTGGGACACTGGATTCCGCTGCTGGTTCCCGGCGCCGTGTCCAAGTCCATTCACGTGAGTGGGAGTTTTTCCATGAGCCCCACCCGCCTGCACACTTTCCCCACCGCCGTACAGCATGGAATTCTCGAGTCGTTCGTGCGCTCACTCCATACGATGTTCTTGGTGGGCGTGCCGGTGGCCGCAGCCACGTTTGTGCTGACCCTCTTCCTCAGGGAGGTGAAGCTCCGGACCAAGTCCGGGCTTGAGCGACCGATCGAGGATGTGGCCATGGCGGGCGGTGCCCCGGGCTCCGCCGATGCTGAGATCGACCAAGGGGTCCTTGGATCGGGTGCGATCATCGGGTAGCTCTGACGCCTGACGTCCGCTCGTCCCGATCGGGCCCGGGTGTACTAAACCAGGGTCATGCTGTTACGTGTCTTCACCGAGCCCCAACAGGGCGCAACCTATGACCAACTCGTGAAGGTGGCTCAAGTTGCCGAACGCCTGGGGTTCGATGCGTTCTTCCGGAGTGACCATTTTTTGGTGATGGGCGACTCGGACGGCCTTCCCGGACCCACTGACGCATGGGTCACCCTGGCCGGCATTTCCCGGGAGACCAGCCGGATCCGACTCGGGACATTGATGACGTCGGCCACCTTCAGGCTCCCGGGCCTGTTGGCGGTGGCCGTGGCCGAGGTCGATGCCATGAGCCACGGCCGGGTCGAGCTGGGCTTGGGGTCCGGGTGGTTCGACGCCG
Organism: Acidimicrobiales bacterium; assembly: GCA_017883075.1. GTDB lineage: Bacteria > Actinomycetota > Acidimicrobiia > Acidimicrobiales > RAAP-2 > DASZIT01. Next base: position 12,490 of record JADGOI010000061.1, read on the forward strand.
AACACACCGCCTACGGGGTTCCGTTCCCCCCACTCGGGGAGCGGTTCGAGAGGCTCGAGGAACAGTTGGCCCTCATCACCGGGATGTGGGCGTCCCCCAGCGGCGAGAAGTTCTCCTTTCGTGGAGCTCACTACCAGTTGGAAGATTGCCCGGCACTACCCAAACCGGTGCAGCGACCGGGACCTCCGGTGATTGTCGGAGGAGGCGGAAAGAAACGAACTCCACGGTTGGCCGCAACCTACGCCTCGGAAATGAACGTAGCGTTCTCTTCTCCGGAGGACACTGTCGCTCAGTTCGAGCGGACGAAGTTGGCCTGTGAGGCCATCGACCGTGATCCGGCCACCATGGTGTATTCGGCTGCCCAGGTGGTGTGTTGTGGGCGTGACAATGCCGAGGTGGCGCGTCGTGCCGAAGACATCGGACGATCGGTGGACGATCTACGCGAGCACGGCCTCTGCGGAACGCCTGAGGAACTGGTGGAGAAACTGGCGAGTTTCGCCGACCTCGGGATGGAGCGGGTGTACCTGCAGTTCCTCACCTTGGACGACCTCGAGCATCTTGAGCTGATCGGTGAAGAGGTACTGCCGCACTGTGCACAGCTGGGCTGATTCCCGCTGACACTGCAATACGAGGTGAAGCTCTGCTCAGGTCGTGTCGTGGTTGGTGGTCAGACGTTCGATGCGCTCGAGAGTCTTCTCCATGTTGGAGCGGGTCTTCTCGGGGAGACCGCCCAACTTCAAAAGCAGGCGTTGGTGATCCTGGGAGATATCCCAGCTCTCCGTCACCCGGGTCCCACCCTGGACCGGCTCGAGCTCGTAACGCCAGATACGCCCGGCGGCAATCCGACCAAGGAGGCCTCCGGGCCGGGACTGCCACGCGATCCGCCGGTTCTCTTCGAACTCGATGACCGTGCTGACCATCGAGTAGTTGATGCCCATGTGCATCGACATGCCGAAGGTGGAACCCATGGAGAGGCGTTGGGGTGAGCCCACCTTGGCCTGTTTCACCGTCCCCGAGCCGTCGATCTCGGTATGGCGGGCCACGTCGGCCAACAGATCGAAGATGGCCCCGGGTGCGACCGCGATCACCCGCTCGACCGAGACAGTATCGCCTTCCATCTGAGGCCTCCGTGAGGTGGGGTAGCGCTGGGTCGGCACCGATCGGTGCCGACCGACATCACCTCTGGTCCATCATGGACCGGAGCCCATCGATGATGCCAATGCGGTGCCCTGACCTACTTACCGGTTTTCTTCGTGAATGTTCGATTGACGCCCGGCACTGTCGACCGACCGCTGGTCGTAGGTCCTGCGGCGCGAAGACCCCGAGGTGGCGGCCAGCACCGCGCTGATCACCAAGCCGACGACCCCGACGACCATGAGGATGACACCGACGGTGGAAAGACGGAACCCGTGGGTCTGGGTGGTGGTAATTCCCCAGTACAGAACGGCTCCCACTGCGAATACCAAGATGCTGACTACGAATCCGGCACCGAATCCCGATCGCATAGCGCCTCCGTCCATTCTCTCTCGTAGTGGCGATGCTCAGCCATCGGCCACCTGTCCTTACGACAGTAGTACCATCGAGCCGCCCAAGCGGGGGCCGTCCCTACCGTTCAGGGCCTGGCGATGACAGGCGATCACTGTCATGGTGGATGGGCTCAAGGTGGAGGTGGTCTCCGTTGCTCCACTGATCAGCGAAGCCATCCGCAGGATCGCCCGTCGGGAGAGCATCTCCGTCCACTTCCGATAGTGGGCAACCGACCCTGGCCGCCGGCTGCGAGGCCGAACTTACGCCGCCGATCCGTAGAACTGGCTGGAGCCGAAGCTGAAGACGCCGCCATCGTCGGCGACGAAGCGATACCCGGCGCCGCTCGGAGGCGCCTCCATGCCCACGATCGGTCGGTTGAGCCCGAGCCTGCCGGTGGAGCCGT
>JADGOI010000162.1 GCA_017883075.1 Acidimicrobiales bacterium
CCCACCACCGGCGCGGCCAGGGTCGTACCCGCCACCGATCCGTAGGAACCCGCATTCCCGAATGGCACAGGTTGACCTGCCGCCACATTGGGGGGTGGGCCGGCGGCCGCCGCTGGGCCGGACGGCTGTGGCACCAAGCCGACCACAGTCGCCATGGTCAACCCGACCAGCAACGACCCGACGAGTCTTGCAATCCGCTTGGCGTTCCTCACGTCTGCACCCTACTTTCCCCTATGCGGGCATGAGATGCGCTGACGGGCATCCATGCCAGGCGGTCGGAAGAGAACCGCCGTCGCTTCCGGAATGGGGCAGATACTGGCTGGCCGAGGGGTGAGCCGTCACCGGCGACCCGATACCATGTTCCTCTATGTCTGACGAGGAAGTCACCACCGGCGCGCCTGAAACAGAGTCCGACGAGCCCAACGGAACGGGCACCGGCCCCGACCTGATGGAGAAGGTGGTCGGTCTGTGCAAGCGGCGCGGGTTCATCTTCCAGTCGGCCGAGATCTACGGCGGTTTCCGCTCCACCTACGATTACGGGCCGCTAGGGGTCAACCTGTTGCGCAACGTGAAGAATGCCTGGTGGGAAGCCATGGTGCAGCGTCGTGACGACGTGGTTGGCCTTGACGCCGCCGTTCTGTCACCGCCGGCCGTGTGGCAGGCATCGGGTCACCTGTCGAACTTCACCGATCCGTTGGTGGACTGTCGCATGTGCCACCAGCGTTGGCGCCAGGACAAGATCGACGGGGTCTGCCCCAACTGTGGCTCCACTGAGTTCACCGAGGCCCGGGCATTCAACCTGATGTTCAAGACCCACGCCGGCCCGCTCGAGGACGAGGGTGCTGTGGCCTACCTCCGCCCGGAAACCGCGCAGGGGATGTTCACCAACTTCGTCAATGTCCTCCAAACCACTCGGAAGAAGCCTCCCTTCGGGATCGCCCAGGTCGGAAAGTCGTTCCGCAACGAGATCACTCCTCAGAACTTCGTCTTTCGGACCCGCGAGTTCGAGCAGATGGAGATGGAGTACTTCGTGCCTCCGGCCGACGCTCAACATTGGTTCGAGTACTGGTTGGCCGAACGTTTCAACTGGTACCTGGGACTTGGCATCCCCGGCGACAAGATCCGTCTTCGTCACCACGATGCCGACGAGCTCTCCCACTATTCGGCGGGAACCGCCGATGTGGAGTTCCTCTTCCCCTGGGGTTGGGACGAGCTCGAGGGCATCGCCAACCGAACCGACTTCGACCTGTTGGCTCACGCTGCCGCCTCGGGCGAGAAGCTCGACTATTTCGATCCCACCACCAACGAGCGGTTTACCCCGTACGTCATCGAGCCGGCGGCCGGGGCCACCCGGGCCATGATGGCGTTTCTGCTGGCCGCCTTCGACGAGGATGAGGTGGGCGGGGAGTCCCGGACGGTGCTCCGGCTCCATCCCAAGCTCGCCCCCTATCAGGTGGCAGTGCTGCCCCTCTCGAAGAAGGACACACTCGAGCCGCTGGCCCGCCAGGTTCTTCATTCGTTGCAGCCCCACTTCATGTGTGATTACGACCTCACCCAGGGAATCGGGAAGCGGTACCGCCGCCAGGACGAAGTCGGAACCCCGTGGTGTGTCACGGTGGACTTCGACTCCCTCGAAGATGGCGCCGTGACGGTAAGGGACCGGGACACCACCGCCCAGGTCCGGGTCCCCATCGACGGACTCGTGGCAGAATTGCAGCGTCGGGTTTCAGCCGCCTGACCGTTCCGTTGAGGCCTGACCTCCCGGTTGGCGTTCGCGCTGTCCAACGGGCGCGGTTTCGGGCCCAATGGGAGAGGCGGGTAGGCTGAAAACCCCGCACCTGCGCAACCAGGCAACCCCAAACCACCACCCAGGAGACCTCTTCCGATGCCGTTCGTCTACGACTTCGACCACAAGCACCGCAAGCCCCCGATGGAGATGAAGGATCTCCTCGGAGGCAAGGGCGCCAACCTGGCCGAGATGACATCGGTACTCGAGTTGCCCGTCCCTCCGGGTTTCACAATCTCCACTGACGCTTGTCGCGCCTATATGGATGGCGGTTGGCCCGAGGGGCTGACCGCCGAAGTGGGCAAGGCCCGCACCCGTCTCGAGAAGACGATGGGAAAGCGGATCGGTGACCCTTCCGACCCTCTGCTGGTCTCGGTACGCTCGGGGGCCAAATTCTCCATGCCCGGGATGATGGACACCGTTCTGAACCTGGGCCTCAACGACCAATCGGTGGAGGGGCTGGCCAAGCAGACCGATGACGAGCGCTTCGCCTACGACTCGTATCGGCGATTTGTGGCCATGTACGGGCGCATCGTGTTGGGCATCCCCGGTGAGGAGTTCGACAACCTCTTGGAGGCGGCCAAGGAGTTGGCCGGCACCACTTCGGATGCCGGGGTCCCTACCGAACTCCTCCGATACCTGGTGGATGCCTATCAGCAGATCGTGGAACGTCATACCGGGAAACCGTTCCCCCAAAACCCGGATGATCAGGTCCGCGGCGCCATCGAAGCCGTCTTCAGCTCGTGGAACGCGCCCCGGGCCATCGCCTACCGGAACCGTGAGCGCATCGCTCACGACCTGGGAACCGCTGTCAATGTCCAGGCCATGGTATTCGGGAACCGGGACGACGCTTCGGGTACCGGGGTCGGCTTCACTCGGGACCCGGCCACCGGAACCCGGGGCGAGTACGGCGACTTCCTCATCAACGCGCAGGGTGAGGACGTGGTTGCCGGTATCCGCAACACCGAGCCGCTCTCGGCCCTGAAGGATCAGTTTCCCACCATCCACAAGGAGTTACTCTCCATTTTCGCGCGGCTGGAGGCTCACTACCGCGACATGTGTGACACCGAGTTCACCATCGAGCAGGGCAAGTTGTGGATGCTGCAGACCCGGGTCGGCAAGCGCACCGGCAGCGCCGCTCTCCGCATCGCTGTCGACATGGTGGGCGAGCGGACCATCAGACTGTCCAAATCCGAGGCGGTGGGACGGGTGACGGGGGATCACCTCGACCAGGTGCTCCACCCGCAATTCTCCGGCTCGGGCTACACGATTCTCACCAAGGGCCTCGGCGCCTCGCCGGGCGCCGCGGTCGGTCGGGTCTATCTCACCGCCGATGACGCCCAGGCCGCCGCCGAGCGCGGCGAAAAGGTGGTGCTGGTCCGGAGCGAAACCTCTCCCGAAGATGTGCACGGCATGCTGGCCGCCGAAGGAATTCTCACCGCCCGCGGGGGTCTGGTCAGCCATGCCGCGGTGGTGGCCCGGGGTTGGGGCAAACCGGCAGTGGTGGGGGCCGACGCGGTGCGCATCACCGGAGCGTCCTTCACCGTGGGCGACACCGTGGTCAACGAAGGCGATTGGATCTCGGTCGACGGCACCAACGGCACGGTCGTGCTCGGCCAGGTGCCGCTGTCCCAGGGCGAGACACCTGCCGAATTCGAGACCATCCTGGGCTGGGCCGACGAGATCCGGGCCGGCCACCTCGGGGTGCGGGCCAACGCCGACAACGGGCCCGATGCCACCAACGCCCGTAACCACGGTGCCGAGGGCATCGGCTTGTGCCGCACCGAGCACATGTTCCTGGGTGAGGACCGGCTGCCCATCGTGAGGCGCATGATCCTGGCCTCGACCCCGATGGAAGAGGAGTCCACTCTCGAGCATCTGCGTGTGGCGCAGAAAGCCGACTTCGAGGAGATCCTCGAAGCCATGGACGGGCTGCCTGTCACGATCCGGTTGCTCGATCCGCCGCTCCACGAGTTCCTCCCCGACCCCCAAGAGCTGGCCGTCAAAGAAGCCACCGTGGGGCTGACCCCCGAGGAGGCCCGCCTCTATGAGGCGGCCAAGGCCTGGCACGAGTTCAACCCGATGCTCGGCACCCGCGGGGTGCGACTCGGGGTGATCAAACCCGGCCTCTATGCCATGCAGGTCCGGGCCCTGATGGAGGCGGCCCTCGCCCGGGTGGCCGTGGGTGGCCAACCGATCGTGGAGATCATGATTCCGCTCACCGTGAGCCGGGAAGAGCTGGCCCTGGCCCGGTCGTGGGTCGAAGACGCGGTGGCCAAGACACTGGCGGACTCGGCGACGGGGGAATCCACCCCGGCGAAGAAGGGTGCCAAGGGAGCAGCCAAGGGCATCAAGGGCGCGCCAAAGAGCAGTGCCAGCCCCGGGACCCTGCAGGTGTTGATCGGCACGATGATCGAGACACCCCGGGCTGCGCTGTTGGCGGCGGAAATTGCCGAAGAAGCTGACTTCTTCTCGTTTGGGACCAACGATCTCACCCAGATGACCTTCGGTTTCAGCCGAGACGACGTCGAAGTGCGGATGATGTCGGAGTATCTCGAGCTCGGGCTCCTCAAGCGGAACCCGTTTGAAGTGGTCGACCCCGATGGTGTCGGAGAACTGGTCAGGTTGGGCGTGGAGCGGGGTCGCTCCACCCGTCCCGGGCTGAAGATCGGGGTGTGTGGAGAGCACGGGGGAGATCCCGAGTCAATTGCCACCTTTGCCCAGGCCGGGGTCGACTATGTCAGCTGCTCGCCCTTCCGGGTGCCGATCGCGCGCCTGGCCTGTGCCCAGGCCGTATTGGCCGGGTTGATGCCGGCGAAGCCGGGCGGCAGATCCAAAACCGGGAAGTAGCGCCGAACCGGCGCCTTCCGACGCGGTACCGTCGAGACCTATGGGCATACCCGATGAGGATGTCGCCCGGGTCCGGGCGGCCACGGACATCGTCGCCCTGATCGGGGAACACGCCGCTCTGAAGCGGCAGGGACGGCGGTGGGTCGGTCTGTGCCCGTTCCACGGAGAGAAGACACCGTCGTTCAGCGTCAACTCCGAAGAAGGCTTCTACTACTGCTTCGGGTGCCAGGCCAAGGGTGATGCCATCAGTTTCGTCCGAGCCATGGAGCATCTCGATTTTGTCGATGCGGTCCGGCGCCTGGCCGACAAG
>JADGOI010000163.1 GCA_017883075.1 Acidimicrobiales bacterium
CTGACAGCCGGGTTGGCAAGAACCCGTATGACCTCCGCTCCGGAGATCACCGGAAGCACTGGGCCCACGCGGAAAGGCGCACGGTCGCGATGATCGGTGGTTCCACCTCTTCAGGGAGAACCTTGGGTTACACAAGACGAACCACTGCCGCATATTTCATCTGATGCATATGGTAACGATCTGCAGATAGCGCCTGCGGGCAGGGATCCTCGTCTGCTCGTTGCTTCGTCGCGGGTGACGGGAAAGCTGCCACGTAGCATCATTCACATGCAGTCGATAGCTCAGGCGATCAGCCGGGCGGCGTGAGCCGCCGCCAGAGCGAGGGCCAAGATGATGAGGACAACGTACCAGCGCCCGGTCAACTTCGGGATACGCAACGGGCTGACCATGAGGACGGCCAGCACCACCCCCGCGGCGCTGAGGACGACCCGGAAGGCGGCGGGACCGAGCGGCCCATCGAGGAGCATGACGGCCACGAAGCTGATGATGGCCAGGTCGGTTGGCAAGCCGGTGTACGTACCCGAGGCCGCATCGAGGCCGCGGACGTTGAAGTAACTGAGTCGCATGGCCGTCGCCACCGCGAGCAGCATGGCCACGGGCACATACGCAACCCGGAAGTGGCCATACGACAAGATCACGATGCCGAGGGCAGCCCCGGCCGACACCATGTCGGCCAACGAGTCGAGGCTGGCCCCGAATGCACCCTGCTCACCGGTGCGCCCCGACGTACGCTTGGCCACCGGGCCGTCGACCACGTCGAGGACAAAGGCGCCCACCAGGCTGATGGCGGCCCCCGCGTGCGCCCCCCGAACGGCCAGCGTGATCGCCAGGATGCTGGCTGCAAGCCCGGTGAGAGTGAGGAGATTGGCGACGTCGGCGAGATGGGACAGGATGGTGGGAGGCGGCGGAGCGGCGTCTCCCCGCCCATCGGCGTCCGGTGATCGGCTCAGATCCGGTCCAGCCCGAGCTGGGATAGGGCGTCGACCAGCCGCCGGTTGTCGGCCGCGGTGCGCGACGCGATGCGCAGGTATCGATCAGCCTCGGGCATCGTCTTCGACGCGCAGTCCTTGATCAGGATGCCGTGTTCGACGTACAGCCTTCGGGTCACTGCCGGTCCCGTTAGACCGGGCGCGGTGACCTTGCAGAACACGAAGTTGGCGTCGGGCCGGAAAGGAGCCAAGCCCGGCAATTCACACAGCGCATGGTGGAGATCCTGGCAGGTGTCGCGCACCAGCTCACAACTGGCTGCGAACTCGCTCCGATAGCGGCCCACCTGGCGCAGGAAGGACTCCGCCATGCCGTTCAGGTTCCAGATGGGCAGATGGGAGCGAACGGCAGCCGCGAAGCGCTGGTCGGCAGTGAGGAGGTAGCCGATCCGCAGGCCGGCGATGCCGAAAACCTTGCTCATGCTCTTGATGATGACCAGGTTGGGGTGGCTGTCAACGTCGCCCTCGACGCTGGCCGTCCGCCCGGCACGGGAGAACTCGATGAATGACTCGTCCACGATCAGCCGGCACCCGTGCTCAGCTAGGCGGCGGGCCAGCTCCAGCACCGCCGGACGGTCGACGGAGAGGGCTGTCGGGTTGTTGGGGGTGACGAGGACGGCGACGTCGGAGCCCGCCCGCTTGGCCGATTCGGCGAAGGCGTCGAGGTCGAGCTCGAAGGTCACCGGATCAAGTGCCACCCGGTCGAGCTGCTCGGGCCGTAAGACGTTCTCGTACTCGTTGAAGGAGGGGACGGAGATCGTCATCTTCTCGATGAAGTGCTCGCCCAGCACCTTGATCAGCTCGGCGCCCCCGTTGCCGACGACGATGTTCGCCGGGTGGGTTGCCGTCCACTGGGAGACCAGGCGGTCGAGCTCTCTTTGGCCAACCGGGTAGTTGGTGACGATCTCGGGTAGCTCATCGCGGAGGACGTTGAGCATCGAGGGCGGAGGGAAGTGCAGGTTGTACAGGTAGGAATGGTCAACGACGCCGTAACGCCAGTGCGACCCATGCAGTGACTGGATGCGGTCGAACTGGTCTTCACGGCTCAGGAACATGAACTCGGCCATCTCGAGGTCGCGGTAATCGTCGAGCTCGTACCACCGGCTGGTCGACACGTCGACCGCGACGAGATCCGCTAACGAGCCGTCGGCCACGAGGTCGCGGAATACCGTCTCGTAGTAGGCCTGCACGTTGCCGCTTTCCACTTGGCGGCACAGTTCGGGCAAGATCTTGGTGCGCAGCGCCTCGGCCCGCAGCAGATAGATGTTGACCGTCTTCTGAGCATCATTGCCGTTGAGGCGACCGTCTAGCTCGGCGCCCAGGATGAAGGCAGTCACGAAGCCGCTGTCGTCGTGACACACGACGGTTCCCGAAAGGTTGGCGTTGTTGAGGGCCACGGCCATACTGCTGCCGATCTGGTCGCGCAGGCGCATCACGACGTCACGGTCGAAGATGACGTCGCCCTCGACCAAGAGGATGTCCTCGTCGCAGTATTGGCGGGCGTCCCACAACGAGCGAATGTTGTTGGTGGTGTCGAACAACGGGGCATCGACGTACTCGATATCGATCCCGGCGAATTTGCGTCCTACCCTCCTGCGGACCTGGGCCGCTTCGTGCCCGACCACGATGATGGCTTCGGTCACCCCCGCGGAGGCCAGTACCCGCAGCGAAGTGAAAAGGATCGGGACCCCGTTCACCTCGACGAGGCATTTGGGTACGTCGGTAGTGAGGGGCCGCATGCGCTGGCCAAGGCCGGCGGCAAGGATGAGCGCTCGGCGCACGGGCAGCGATCCCGGCGACACGCTTCCCGGGATGGGCCCCTTCGCTCCAACTTCCGCCGTCTGCGTCACTGCAAGCCTCCAGGCCTTTCGATGGTTGCGTTGTGTTCCGATGCGCAGCCAGATGAACGACTCTCGAGGTACGACGTAGAGCCGGCAGCACCGAAAAACGAGAGAACCTCTGCCGATGGCTCAGGCTAATTATACCATTTCTGATGGACTTCACTCTGCGTTCACAGACCTAGGTACTGCGATACCAGGTCATCAACGCTAGGGTCGGCCGAGATGTCGATTTGTCCAACTGAGGGGCACCGCCTCGACTACCAGCTGGTGCGTTCCTATTGGGAAGATGCTGCACACGAGGCCGAATCGGCTTCGTACATGGCCCATGGGCAGGGTTTACCCCGTGACTGCGTCGAGCATCGGTTCGCGCTCGAGCGCGCGGTGGTCGACCGGTGGTTCGCCGCACTGGGCCCCACTTCCTCGGTGCTCGACGTCGGGTGCGGTGCCGGGGCGTGGACAGAGTTGTTCGCTCAGCGCTGCGGCCGGGTCGTGGGCGTGGACGCAAGCGCCGGCATGCTGGCCGCAGCCCGACGGCGCCTGGCCGGGCAGGGCAACGTCGAGCTGGTGCAGGGGGATGCCCAAACTGTGGCCCTCAACGGCGAGTTCCAGGGCGTCCTGCTCGGAGGGCTGCTGATGTACCTCGATCGAGCCGACGCTGTGGCACTGCTGGTCCGGCTCGGCCGCCTGGCGCCGAGGGGCCGAATCATCCTGCGCGAATCGGGGATTCGCTCCGGGGTAGAGGTGCAGACAGGCACATACCAGGTGGTGTACCGGTCACTGCACGAGTACGAAGCCATGGCGACCGAGGCAGGCTTACGCGTGGTAGCCGTCGAGCGCAACCGGGGCTACGCCCACATGGAGGTCACCGTTGCGCTGGTCAACTTGGCTCGGCGCCTGCCGCCATTCGCGGGGAGTGATGCGGCCGCAGTTGGCGGGCCGCTGTGGCGCTTCCTGCGGGCCACGGCGCCCGTCACCCTCGAGTTGGTCCCCCGGGCAGTCGAGGCCGTCGGCCTCGACTGGCCTCATCTGACCAATCACTTCCTTCTCCTCGAGGCGGGCCGGTGACTGGCGGCCGATGTCACCGTCCCCCCTGCATAGCCGCATCATCTCCCACCTGTGTCAGGCGAGGTCGCTCTTTTGCGCCGCTCAAGTTCGGCCGGCTTCGCCAGAATTGCCTCGGCGGGAGGTCACGCAGTCGGCCCGTTCCGCCGCCCCGTTCGATCGCCTGATAGACCGCCGCCGACAGCGTCAGTGGCCACTACAGCCAGAGGACGCATCGTCGAATCTCGATGATATGCGGAATCGCTTGACGGCCCTTCCGTGACTGTGACACGGGGTAGCCGGAGCTCGAATGGACCCCTGCGTCTGGGGCGCCAGGGTGATTCCGCATTTCATGTGTTTCACGCATCTCGGGTGATACTCTGGATCCATGAGTCGGAACCTCACGGTCCATCTCGACGACGAGACCGTCCACAAGGCAAAGGTGCTTGCTGCCCACCGTGCCACCTCACTGAGCAGGCTCGTTGCCAGCCAGATCGAGCGTCTGGTCGACGAGGACGACGTCTACCAACGCGCGCAGCAGACCGCACTCGGCCAGTTGGAGCGGGGTTTTCGGCTCGGCAGTGGATCACCGCCAGATCGGGAATCGCTCCATGAACGATGACCGGGTCTTCGTCGACACCAACGTTCTCGTCTACTCGTATGACACCGACGCCGGCCAGAAGCACGATACGGCCCGGTCGGTACTGATGGACCTGTGGGGATCACGCACCGGAGCGGTGAGCACGCAGGTACTCCAAGAGTTCTACGTGACCGTCACCCGCAAGCTGCCCAAGCCGCTCGCCAAACGGGTCGCCCGGGAGGTCATCGGCACGTACCGGGCCTGGCCGGTCCATCGACCCGAGGTCGAGGACGTGATCGCTGCCTCCGAACTCGAGGATCGCCACCAGATGTCGTTCTGGGATGCCTTGGTGGTTGTCTCTGCACAACGGTCGGGTGCTCGCACACTCCTCTCCGAGGACCTACAAGATGGCCGGCGCATCGGTGAGTTGGTCATCATCAACCCGTTTGCGCCATCGCAGGCAG
>JADGOI010000164.1 GCA_017883075.1 Acidimicrobiales bacterium
ACCTACGCTCTCGATGACGTCCAAGAGGAGATGGAGGAACGCATCGCGGACCAACTCGACCGGATCAAGCCCCTCCCCAACCAGATCGGTGTCGTCTGCTCCATCGGCGAACAGGTGATCGGCTTGGACCTCTTCGACAAGACCAGCACCCTGGACAAGTACCTGCGGGGAATCATCGCCGGCCATGCCCTCGATGCCCTGTCGCCCATCTCGGGCACCAGTTCGATCAGCACCATCGAGCGGTTTCTCGCTCAGGTCGACGCCACCGGGCGCGACACCGGAAGAGGGGTAGGCCTCGGAGAGGAAGTCCTCCTGCACGGGGAGGTCGCAGGGATCGGCCTCTCCTATGAAAAGTGCCTGGTCCATCTGGCCGCCTTCCCAACCCCGGCATCAATCGGTGCCGACGAGTGAGAGTCAGGATCCACAATGTTCCTTTGGCGGACCGGCAGGCTCGGAAATGGGAGGTGAGACGATGAAGTACAACATCTTCTACAACGCCGACTTCGTCGCGTCCGACTACGCCTTCGACACCACTCGAAAGTCAGGTGAGCTCGCTGCCTCCCTCAGAGACGGTGGCGAAGCGAAGGTCGTTGACCCTGGTCTGTTCACCGAGCGCGCCAAGGCAATCATCGACCGGGTCCACGACCCCGAGTACGTGAAAGCAGTGATCACCGGCACGCCATCCCATCTGGCCGAGTCCCAGGGGTTCGCCTGGGACCCGAAGGTTCCCACCATGGCTATCGCCCACTCCACCGGGCTGGTCGCAGCCGTAGCTGATGTGCTGACTTCCACCAACCGGGTCGCTGGGTCTCTCTCGTCAGGCCTTCACCACGCTCGGGCAGGGCGGGGCTCGGGCTTCTGCACGTTCAACGGTCTGGTCGTGGCGGCAACTGACGCCCTCGATCGGGGCGCCGAGCGGGTACTCGTCTTGGATTTCGACGCCCATTGTGGCGGCGGTACCCGGTCAATGACTGCACCCGACAAGGTCGTCCAGATCGATGTCGCCACAAGCGCGTTCGACTCTTGGACGCCGGCATCAGCTGATGCGCTCTTCATGGCCGGGGTCGACAACTACATCGACACCATCATCGAGGCTCTGGAGCTGGCCGATGGGGCGGGGAACTTCGACCTGGTGCTCTACAACGCGGGCATGGACCCGGCAAACAGCGGTGTGAGTAGCGCCGATCTTGAACTGCGTGAGCACATGGTGGCGGAGTGGGCCGCCAAACGGGATCAGCGGCTCGTCTATGCCCTGGCCGGTGGCTACACCGGAGGCGGTATCGAAATGGATGACCTTGTCGCTCTCCATCGGCTCACCGTCGACGCGTTCTGCGCCTAGGGAAAGCATGCGGCATGCAGCGCTCTGAACCGCTCTGAACCGGCCCGCGCCTTCGGGCTTCCCGGGCCGGTCCGCGACCCCGAGTCTGTGCGTCAGATCCATAGCCATTGGTCGGGTGCGCGGGTCTCCAGTACCCAGGTCGCGATTTCTTGACGTTGTGCCCGTCAACGGACCCGAGATACGCCCAGCCTCGATGTCACAGGCATCAATTACAATGGTCCTTGACACATCCAGAGGAGTCGAGGGACCTGGCCCGATGACGCTCCGCCAACCGACCGAGAGGCACGGTGGCAATGCCAGGTTCGATGAGGAGGTCACCACCATGGTGTCGAAAGCAGTTGCGTCCCTGGGCGCCTGGCTCACCCAAGCCGAAGAAGTGCTTCAGGAACAACGCGAGCAGTCACTGTCGCCTTCGTCGACTGGTCCGTGGAATGACGCCAACTACGATTCGATCGTCACCTTGGCCACATTCGAGCGGGGTCTGGCGGAGCTACTCGATCAGTTGTGCAATCGGCCTGGTCGGTGGGTACTGATCGCCAACGACGCACGTAGGGCGAACAGGTTCTGGCAGGCACTGGCCTTCGAGGACGGTTCGCTGATCGTCGAGGTCGTGAGCAACCGGTATCTCCAAAGCCCAGAGCTCCTGTCGCCCGCAGACGAGGAGAAGCTCACGCAACTCGAATGGGAAGCACCTGACCCGGTCACCAGTCCGAACTGGAGAAGAGTCGAGGCGACCACCAGTCCTGCAACCGCTGAGGTCGCACGACAGGCAGTTCAGACACTTCGCGAGGTCTTCAGAATGGGCGATGAAGATCGGCTGCTGCTCAAGACGTTCGCGGAAGCGGATCGCGGAGACACCCCTGCGAGCGAGTGTGTCCCCGTTCCCGAATCGGTTCCCGAATCGACAGGTGTCGAACCTTCATTCAGGCCAACCACGGAGATCTGGGCGGACTACTACCGCCAGCTCTATCCCGGACATATCCATCCCAGAAGCAGCTTCGATTCATGGAAGTACGCCACCATGGCCGTAGGTATTGCCAAGCAACTTTGGCAAGCACGCGAGCGGGCCCGGCTTCGATGGGAGTCTGAGAATGGAGACAGTCCGCCAGACTGGCCAGTTGCGCACCCGCCCGTCGTGCTGTGGCTCCCAATGGTTGCCAATGCCGCCTGCCTCGAGTGTTCATGGATCGCCAGAGGTTCGGATGCGACCGTTGAGTCGGCCGGTCACATCGCTCGCGACCACAGCGTCGAACACGGCAGCGACCGAGACACGGTCCGCCAGCTTCGGGTGCCGATCAGCGAACGTGATGGTCCTATCGACGAGGTCCTCGAACAAACATGGGTGTGAGCGCTGAACAGCCGGTGCAATCCTGAGTGCTCCGGTGGTCACTTCAAGTGGGTGGGTGGGCGTGTATTTCGGGTTGGCACACGATCGACTGCGCTGTCCGCAGTCGAGGCCACCCGATCTCAGTGTCGGATCTAGCAAGGGTTCCTTGACCCGACGGCAGAAACAAAGTGCCGTTATCTCCAGTCCGATGGCAAGAGTGAGCCGTGACCAGGTGGCCTGCGTAGGCGACATGTAGCCAACGCAGCGGCCGGCCCCCAGATCATTTCCGGGACACAGGGCCCGAAGATACCGGGGGCTCGCCATGTCAACGTCGATGACGACACGCCCGCCGAGCTCATAGTTGCCTGTCGATTCGACAGTCGACGGACGTGACATCACTCGACGCCCAGCGTGTACCCAACATCGACGCCTCGAACTGGAACCGTGGAGAGGTGGCTCAATCGGAAGGCTCGTCGGCCTGGAGGTGCGCGGTTGACAACGGGACTGAACCATGTTCATAGTATGAACATGATTCAGACCTCAGAGCGCCGGGAACGGTCGCGGGCCGCCCGGCGGGATGCCTTCCTCGACGCCACCCGGGAGCTGATCGAGGAGCACGGCATCGAGGCGCTGACCATCAAGGCCGTGGCCGAGCGGGTCGACTGCGCCGTCGGCACTCTCTACACGTACTTCTCGTCGAAGGGCGCCCTGGTCGCCGCGTTGCAGGCCGAGGCCATCACCCGGCTCGGGGCGGCGTACTCCGGGGCCGCCGACCGTTTGGAGGACGATCTGGCCACGCTGGCCATCGACGTCGACACCGCCGCGCTGGCCAGGCTGGTGGCGTTCGGGCGCTCCATCATCGCGGTCGGGCAGGTGCTCCCGGAGGAGTACCGGCTGCAGCAGCGGCTCCTCAGTGCCCAGACCGGCTACGACGACGACGACCTGGCGCTGGTCGCGCCCGTCGCCTTTGCGGTGCTGGCCCGACCCGAGCGCCTCCTGCGCGAAGCGGCCGCTCTCGGCGTGATCGACGATGGCGACGCCTTCGACCGGACCATCGCCTGGGTGGCCGGGATCAACGGCGTGCTCACCCTGGCCTCCGTCCAGTGGCCCGGAGCCGACGGGTTCGACCCGGCCTCCCTGGCCGACATGCTCCACCTCGACCTGCTCCGCGGCTGGGGCGCCGAACCTGGGGCACTGGCCGCGGCGGACGCAGCCGTGCCCCGCAGCCGTATGGCAGCCCTCCTGGATGGAAGTGACCGATGACGACCGTTGCGTCCCTGCTTCTCGCCTTCTCTGGCGGCGCGTTCCTCTGGACGTTCTCTGAGTACCTGCTGCACCGCTGGTTCCACACCGCACGGGGATCGAACCCGGCCAGCAGGGAGCACCTGGCCCACCATGCACGTCGCCTCTACCGGGTTACGGCGATGAACTGGCTGGCCTGGGCGGGTGTGCTGCTCGTCGGGCTCGTCGGCATCCCGCTCGTCGCCTGGACCGTGCTGCCGGGCGCCGAGGCCGTGGTGCTCGGCGTCGGCTGGGTGGTGGCGTACTTCGTCTATGAGTGGATCCACGCTGCCAACCACCTCTGGGAGCCGCGGACCACCTATGGCCGTTGGACGCGTCGCAGCCACTTCCACCACCACTTCGGGGCCCCGCTCCGCAACCACGGTGTCACAACCCCCTTATGGGACAAGGTCTTCGGGACCTACGACAACCCGGCCCAGGTAACGGTGCCCCGACGGATGGCCATGGTCTGGCTGCTCGACGACGCGGGAGAGGTCCGCCCTGAGCACCGCGCCACCTACCTGGTGCGGGGCACCCGGACCGAGATCGGGCCCGAAGAGATGGGGCGGGCCCTGGCCAACCAGGTGCCCACCGTCTGAGCTGCCGGGTGAGCGCGCCGAGGCCAGCGGGCCCATCCGGTCCACCGATGCAGCGGGCCCATCCACCTCCCCACATAGGCTGGGGCCCATGGTGAATCCGGACGCCTGGTTCGACACCACCCGGCGAAACGCCCGCTCGGTGCAGACCACGATCGGCTGGGTCTTCTGGGATCCCGGGGCGTTGACCCGCTACAGCGAACTCGGCCTGCCCGGGCCACTCGGTTACATCGCCGCCCGGTGCGCACCGCTGGCTCCCGCCGGGCCCGACAGCGTGATCGCCGCGTTCGGCTCGATCTCCCCACCCGGCATCCGGCTGGCATTCGAGCTGGTGGCGGCGAACACGACCTTCGAC
>JADGOI010000165.1 GCA_017883075.1 Acidimicrobiales bacterium
CCGCGGAACCCGATATCGGCGACGTGGTGCTGCCCACAGCTGTTGGTACAGCCGGAGATGTTGATGCGCACCCCACCGACATCGGCCAGGCCGGCCTCCTCGAGCGCCCGGCCGATGGCCTCGGCCAGCCCCCGGCTCTGGGTGACCGCCAGGTTGCAGGTGTCGGCGCCCGGACAGGACACCACGTCGCGCGCCAACTCAGCGCCGGGTTCGGCCATGTCGATCGCCAGCAGCCTGCGGTGCAGCCCGGGGAGGACGTCCTCGGTGAGCCCGCGGAATGCGAGGTTCTGCCGGTTGGTAATGCGTACGTCGGCGCCGAGGTCACGGGTGAGGGAGGCCAACTCCCGAAACTGTTCGGCGGTGATGTCCCCCAGGGGCGCGTGCGCGATGGCGGACACGGTGGCCTTGGCCACACCGATCACGACGTTGGCGGAGCTCCACCGCTCATAGGGGGCGCCGGCCACCATCCGCAACGTGACCGGAGTTCCCACCGGCGTCGGCATCCGGTCGAGGTCGATCCCGGCGGGCCCGTCGCCGTTTGCTTCGACGATTGCGGGGATGCCGCCCGGCCATGAGTTGCTGGCGACCAGCGATGCACGCTCTCGCAGGACACGGCGACGGAGCTCGTCGATGCCGAGTTCGTCGACAACCCACTTCAGCCGAGCGCGGAGCTTGTTCTCCCGGTTGCCGAAGTGGTCGAACGTACGCAGCACCGCTTCGATCGTTGGGAGGAGCTGGTCACGAGGCGTGAACATTTCGAGCGCGTGGGCCGGGTGGGGGTTGGCGCCGAGCCCGCCCCCGATGAAGACCCGGAAGCCCGCTTCCGTCGTGCCGTCGGTGAGTGGGCGGGAGACCCCGACCACGCCGACGTCATTGAACATCGCCTGGCCGCAGTCGGTGGCGCAACCGGAGAAGTTGATCTTGAACTTGCGCGGCAGGCGCTGCGCGTAGGGGTGGTGGAGGAAGTGCTGGAACGTCGCCTCCGCCCAGGGGCTGATGTCGAGCACCTCGTAGGGGCAGGCCCCGGCCAGGTGACAGCCGGCCACGTTCCGGACCGTGTCCCCGCATGCCTCTCGGGTGGTCAGGCCGACGGCCGCGAGCTCGCGCAGCAGTTCGGGCACCCGCTCGAGCTGCACGAAATGGAACTGGATGTTCTGCCGGGTGGTGAGGTGCCCCCATCCGCGGCTGTAGCGCTCCGCCACCTCGCCGAGCAGTTCGAGCTGGTCGGCGGTGAGCGAGCCGTACGGCGCCTTGATGCGCACCATCTGATCACGGCCACCTTGCCGTTGGCCGTAGATGCCGTTGTTGAGGCGGAAGATGCGGAACGCGTCCTCGTCCATCCGGCCGGCGATGTACTCCGCCAGCGTCGAGTCGAATTTGGCGATGTCCGCTTCGAGGTCGAGGGCGGGCTTCTGCATCCCCATAGCCAAGCAAAGTTGACCGATCTAGTCAACATTGCAAATTCACACCCTCCCGGTGGCCGCCAACAATGGTCGACCCTGGTGAGTCCAAACGTTGATCGGGCCCGTCGCCGCTCAGCCGTCCCTCGGCCGGATTCTGGCGACCACGGCTTCGGCGGCCTGCCGGCCCTGCCAGGCCTGCCGGATTCAGCAGCGCACAGAAATCATGCTTCATCCCAGTCTCGAACTGGATATCGGCGACTCCGGCCGACCCGCGAAGCTCGTCAGCTCATCCGATAGCCTCGTCCCTCGGCATCTTGGTGTCAGGGAACGACCGCATGAGAAGGAGAAGCGTGGAGGAGTTCAATCCTTACTCGAGACGACACCTCGGCAACCCGTTTCCCATCTACACGGAGCTGCGAGAGTCCCACCCGGTGTACCTCAACGAGCGGCGGGGGTTCTGGACGATCACCCGCTACGAGGACGTTCACGCGTGCCTCAAGGACTGGCGCTCGTTCTGTTCGGGGCAGGGAATCACCCTTGACGGGTTCAGTGGGCTCAAGCCCATGCTTATCTTGATGGACCCGCCCCGCCACGATGAGCTGCGGCGGGTGATGCTCCACGCCTTCACACCGAAGGTGATCGCGGGGATGGAAGCCACAGTGCGCCGCATCGCCACGGTGTTGGTCGACGATTTGGTGGCGAGGGGACGAGCCGGCGAAGAGATCGACCTTGTTCACGACTTCGGTGCCCCGCTGCCGATCATGGTCATCGCCGAGATGCTCGGCATCGACCCGGCCGACCACGCCAAGTTCCGCCAGTGGTCGAACGGCATCATGTTGGCCAACGGACCCGATGCCGCCGAACTCCTCGAGTGCTACGGGGCGATCTTCGACTACTTCGAGTCGATCGTGGCGGAGCGACGGAGGGATCCGAGGGACGACCTCGTCAGCGCAATACTCCAAGCCGAAGTCGATGGGCAATCCCTCACCGACGACGAGGTGCTCGGGTTCTGCGCCCTGCTCCTCATCGCCGGGAACGAGACGACCGCCAATCTGCTGGGCAACATCGCGGTGATCCTCCACCAGAACCGCGACGTCCGACAACATCTGATCGACGACCCCAAGCTGTTTCCGACGGCAGTGGAGGAGTTCCTTCGCTACGACGGCTCGGTGCCGACCTTGACCCGTACGCTCACCCGGGACATCACGTTGCACGGCCAGCACCTCTCGGAAGGACAGAAGGTCCTGCTGGTGACCGCTGCGGCCAACCGCGATCCCCGCCAGTTCGAGAATGCCGAGAGCGTGGACATCCAACGTGATCCCAACCCTCATCTCGGGTTAGGTGTCGGCATCCACTACTGCATGGGTGCTCGCCTGGCCCGCCAGGAGGCGAGGCTCGGCTTCCAGATCCTCCTCGAGCGCATGCCTGGTTACGAGGTCACCATCGACAAGGTGGAGTACATCAACACGCCCTCGGTACGGGGTCCGGTCCGGCTACCCATCGCCATCGGATGAGCCACGGCATTGTCCGGAACGGGTCACCCTGACCGGGGACCCTGCATCGAAATCACTTCTCGCTGATACGGCGGAGAGAAGTGACCAAGGTCACCAGTGCCCGACACGCCAGGACCGTCAGGAGAAATGCCCGGTAGCGCACCAGATGGCCTTGGTCTGTTCCCCCGAGGCCTGATTCGGGAGTTGTCCGCTCACCTCCACTCATTCTCCGTATTCGAACTCCGGCGTGGAACGTGCACGTCGGAGAGCTCATGGCCGGCGTAGTCGGCAATCTTGTCGTCGTGGACTTCGTCGCGCCGGAACACATCGGCGGTGGTCACTTCCTGACGGTCTCCGAGCCCCAATTGCCGGCCTAAACGCGGCGCGACGCCTTCCGGCCCCTGCGGGACAGGGCACCGTCGAATGGAGCATGGCGGCCACACCGCCTATCATCGGTGCTCCGGGGGGAACTTCGAATCGGCGATAGGCCGAATGCCAGAGCGCGTCAAACACAAAGTAGGTCTTGGGTGACGCTGCGCTGCACTACGCAAGGGGACGTCGTGGGGAAGCGGTTGGGGGTTCTATCTGTGGCGATCTCGGTCGTGGCGACCATGTTGGTCGTTCCCTCGGTCGGGCAACTCGTGGCTTCCGGGCCGGCAGGTGCGGCCGCCGCTGACACCCAACAGTTCACCGGGCGCGACATCTACTCGCCGGACGTCATCCCCAACCCCAATGGCCAGGGCTATATCATGTGGTACAGCGGTTGGCAGACCCAACAGGCCGTCAATGCCGGCCAGCTGGACACCATCTTCCGGCGGACCTCTCCCACCCCCAACGGCCCGTGGTCGAATCCGACCACCGACATCCTTCCCTCCCAGCTCGGGTCTGGGGCCAGTGAGGTGGGCGATCCGTCGGTGAGCGTCGTGTCCGTAGGTACTTCGTATCTGTACACGATGTTCTTCACGGTGTTGTCGTGTGGATTGGGATGCAACAACCAGGTGTGGTCAGCCACATCCGGTGACGGCGATCACTGGGCATCGTTCAAACGACTGATCTTCACCGACGCCTACGGTTTGGACGCGTCCTCACCGTCGGTTGTGCTGGACCCTTCGGGAGCACAGAGATGGAAGGTGTACTACGGCGCCGACTGCGTGATCGGGGTGGCCGGCGTGGATGCCAATCGGGATCTACTCACGTCTTCAGTCGCCTACCGGGGTTCTGGTGGGCAGTGCTACTCCAATCCTGATGTCTTCCAGAACGGCCCCCGGTGGTACATGTTCTTCAACGTGCAGGAATCGACTTCGACAGACGCGACCCGCTTCAACGTGTGGCAGATCAACTCGGCCTCCGCCACCGATTGGTCGCACTCGACCTCGACACCGGTGATCCAGGTGGATGGGGTCCAGCGCTGTTCGGCACTCGCACCGTTCGTGCTGCCGACAACCCCCGATCAGTTCAATATCTATTACGGACTGGTCCTCCCCGGCGCCTATGGCCAGTGCACCGATCTGACCAATTCGACATCGATCACGCTCGCCGGCAACCCGCCTCTTTCGCCACTATCCCCGGTATACCCGCCAGCCCAGAGCTGCGCCGGCTTTCCCGCCGGCAGCGTGACCGGCATGGCGCCCGGCCCGGGCGACGCCGGATACTGGATCGTCAACTCCGCGGGTCAGGTGGACGCGTGCGGCTCCGTAGCGAACAGTTACGGACAGCTGCCTTCGGCACCTCCATCGCCCATCGTGGGGATCACGGCCACCCCCGACGGCCACGGCTATTGGTTGGTGGGACGGGACGGCTCGGTCTACGCCTTCGGTGATGCCGGGTTCCACGGGTCCCTTCCCGGCGGCGGAGTGACGCCCAGTCATCCCATCGTCGGCATGGCGGCCACCCCCGACGGCAGGGGCTACTGGTTGGTGGCCTCAGATGGCGGCATCTTCTCCTTCGGAAATGCTCCGTTCCACGGCTCGGCGGGTGGCCTCCCGCTGAATGCGCC
>JADGOI010000012.1 GCA_017883075.1 Acidimicrobiales bacterium
TCGAGCGCCTCGTCCATTGTCAGCCAATCGTGCTGGGGCTGTTTGCCGGCGACGATGACGTTGACGCAGTTCAGGCTGCGCAGGCAGTGGTCGGCCACCGACAGCAGGCAGTTGGTGTCCGGCGGGAAGTACACCCGGACGATCTCGGCCTTCTTGTTGACCACGTGATCGATGAATCCCGGGTCCTGATGGGAGAAGCCGTTGTTGTCCTGGCGCCAGACATGGCTCGAAAGGAGGTAGTTCAACGAGGCGACCGGCCGGCGCCACGGGACCTCGGCGCTGACCTTCAACCATTTGGCATGCTGGTTGAACATCGAGTCGACGATGTGGATGAACGCCTCGTAGCAGTTGAAGAGGCCGTGGCGCCCGGTGAGGAGGTACCCCTCGAGCCAACCCTGGCATTGGTGCTCGGAAAGCATTTCCATCACCCGCCCGTCGGGGGCCAGGTGGTCGTCACCCGGCCGCAGCTCGGCGTCCCACGTCCGGTCGGTGACCTCGAACACATCCTGTAGGCGGTTGGAGGCGGTCTCGTCGGGGCCGAAGAGCCGGAACGTCGACGGGTTGGCCCGCATCACGTCCCGGAGGAACGAGCCGAGCACCCGCGTCGCCTCGCTCATCACCGTTCCCGGGCTCGGGACCGCGACGGCGTAGTCACCGAAGTCAGGGAGTTCGAGGTCGGACCGAAGTAGGCCCCCGTTGGCATGCGGGTTGGCGCTCATGCGCTGCTCCCCGCGCGGAGGAAAGGCGCAGATGGACTCCATCGGGCGGCCGTCATTGTCAAAGAGCTCCTCGGGCCGGTAGCTGCGGAGCCACGCCTCGAGTTGGGCCAGGTGCTCGGGGTTGGTGCGGACCTCGGCCAGTGGGAGCTGATGGGCACGGAAGGTGCCCTCCACAGGCAGCCCGTCGACCACCTTGGGGCCGGTCCAGCCCTTGGGCGTCCGCAGGATCAACATCGGCCATCTCGGCCGAGCAGGGCTTCCGCCCGCGCTGAAGGTATCCCGAATCTCGACGATCTCTGCCACGATGTCGTCCAGCGCGTCGGCCATACGACGATGCACGGCCATGGGGCTCTCGCCATCGAAGCCTCCCTCGACCAGTACCGGTCGGTACCCGTAGCCAGTGAAGAGCGCCAGCAGCTCGGAGGTGGGGATCCGAGCCAGCACCGTCGGGGATGCGATCTTGTAGCCGTTCAGGTGCAGGATCGGCAGGACAACGCCGTCCCGGCGGGGATCGAGGAACTTGTTCGAGTGCCACCCGGTGGCCGCTGGTCCCGTCTCTGCCTCACCATCGCCCACCACGCATGCCACCACGAGGTCGTGGTTGTCGAACGCTGCCCCGAAGGCGTGACTCAGCGAGTACCCGAGCTCCCCACCCTCGTGGATCGAGCCCGGGGTCTCGGGGCTGCAATGACTGGGGATGCCGCCGGGGAAGGAGAACTGGCGAAAGAGCCGGGCCATACCCTCGCCGTTGCGTGCCACGTGGGGATAGAGCTCGCTGTAGGTGCCCTCCAACCAGGTGTTGGCGACGATGGCCGGCCCCCCGTGACCGGGACCGCAGACGAACATGGCATTGAGATCGTGTGCTTTGATGCTCCGGCTCAGGTGGGCGTAGAGGAAGTTGAGCCCAGGGCTCGTTCCCCAGTGGCCGAGCAGGCGGGGCTTGATGTGTTCGGGGAGGAGGGGCTGGCGCAGCAGGGGGTTGTCCATGAGGTAGATCTGACCCGCGGTCAGGTAGTTGGCCGCCCGAAAGTAGGCGTCGAGCTGGCGGAGTTCGCTCTCCTCGTTCTGTGCGGGGGATGGTGAACCCTCGATGTCGGTCATCAGCCTCTCCTTCGATACGTCACGGGATCGGTCGTCGCCAGTCTGCCAGCGCGGCCGCTCGATCTGGCAAGGTGGGCACATGCACGTCCTCGTCGTCAACGTGGGGTCTACCGGCCTGAAGCTGCGCGTGCTCGATGACGGGGACGGTCTGGTGGCGGCCAAGGACCTCCCACGCCTGGAGCCGACGGACCTGGGCCATGAGCTCGGGGCCTTCCTCCACGAGAACCCGGCGATCGATGCTGCCGGGCATCGGGTCGTCCACGGCGGTTCCTCGTTCAGGCAACCCGTCATCCTCGACGCGACTTCCGAGACGGCGCTCGAGGCGCTGGCCGACCTGGCCCCCCTGCACAACCCGCGCTCCTTGGCGGCGATCCACGGGTTGCAATTGTTGCGGCCAGATCTGCCCCAGGTTGCCTGCTTCGACACGAGCTTTCACGCGGACATGCCGGCGAAGGCTTCCACCTACGCGGTGCCGCGAGCGTGGCGGGAGCGCTGGGACATCCGACGCTTCGGTTTTCATGGGCTTAGTCATGCCTGGGCCAGCCGGCGGGCGGGTGAACTCCTGGGCCAACCCCGAGAAAAGCTTCGCTTGGTCACGGCCCACCTGGGTGCCGGTGCTTCGCTGGCTGCGGTGGCCTTCGGGCGCTCGGTCGACACCACTATGGGGTTCACCCCGATGGAGGGCCTGGTGATGGCGACCCGTTCGGGCAGCGTCGATCCCGGGCTCGTCCTGTGGGTTCAGCGACACGGTGGCCTGTCGGCCGATGAGGTCGAAGAGGCCCTCGAGCATGACTCTGGTCTGCGGGGGCTGTGGGGGGAGTCCGGGGACCTCCGCCGGGTGATCGGCGCCGCGGACTCCGGGGACCAGGATGCGTGCCTTGCCTACGACGTCTACGTGTACCGGATCCAGACCGGTGTTGCCGCTATGAGCGCAGCCATGGGGGGGGTCGACGGCCTGGTGTTCACCGGTGGGGCCGGCCAAGCATCGCCCCGGCTGCGGGCCGACACATGTGCAGGCCTCGGCCTCCTCGGGGTGAGCCTCGAGAGCACACGCAACGACGCGCCCGAAGGGGATGGTCTGGTGTCCGCCCCCGGAGCCAACCCGGCGGTTCTGGTCGTGGAAGCCCGGGAGGACCTCGAGATCGCCCGTCACGTGCGGGAGCTGCTCGAGTAGCACGTCACGGCAGGTCGGTGAATGCCGTGGTCGGAGTGACCCTGGCCCCACGGCCCGCCGGGAGCAGGGGCTTGGACCTCGGGCAAGATGCCGGCTGCTCCCCGGCCGTTGGGTGCGAAGGGACCGGAGCGTTCTCGCTGCTCGGACCACTCTCAGCTTGTGGGCGTCAAGAGCACGAGTGGGATGTCCCGCTGGGTCTTGCTCTGGTAGCCGGCGTAGTTCTTATGGTCGGCGGTGAGCCGAGGCCACAACTCAGCCTTCTCTTCGGGCGTTGCGATCCGCGCCTGCATCGGTCGTGACGTTCCGCTCATGGTCACTGTGACGGCGGGATGGTCACGCAGGTTGAGGAACCACGCCGGGTGTCGATCGTCGCCTCCCCGGGACGCCACGATGGCCAGGGTGTCACCGAGCTGGAGGGGTGAGGTCAGCATTACCTTCCGGGGCTCACCCGACTTCCGCCCGATGGTCGTCAATTCCAACACCGGCATACCGAGGGCGGACCACCCGAGTCGCCCGAAGCTCACCGTCAGCACGATCCGATGTAATGCATTCATGGCTTTGAGCCCATAGTCGCTCGGCATGATGGAGAATCCTTCCTTCGAACAAGAGAACGTTACAGGTTGAGGTTGGCGCCCATCTGGGCCAAGTCGGTTTCGAACTGCTCCTCGGGTGGGTCATTGCTGAGGCAGGCAATGGCGGCGATGGCGGCGATGGCGGTCGAGAGATCGGGGGTGATGGCCTTCATTGCCGGCTGGGCGTCGCCCGGGTCGTGTCCCGCAAAGCCCTTTCCTCCGCCGGCTGATCTGTCACCGTCGGCAACACTCGCCACAATCCATGGTTGGATTATGGCGAGTGTCTCGAAACGACGGAGGAGACCACGACGTGCGCCAGCCACCCATCCCGGCCGACCAGGTCGTGCCGCGGACCGTGGGCTATCTCGACCCGGAGGATTCGACCGGTTTCAACTCACGGAGCGCCATCCGCAGGCTCACCACCGAGCCCATTCTCGGGCTGCTGCTTCAACGGGCATTGGTGATGGAGGTCGCCCACGCCAAGGTGGGCGCGGGGGTCACCCACCACAGCCTGTTCCAATCCCGACCACTCACCCGGGCATGGTCCACTGCCGATGTCGGGCTGCGGCTGGTGTGGGGCACTCCGGAGGTGGCCCGGGCCGCGGCAACCCAGGTCTACCGGTTCCATGACCACATCAACGGTGAGTTGCCGGAGCCCACTCCGGCCTGGCCGGAAGGCTCCGTCTATTCCGCTCATGATGCGTCACTGCTGCTGTGGGTCTGGGCGACCCTTGTCGAGGTGATGGAGGTCGCCCACGCCAGATGGGTCCGACCGCTGGAGGGCGAAGAAGCCGATGCCCTGTACGCCGATATGTGCACCTTCGCCCGGTTCTTCGGTATTCCCGCCGCCATGATCCCGGCTGATCGGGACGAGTTCACCAGTTATTTCGAGAGCGTGGTCGACGGCCTCGAACTGATGCCGACGCCAACCAGCTCGGCGATGATCCGAGAGGTTCTGTGGTTCCGGAAGTGGAACGTACCTGGCTTTGCCGTACGGCCGGCCCGGGTGATGGCCATCGGCACCCTCGACCCCCGCATTCGGGAACGGTTCGGGCTCGAACTGTCAACGAGGGACCAGCGGCTATTCGACCGAATCGACCGGTTCCTGACCCGCTGGTACCGGTTCCGTCCCGCCGGGCTCCTCCAGTGCCTACCCCCTCTCTACGTCGCGCTCCGGCGTCCGACCATCGGTTGGTCGAAGCCGGATTGAATGGTCGTCGCATGGCGTGACGTTGCTCCGTCGATGAATCGAGACGGCTGTTCTCCGTTACCGTAGGCACCGACGCGGTCCCGTTCGCCCGTCCCTGACCTGAGGGCATCGACGAGTCTTGGATCGTCGATGCCGGGTTGTAGCGGCGGCCGGTGTCGCATTGATCGAGTAGCAATAGAGGCAACCAGGGAGAATCTCAGATGAATCCACCAGATGACTGGTCACCCGATCAGCCCCAGGGTACCGAGACATTCGAACAAGGTGACGAGGCGTTCGACGAGGAGGATCGTCTCGACCCGGCCTTCCTCGAGGCAGTCGAGGCGGATCCGTCGATCGATCCTGTGAATGAGGTAGACCTCGTCGAGCTCGAAGAGGCGGGCGTCGAACTCGACGATCCCGAAGTCATGGTCACGCTCGACGGCGGTGGCGACGACCCCGACGGCATCGGAGGGCCATCCGGCCATACCCGCGTCGCTCCCGAAGCCGAGCAGGGTTGGGATCTCGACGGCTCGAATTCGGCCGATGACGACGATGTGACGGGAACCTGACCGACACCCGCAGTTCGCCACTCGACTTGTTGGCTGACGACATCGTGGCCTGTCGCCGCTGCCCCCGTCTGGTCAAGTGGCGCGAACAGGTTGCCGTCGAAAAGCGAGCCTCGTTCATGGACCAGGACTATTGGGGCCGTCCGGTTCCCGGTTTCGGCGACCCGGCAGCACGGGTCCTGCTCGTAGGTCTGGCGCCGGCGGCCCATGGTGGCAATCGCACCGGTCGGGTGTTCACCGGCGACCGGTCCGGCGACTGGCTGTTCGCTGCCCTGTGGCGCACGGGCTTCGCCAACCAGCCCGAGAGTGTGGGCATCGACGATGGCCTCACCTTGTCCGGTGCCTTCGTGGTCGCGGCTGTCCGCTGCGCCCCCCCGGCCAACAAGCCCACGCCATCCGAACGCGATGCCTGCCTTCCGTTCTTGCGCCGCGAACTCTCGTTGCTCACCGACGTGCGGGTCGTCATCGCGCTCGGCCGGTTCGCCCATCAAGTCGTGGCCGGCGAACTCGGCTTCGGGCCGCGACCGCCGTTTGGTCACGGATCGGAAGCGGTGGCGCCGGACGGGAGAGTGCTGCTGAGCTCCTATCACCCGAGCCAACGGAATACCTTCACCGGCACGCTGACCGAGCGCATGTTCGACGATGTGCTCATCCGGGCGCGCCATGTGGCCGAGGATCCTCCTTCCGTGGCTCCGAGAGAACCGGCCAACTGACCATTCGGCCTCTTTGAGGTGACGGGAACCTCCCTGGTGGAAGATGGCCGGGGGGCATGCACTCGGCTCCGGTGGAGCCGGTGACTGGGGGCTCTTGGCTACGGATGCCAGTGGTCACTCACTCGCGTTCCCGGCCCGCGCACCTTCACCCCGTTCGAGGTCTTCCATCAGGCGATCCCGACCCAGAAGGATGTGTTCCGACATCAGTCTCCCGGCCCGCGCTCCTTCACCCCGGCGGATGGCATGGGCAGTCATCCGATGGAATTCCGCTGAACGCTGAAGCTCGGATCGCTCGAACCCACGGAGGGCCTGGAAGACCAACGGGACATCCACCGCGCTGGCCAGCATCTGGGAGAGGCGCTCGTGCCCGGCCGCCGCCACGATGGTCTGGTGGAACCGGTTGTTGGTGTCGCTGAGTGCCCTCACCCGGTCGTCCTGGGCTATGACGACGTCGCCGGATCGGCCGACCTGCCGCTCGAACTGCTCAGCCGCCTCGTCCATGGCGTCGTACGACCTGATCGTGCCTCGGACGGACGCCAGTTCGGCGGCATAGGACTCGAGCCTGGCGCGGAGCTCGTAGAGGTCACGGACATCGTCGGCCGACAAGTACCGCACGGCTGCGCCGCGGTTGCGGCGGAACACCACCAGACCCTCGGACTCGAGGCGTCGGAGTGCCTCCCGCACCGGAGTGCGGGAGAGGGAGAACTCTTCGCTGATCCGTTGCTCGACCAGACGATCACCGGGCCCGTAGGCACCTTCCACGATGGCCTGGCGGATCCGGTCGTAGGCGAGGGCGGCATGGCCTTTGGATGCTCGGTGTTCGGGCCCGGCCGGTTCGCCCGAGGTCATCCCACAATGCCGCTGGATTGGAGTGCCGCCCACTCTGGGTCATCCACGCCGGCCAGCTGGCGCAGGATGTCCTCGGTGTGCTCGCCGAGCCGTGGCCCGACATCGCTGATCCCCCCCGGGGTGCGTGAGAACTTGGGCACGATGCCGGTCATGGGCAGGGCGACACCGGCGCGATTGGTGGCTTGGATCACCATCTCCCGGGCCAGGTAGTGAGGATCCTGTAGGGAGTCGGCGGCCGTGTAGACCCGCCCGGCCGGTACGCCGTGCGACGACAGGAGCTCGAGTAGGTCATCGGTGGCCATGGTGGCGCTCCATTCCGCGATGAGGGCGTCGAGCTCTTCCATGTGCTCACCCCGGGCCGCATGAGTGGCGTACCGGTGGTCGATCGTCAGTTCCGGGGAGTTCATCGCCGAACAGAGCCGGGCGAAGACCGAATCGGCGTTGCCGGCGATCAACACGTCAGACCCGTCTGCTGTCGGGTAGGCGTTGGACGGGGCAACTCCGGGGAGCACGCTGCCGGTGCGCTCCCGCAAGACCCCGGCAACGGCGAAGTCGGCCAAGGACGATTCCATCAGTGCGGCTACTGCTTCGTAGATGGCCACGTCGACCTCTTGGCCGCGCCCGCTGCGCTGGCGTTCGGTGATCGCCGCCAGGGTCCCGATCACCGCGAACAACGCGGCCAGGGCATCACCGAGGCTGATGCCGCAGCGGGCCGGGGGGCGGTCCGATTCACCGGTGGTGCCGCGTATCCCACCCATCGCTTCGCCGATCGAACCGAAGCCGGCGTCACCGGACCGGGGACCTGTTTGGCCGAATCCCGAGATGTGCACCACCACCACACCCGGGTTGCCTACGGCCAACGATTCGTAGCCCAGGTCCCACTCGTCCAACCGGCCGGGCCGAAAGTTCTCGAGCACCACGTCGACCTGAGAAGCCAGGCGTCGCACCAGATCTCGGCCGGCTTCGGTGCGGAGATCGATGGTCACCGACTTCTTGTTCCGGGCGATCGCTGGCCACCACAGCCCGTCTCCCTGGTGGGTGACGCCCCAGGTGCGCATGGGATCACCCGACCCCGGGGCCTCTACCTTCACCACCTCGGCTCCGTAATCGCCCAGGAGTTGGCCGGCAAACGGCCCGGCGATGAAACTTCCGAGTTCGAGGACACGGATCCCGGACAGGGGCCCGGAATGCTGGAGGGATCGCACGGGAACAGATTGTATGCAAAGCTGGCTCGAAATCAAACACCGTGGCAGTGCTCACCACTCAGATATCCCAATTTGTACGCAATATGGGTAGGTTGGGTATCTCCGGAAGGCCCGGGGAGCCCGGCCCGTACTAGTTTGTCGGCACAGCTTCGTCGCCAGGGAGGACACAATGACGTCGTCAGAAGATGGGTTTGAACTCGGGGGGATCAATCACCTCGCCCTGGTGTGCAGCGATATGGAACGAACCGTCGAGTTCTATACCAACGTGCTGGGAATGCCATTGGTCAAGACGATCGAACTGCCGGCCGGGATGGGACAGCACTTCTTCTTCGACTGTGGCGGGGGGGACTGCCTCGCTTTCTTCTGGTTTCCCGATGCCCCCGACGGGGTTCCCGGTGTGTCGGCGCCGGCCGCTCGTCCCGATCAGGGCAGTTTGACCAGCGCCATCGGATCGATGAACCACGTTGCCTTCGCGGTTCCACCCGAACAGATCGATGCCTATCGGGTTCGACTGCTGGCCGCCGGGGTCGACTGCACCGAAGTGGCCAACCACGATGACAGCGAGTGGGGCATTTCCGACAAGATTCATCCCGGCGTCTTCGTCCGGTCGGTCTATTTTCAAGACCCCGACGGGATTCTCCTCGAGTTTGCTTGTTGGACCAAGACGTTGACCGAGGATGACGTGGTGCATGCACCCAAGCGGGGCGTCGACCGGATCATGGTCTGAGGCGATGGCTCCCCGATTGCGTCAGGTCCCCAAGGCCGAGGCGAAGGCGCCGATCGTCACCATGATGTACGACTTCCTCTTCGAAGGAAGGGATCCAGTGGCCGAGCCGGGAACCGCCACCGGATCGCCGGGTGACTGGTGGACGGTGTTCGCGCTGGTCCCCGATGTCCTCGAACATGCCGTGCAGGGTTTCGGTCTCTACCAGAGCCCCGATCGTCTGCTGGCCCCGAGACTACGGGAGCTGTCCCAGGCCCGTGCCGGCTGGGCGGCCGGAAGCCAGTTCGTGTACTCGCAACACTGCAAGTCCTTGCGCGCTCTGGGGGTCGGCGACGATGTCATTGCCGCCGTCCCGCACTGGACCGCGGCTCCCTGCTTCGACGATACCGAGCGATTGGTGTTGGCCTATACCGATTGCTTGGTGTTCGACAGAGGTCGGGTGCCCGATGGTCTGTTCGATGCCCTCCGGGGAAAGCTGAGTGATGAAGAGATTCTGGAGCTGACCTATATCGGGGCTCTCTACCTGCAACATGCGGTGATGTCGCGGGCCCTGCGGACCGAGTTCGACGACCGGCCCGAACCGATTGTGGAGGTGGCGGCGCCCGAGGGGTCCGAGGCCCGTGATGTGGGCAGCGATATCTCCATACCGAAACAGTGAAGCCATGAAGGCGGTGGAGATCGTGGAGGTCGCTCCCCGAGACGGCCTCCAGGATGAGTCGATGGTGGTGCCCACCAAAGCCAAGATCGAACTCATTGAACGGGCGTTGGCAACCGGCGTCCGAAGGGTCGAGGCCGTGAGTTTCGTCCATCCGGAGCGGGTGCCGACCATGGCCGACGCCGAGGCGGTGATGGCCGGGGTGAAGCGTTGCCCGGGCACCCGCCTGGCCGGCCTTGTCCTCAACGAGCGCGGCCTCGACCGAGCACTGGCCTCCGCGGTGGACGAGGTCAACGTGGTGGTGTTGGTGACCGACGCCTTCAGCCGGCGGAACCAGGGTATGACCACCGGCCAAGCCCTCACCATGTGGTCACAAGTGGCCGCCCGGGCCGCCGATGCCGGGGTGGCGGCCACTGTCACCTTGGGTGCGGCATTCGGTTGTCCCTACGAGGGTGTCGTGGACCGCGCCTGGGTCGGCGAGGTGGCGGAGCGGGTGGCCGAGTCCGGGCCGTCGGAGATTGCCCTGGCCGACACCATCGGTGCCGCGGTGCCCCACGAAGTGGATGCCCTGGTCCGAGAGGTCGGGTCCCGTTCGGGGTTGCCGGTCCGGGTCCACCTCCACAACAGCCGGAATACCGGGTTTGCCAATGCCCTGGCTGCGGTGATGGCCGGCGCACACACCATCGATGCCAGCCTCGGTGGGATCGGCGGTTGCCCGTTCGCCCCCGGGGCGTCGGGGAATATCGCCACCGAGGACGTCGTCTATCTCCTCGAGCGCTCGGGTTTCGAAACCGGCCTCCAGCTCGGCGGGTTGATCGAGGCATCGCGATGGTTGGCCGGGGTGTTGGGTCGGGACCTGCCGGGCCAACTTGCCCGAACCGGCCCGTTCCCGTTGGCCCCGGCGGCGGCGTGAACGTGAGCGGCGATGGGATCCGCACGCCCGTCGACGTGACCCCGGAGTGGCTCACGTCGGTGCTGCGCGCCGCCGATGGGCTCGATCGTGCCGCTTCGGTGCGGGCGGTGTCGGTCGAACCGGTGGGCACGGGTCAGATGGCCGATACGGTGCGCCTCACCCTCACCTTCGAACCACCCGGCGCGGGACCGGCTTCGCTGATCGCCAAGTTCGCCTCGGAAGACGCCACCAGCCGGTCCACCGGCCTCATGACCCGTGCCTACGAGATCGAGGTGTCCTTCTACGCCATGGTGGCCGATCTGATCGGGACCCGGATGCCGCTGGGCTACTACGGATGGCACGATCCCGAGACCGGTTGGTTCGTCCTCCTCCTTGAGGATGTGACCGAGAGCATCCAAGGCGAGCAGTTGGTGGGATGCGCTCCCGACGTGGCTGCCGCCGCGCTGGGCGAGATGGCGGCGTTGCACGGTCCGGTGTGGGAATCGGAGAAGTTCCAGTCGTGGCCCTGGCTCAACCGGTCTGGCCCCGGGTCGAATGAGTTCACCGTGGCCCTGGTGACGTCCCTGCTTCCCGGCTTCATCGACCGCTACGGTGACCAACTCGAGACCCCCCATGTGGCGCTGTGCGAGCGATTCATCGGCGTGCTGGGTGAATGGTTGGAGTCCATTCCCGGGCCACGAACCGTCACCCATGGTGATTTCCGCCTCGACAACCTGTTGTTCCGCCCGGGTGATCCGCGTCCTTGGGTGGTGGATTGGCAGACCGCGTCCTGGGGACTCGGAACGTCGGATGTCTCCTACTTCTTGGGCGGGAGTCTCACCGTGGCCGATCGCCGAATCCATGAGCACGATCTGCTGATGACCTATCACCAGGAACTGGTGGGGCAGGGGGTGGACCAGTACCCTTTCGCCCGACTCGAAGACGACTACCGCCTGACCTGTTTCGGGGGACTCCTCATGGGGATTGGAGCCTCGATGCTGGTGAAGCGAACCGAACGCGGGGATGCCATGTTCGTAACCAACGTCCAACGCCACGCCCAACAGGCCATCGACATCGATGCCGAGGCCATGCTCCCAGGGAGAACCCATGCCTGAACGCCAACGCCACGCCGTCGATGCCACCGACGAGCAACTTCACACCCCCGACACCCAGGCACTGTGGAACGAGTCGTACTACCTCGACTTCGTGTCCGAGGACGGTTCGGTGGGTGGCTATGCCCGCATCGGGTTGTACCCCAACCTGGGCGTCACCTGGTGGACCGCCATGGTGGTCGGCCCGGCCCGGCCGATGGTGGCTTCTGTCTCGTATGACCTGCCCCCGTCGGTCGGAACCGACGTGTCGATCGATGCGGATGGCCATTCGATCAGATGTGTAGCCGGTGATCCGCTTCAGCAGATGTCGTTGCGGGCCACCGCGCCGGCAGCCATCCACGACGATGCGGCGGCCGGCTATCACGGCGATGCCGGCCAACCCACCACGCTGGCCATGGATCTCACCTGGATGACCGATGGAACCCCGTATCACTATGACGTCACCACCCGCTACGAAGTGCCGTGCCTGGTGGAGGGCGAACTGTCGGTCGGCGGCGAGCGGATCGTGGTGCGGGGGGAAGGTCAACGCGACCATTCGTGGGGCGTGCGTGATTGGTGGGCGTTCGGTTGGTGTTGGGCGGCGGTTCGTCTCGACGACGGCACCCGGCTGCACTTCGCCGACATCCGGATGCCCGGGTTCCCGGTCGCCTTCGGCTACGTGCAGCCACCCGACGGTGCCGTGCTGCCGGTGGGGACATTGTCGGTATCCGAGGTGGCCGGAAGGGAGGGCATGCCGGTAAGTGGCTTCGCCGCCGTGGAGCCCGGGGGGATCGAGGTGGCCATTGAACCGCTGGCGTTCGGCCCGCTGCTGTTGACCGCCGATGATGGCCGCATCAGCCGGTTTCCCCGGGCCATGGCCCGCTTCACCGCCAAAGACGGGCGGACCGGGCGGGGATGGATCGAGTGGAACCAGCCCGGGCACGAGCCGGCTGGTCGGTAGCGTCCATCACATGAGACTCGCCCTGATCCCGCCCACCGATCCCGGCGACTATCAGTTCGTCCACACCATCCGTACGCGGTTCTCCGAGACGGATGCCATGGGCATCATCCATCACGCTGCCTATCTGCCCTATCTCGAGGAGGCCCGGGTGGAGTTCCTGCGCCACGCGGGCCATCCCTACGATGAGGTCCGGGCGGGTGGCACCGACTTTGCCGTGCTGGAAGTGTTCGTCCAATACCGGCAGCCTCTCAGATTCGACGATGTGGTCGACATCAATCTGATGGTGGGCAAGGTGCGCGGGACGACATTTCAGATCGGCTACCTCCTGGCCGTCGACGGGGTGGCCCGTGCCACCGCGGTCACGGTTCACGGGGCGGTTGATGCCACCGGGAAGGCCCGGCGACTGCCCGCCTGGATCGCCGGCCCCCAGTTCGCCGGGGCATGAGCAACAGGCAGAGCATCTCGTCGTGACCTCCTTCATGACCGCCCCGCGAGGTACAACCGGCACTGTGAGTAACTTTCGTCGGCCGTGCCGATATGTCACAATGTTGGCCTGATGACCCTGGGCACCAGCCATTCTCCGATTATCCACCGTTGTGGGCAGTGCGGCGGCCTTGTGCATCCGAGCGACCGTTCCTCTCTCGCCGCCTGGTGCCGCCGTTGTGACCGCATCGTGAGCTCCACCGTCGACGGAGGCGGTGAGTAGGCGGACCCACCGGGCGGACGAGGTTACGGTGGAGGGCGTGCAGATCTCCTATCGACTCCCTACTCACCGGGTGGAACTCGGCGACGTGTTCTTGTCCCCCGGGGTCATCGGCGACTTGGCGTTGGCCGCGGAGGCGGTGGGATTCGGAGCGGTGTTCACCACTGATCACCCGTTTCCGGGCGACACATGGTTGGCGCATGGAGGACACCACGCCCTCGATCCTTTGGTGGCGCTCTCGTTCGCTGCCGCGGCCACTTCGAGGATCCGACTGCACACCAACCTCTTCGTCCTCGCCTACCGGAACCCCTTCATGGCGGCCAAGGGTGTGGCCACCCTCGACGTGCTGAGCGGTGGCCGGGTCACCCTCGGGATCGGGAGCGGCTACCTCGAAGAGGAGTTCACCGCGCTCGGCGCCTCGTTCGCCGATCGCAACGACAACACCGACGACGCCATCAAGGCCATGAAGGCGGCATGGACGGGGGAGAGCGTGACCTGGTCCGGCGCCTCCTTCGAGGCCACCGGCAATACGATGCTCCCCACGCCTCGCCAACTGCCGCATCCCCCCATCTGGATCGGGGGCAACAGCCGTCGGGCCATCCGGCGGGCCGTCGAGTTGGCTGACGGTTGGTGCCCGTTCCCGAACCCCGCCGGTCTGGCCAAGTACACCAGGACCGCGGTACTGGTGACCCCATCCGACCTGGCCCGCGAACTGGAGTACGCCAGCGAGTACGCCGGGTCGATTGGACGGACCCAACCCCTCACGGTGGCATTCGCTGCGGATGTCCCCTCTAACTTCGGTGCTGGCGAAGGCGCCGATGACGCGGTGATCGGGTCCATCGAGCAGCTGGCCGGCATCGGGGTGAGTTGGGTGACGGTCGGCCTACCGGGGGACACCCGCGACGAGCAGATTGCCTCCATCGACCGGTTCGGCAAGGTGATCTCCGCGGCAGCCACGCTTTAGGTGACGCCGGGACCACCGCGGTGTTGGTGGGGATCGTTGTGGCGTTCGTGGTGGGGTCAGCGATTCCGGCAACGGCACGTATGCTGCCTTCGACGGCCAACCCCGACCGGGGGACGGCTCGCCGGGGTCGTCATCGAGTACGAGGAGACACACCATGACCATTTCGGTTGGCGATCGCATTCCCGATGTGCAGGTGATGACGTTCGGAGCCGGTGGGCCCACCCACGTGCAGACCGCCGATGTGCTGGGCACCGGCAAGGTGGTGCTCTTTGCCGTCCCCGGGGCGTTCACCCCGACGTGCTCGGACTACCACCTTCCCAGCTATCTGATCCGCTACGACGACTTGAAAGCCAAGGGTGTCGACTCCATCGTGTGCATCTCGGTGAACGACCCCTTCGTGATGGGCGCGTGGGGTGATGCCCAACAGGTGGGCGACAAGGTGGTGATGCTGGCCGACGGAAACGGCGAGTTCACCAAGGCCGTCGGCCTCGAAATGGACGGCAGCGGATTCGGTCTCGGTTCCCGCTCGCAGCGTTACGCCGCTGTCATCGAGGACGGCGTGGTCACCGCCTTGCAGGTCGAGCCGGGCGCGGGTCTTTCGGTGAGCGCCGCCGACGCCATCCTCGAGGTTCTGTAACTCGATCCATCGCGGGGAGGCGGGTGCCCGCCGATTCCCACTACCGTCGCGTCCATGGAACTCAGCGCTGCACTGCGAACGACCGGGGCGGTACGGGAATTCGAATCGTCACCTGTATCCGACGAGGTGATCTTCCGAATTCTCGACACCGCGCGCTTTGCCCCCAACGGTGGGAACCGTCAGGCCTGGCGGGTGGTGGTGGTCAAGGATCCCACTATCCGCCGCACCCTCCGTGACATCTATCTACCCGGGTGGTACGAGTACCTGGCCCAGGTCAAGGCCGGCCTCACCCCGTGGGCGGCGGTCACCGACAACGACCGGGAACGCCAGGCCATCGCCGAGGCACCCGAGATCGCCACGGCAGCCGCGGCTGCCCCCGGCGGGTTCGCCGAGCATTTTGACGAGGTCCCGGCGATGTTGGTGCTGTTGGCCGATCTCACCCGTTTGGCCACCGTGGATCGGGACGCTGACCACTACACACTGGTCGGTGGGGCATCGGTGTACCCGTTCGCCTGGAGCATCCTGTTGGCGGCACGTGGTGAGGGGCTGGCCGGCGTCATGACCACCATGGTGGTGCGAGACGAGGCTTCGGTGAAAGCCGCGCTGGGCGTGCCTGATGAGGTGGTGGTGGCCGGGGTGCTGGCCCTCGGGCGTCCGGTACACCAACCGACCCGACTCCGACGAGAGCCGGTGGAGGCGTTCGCCAGCGTGGACCGGTTCGACGGCCCACGGTTTGAGCGGCCATGAAGGTCCGGATCGGCATAGGCGTCGGGGCGCTTTCGCATCCTGACCACCATGGCTTCGCCCACCTTGTCGACGATATCGACGAGCTTGGATTCGACTCGATCTGGTTGCCCGAGATTCTCACTGCCCCAACTGTCGAACCGTTGACGGCGCTGGCCTTCGCCGCCGCCCATAACCCCCGGCTCAAACTGGGAGCCACACTCGTGCTGCCGGGGCGAAACCCGGTGCGGTTGGCCAAAGAACTCGCCACCTTGGATGTGTTGTCGGGTGGTCGGCTTCTGGCCACCTTCGTCCCTGGGTTGCCTCGCCAACCGGAGTCGGAAACGGTGGGAGTGCCCGGTCCCGACAAGGGCCGGCTGATGGATGAGATGCTCCCGTTGCTGCGTCGGTTGTGGACAGGGGAGACGGTGTCCCATCACGGTGAGACCGCCGGATTCGATGACGTGTGTGTGTCACCTGCACCGGTCCAGCAGCCCTTCGAGTTCTGGACCGGAGGCATGGGGTTGGCGGCCCTGCGTCGCTGCGGGCGCTTCGCTGACGGTTGGCTGCCGTCCGCGTGCACGCCTGACGAGGTGGCCGTGGCCACCTCGGTGATTCACGAGGTGGCTGAAGAGGAGGGTCGCACCATCAGCCCCGAGCACTTCGGCGTCTCCATCGGCTACTCCCATCACACGCTTTCACCGAAGATGGCTCAGGCCATGGCGTCCCAACGCCGCGGGGTCGATCCTTCTGCGGTGGTTCCGGTGGGTATCGATGGTCTGCGTGACCTGATGGAAGGCTTTCTCGACGTCGGATTCTCCAAATTCGTGGTCCGGCCGATCGAGACCCCGCACTCATGGAGGGCTGAGCTCGAGTTGCTGGCCGACGGCATCGCCGATCTTCAGACGTGAGAGGGGCATCGTGACCCGGGCCCGTCCCGAAGAGTTGGAGTTCGTGCCCGGCGACTGGGGAGATTTGTTGGCTCGAATGGCCGAGATCAAAGCGTCGGGGACCGGATGGGTGAATCTGCGACCGGTCATCGACCGCGAAGACGAGCCCCCACCCCCCGGTCCTCTGGCCATCTTCGGCGGGAGTCCTCACAAGGTTCCCCTTGCCACCTGGGCCCCGGGTACCCGAGCCCCCAACGGAACAGTGAAGCTCACCGCGGTCGGCCTCCAACACAGTTCCGGGCCTCGGGTGGTAGCCAGGCTCCGTGATCTGGGACTTTCCCTTCCCGCGGGATGGCGGGTCACCCAGGATCACCCCCGCCGAGGCCTGGTGGCCCAGCTGTCGACCGAATCTTCCGATGCCGAGGCTGTCGACTGGTTGGTGCAGGCCGGGACGGCCCTCTGCGCGGTTCCGGCCACCGGGCGCTGGCGGGCATCGCTGCACGCGGGCCTGGGTTGACACCTCGGTCAGTGGGCAACCGTCCCGCTCACCGTCCGCCACACCAGGGCGATCCCCACGGTGATCATGAGACCGATCGACGCGGCGATGACAAATGGTGCCGACGCCGCCACGCCGAAGAGTGCTCCGGCGGCCGCGGCCGACACCGCGGTGGCGGCGGTCTGGCTGGTGGAGAACACGCCTTGCACTCGTCCGTATTCGGAGGGATCCGAGGCCTGTACCAGAAGTGACTGCACGGCGGGGAGTACGACGGCGATACCGACAGCCTCCAATCCTCCGAGAACGACCAGTGCCGCGACACTGTGGAGATACGGATACGCCCCGCACATCGCCACCGACAACGTCAGGCCCCCGAACACCAGGCGTTTCCGATCCATGTGGTCGGTGAGCCATCCACCGGGTCGGGCCATCAACACGAAGGGGACGGCGAACAGGGTCCACGACAGGCCGATTTCCCACCCCGAGGCACCCCGAAGGCGAAGGAGGAGTGTCCAGCAGATCTCATAGACGCCGAAGGTGAGGCCGAGTACCACGGCAGCCATCAGCGAACCGATCAGGGCGGGGGAACGGCGGATGCCCCGCTGGGTGCCGGCTCGGGCCCGAAGGTCGTCCACGGCACCGCCGTCGAATCGAGTGCGCACCTCGACAGTGGCGAGAGCGGGGACGCAGGCGGCCAACGAAGAGATGCCGGCAGCCACGAAGACGATCCACATCAGATTCACGCCGAGGATGCTGCCGGCCAGAGGCCCGACGGCCATGCCCGCCACCTGCCCGCTGTAGATGGAGGCGAAGGCCTTGCCCCGCCGTTCCGCGGTCACCGCGGCCGACACCATGGCCAGCGCCGCCACTTCGGCGGCCCCGGCCCCGATTCCTTGCAGGGCGCGCAGGCCGATGTCCATGGTGGTTCCCATCGGGACCAGAAAGGCGAAGCTGGCGACGGCGTAGACGGCAAGCCCGGCCAGCAGCACCGGGCGCCGGCCGAGGCGGTCGGCAATTCGACCCGCCGGGTACTGGAAGAGCACGCCGGCGCCGAAGAAGGCGGCCATCACCACTCCGGCCAGGGAGTCCGAGCCACCCCGGTGGCGGATGTACTCGGGGAGCATGGGGATGATGGCGCTGGCGCCGAACCATTGCAGGAAGACGGCCAGACTCAACCCACGGACCAGACGATCCGCGGAGGCAGGAGAGGTTGCGCCGAGGCGGGTATCGGCGGTGTCAGGGGATATGACGGTCATCGGACGTCCGTAAGCAGGCCTTCGAGTTCAGTGACGCCCGGAACTGTAACGGCTCCTGAGGCGCAGCCGGGCCGCACCTCAGGCTTCGGTCATTCCCGTCGATTGCCCAGGTGCCAACCGCGGCAGAAGCCACAGAGGTAGGGGTCGAGGTCAGCGCCCTCTTCCAATCGGAGTTGGAGAGATGCCCGATTGGCCTCGTCGGGCCCGGGGAACCGGGTCTTGGGTTGCCCGTCGGATCGCCAGTGTTCACGGCGTTGCCCGTCAGCCGGACTGGTCATTCGGTGAGCAGGTCGCCGCCGTCCCCTTCGTGCCTTGGTCACGTTGGTGATTACTCGGTATAGACGGGTCGGCGCTTTTCGCGGAATGCGGCCGACGCTTCGGTGAGGTTGCCGGTGTGCCCGGCGAGGAGTTGCGTCCGGTTCTCGAGAGCCACCGCCGCCTGCAGGCTGGAGACCTCCTGAGAGGCCCAGATGGTCTCTTTGGTGAGGGAGAGCCCGAAGGGGCTGAAGGAGCACATTCCCTCGGCCAACTCGATGGCCGTGGTGAGGAGCGCCTCGTCGGGCACTACCCGGGAGACCAGCCCGATCCGGAGCGCCTCGGCGGCGTCGACCAACTTGCCGGTGAGCAGGATCTCCGCCGAATTGGAGGTGCCGACCGCCTTGGGGAGAAGCCAGCTCACCCCGAGCTCAGCCCCGGTGAGCCCGTTGCTGATGCCGGCCCCGCAGAACACCGCGGAGTCGCCGGCCAGCCGGATGTCCGCCCCCAGGGACAGGCACATCCCCCCGCCGTAGGCCGGCCCTTTGATGGCGGCGATGATGGGTTGGGGCAGGGCGCGCATGGCCGGGACGATGCCCCCCATGAACTCCATGGCCCGCATGCCCATCCGGTGGCGCCCGAGGTCCTCGGTGCCGGGTGGGAGCCCGGCGTGTTCGAGTTCGAGTCCCGAGCAGAACGCCCGACCTGCGCCGGTGAGGACCACCACTCGGCATTCGTTGTCGTTCGACACCTGGTCGAAGGCGGCGTAGAGGTCACCGACCAAGGCGAAGGACATCGAGTTGAGCCGGTCTGGATGATTGAGGGTCACCACGCTCACGTGAGGGCGAATCGGGTCGATCGATACGAGTGCCATGGCCCCAGCCTCATCGAAGCGACGGCTCGGCGCCACTTTGTGACGCGGGTGGACAATGATTGGGGTGTGTCCTCGAGCTCACCTCGTGCTTTCGACCCGTACGGTGGCGCACCCCGTCCCGATTCATTCTCCGGCCACCTGGTGGTGGCGTCCCCCCGCCTGGAGGATCCCAACTTCGCCCGACGGGTGGTGCTGGTCCTCGACCACAGCGATCACGGCGTGCTGGGCGTGGTACTGAACAAGCCCGGGGGGGTGGGAGTGGATGAAGTGCTTCCGGAGTGGCACCCCTTGGCCACACCTCCGGCCGAGCTGTTCACCG
The DNA here is from genome assembly GCA_017883075.1 of Acidimicrobiales bacterium. Lineage (GTDB taxonomy): Bacteria > Actinomycetota > Acidimicrobiia > Acidimicrobiales > RAAP-2 > DASZIT01. The sequence goes on from JADGOI010000012.1 coordinate 19,529, forward strand.
GGGGACCGGTGGCCCGTAATGCGGTCATCGGCCTGGCCCGGCTCCGGTTGGGAGAGGACGGCGACGCTGATCCCGTGATGCCCGCGTCCGATGGCTGGAGACAACTCATCGCCGATGCGCATCCGGTCGGGACCATCGACCTGGCCGCCGGTCCCGGTCCCATTGCCGGCCTGATCATCGGGGTACGGCTGTTCTCCGGATACGCCGGCTGGGACGCCGGGCAGCTCGAGGAAGAGATCGAGGAGGGATCGTGGTACGTGGTGAGAGCCGAGCCGAATGATCCGGTCTCGGCCGACCCGGAGGGATTGTGGCAGCGGGTCCTCCGGCGCCAGGGCGGCTCACTGGCCGTGGTGTCGGGATATCCCGTGGATCCCGGCGCCAATTAGAAGGGAAGTTCCCCGGCTACCATCCCAGAGTGGAACATGCCCCGGCTCGCCCAGTGGTCAGACGCGTCGTCCGATCGGATGTCCCGGCCGTGGTCGACCTCCTGGTGCGATCGTTCGATGACGACCCGGTGTCCAACTTCGTCTTCAGCGGCGACCGCCGCCGTCGTTTGGGGCTCCACTCGTTCTTCACCACCCAGATCCGTCGCCAGTACCTCAACTTCGGGCATGTGTACACCACCGCGGACTTCGGTGGTGCGGCGGTGTGGGGCCCGCCCACCCGCCACCGTCAGGGACTCAAGGAATTGTTCGAGCTGTTGCCGACAGCCCCGTTTCTGGTGGGCACCCGGATGATCCGGGCCCTCCAGCTGTTGACGGAGATCGACGCGCTGCATCCCAAGGAGCCCCACTGGTACCTGGCGACATTGGGCACCGAACCCGACCGCCAGGGCATCGGCATCGGATCGGCACTGTTGACGGCCAGGTTGGCCCAGATCGACGAGGAAGGGATGCCCGCCTACCTCGAGTCGTCCAAGGAGCGCAACGTTCCCCTCTACGCCCGCTTCGGATTTGAAGTGATCGACGAGTTCCGCTCGCGGCCCGGAAGCCCGCCGTTATGGCGTATGTGGCGCGAGCCAAGGGTGCCTGAGCTCTAAGGCTTCTGGTAGTAGTCGGCGCTCACCCCGGGGTAGGCGTGGTCCAGTCCGGGGTCGAGTCCACGCGGGGCGTTGTCGATGCCGAGCCCGTATCGCAACTGTGCGGTGACGGCCTGGTCGATGAGAGGCCAGACCGAGGATGGGCTGACGTCGGGTGGGAAGCATCCATCGTCGGCCAAAGAGGCCACTTGTCCGAGTGGTCCGCTTGATCCGGCGCTGGACTTGAGCAGGTCCACCAGCCGCTGACTCCCGTTGTGGATTCCGCAGATGTCATCGAACACGTTGTGCCCGGCGCCGGTGATGACGATGAGGCGCTTTGGCACCGGGAGACCCGAGTAGAGCTGCTGCACGTTCGACGGATCGACAACCGTGTCGCTGGCGCCATACATCACCAGACCGGGCTTGGCCGTCGTCGGTGGGACACCGGCCCCCGGTGCCAGGGCGACATAGGTTCTGATGGCCGAGTTGCTGGCGGCCATGGTGACGGCTGTGCCCCCGCCGGCCGAATGGCCGAACACCCCCACCTTGGAAAAGTCGAGCCTCCCGTAGAGGACCGACGAGGGGTTCTTGTTCTCGACATGGAGAAAGCTCAGGGTGTTGTCCATGTCGACCAGGTCGGGCCCGCCGACGGTGGTGACGGTGTTCGACAACACGGCACCGAGGTCACGCGAACGATGGTCGGGAGCGGCGATGACGAAGCCCCAGGTGGCGAGGTGGTCGGCCAGAAAGCTCGACTGCTCGGGATAGGAGCCGTTCCCATGGCTGAACAGGAGTACCGGAAAGGCCTTGTTCGGGTCACCGGTAGCCGCAGTGTCGGTGGCGGCCGGAACGTTCTCGTAGGAATCGGTGGGCACGCTGTCAGGGAGTGAGGCCAGTGCCGGGTTGGATGCCAACACGGCCGGGAACCACGATCTCACCCGGTAGGTGTACTTGCTCTTGCCCTCGACCGCTGACGGGTCCACCGGGTACCAGATCTGGGCGAGGTCGCCGTCCGGCAGAGTGACCCGGGCCGTCCCCGCAGCGTAGGGTCCCGCCTTCGAGTACACGGTGTTGGCCGGGGTAGAAGGGTTGTGGGGGCCGTTGCCGGCATTTCCGCCGGTGGTCTGGGATGAGCAGCCTGCCCCTGTCAGCGCGAGGCAGATGAGCACCGCCCCGAGCCATCGGGCCCTGGCCCGCCGAGAGTTGACCGGACCCGCTCCCGTGGTGACCCGCGGGGGGTGGATCGAAGCGGTGACGGACATGGACGGCGACACTACCGCCATCGACTCGACCCGACGGACGGTGGTTCGATTCATCAGGCTCCGGTGTGGAGACCATCGGGTAGATCGGACTTGGCCACGATCGCCCTCAGGAGATCGAGAAGGGCCAGGGTTGGGGCCGATGGCAGCCCCCGGCTTCGCTGGGCCACCCCGATCCGCCGTCGCGGAAGTCCTTCCACGGCGAGGGGCTGGAATCGGGTCCGCAGATAGGTGGGAATGGCCGAGGCGGGCAGAATTGCGGGCCCATATCCCTCGAAGGTCAACGAAGCAATCAACCTGAGCCCATCGATCTGGGCGGAGGGATTCAGCGTGATCCCTGACGGTTTGATGGCCGCGTCCAATTCGTCACGAAATGCAGTTCCGGGGAGAGGGAGGATCAACTTCACCTCTGACAGATCCCTCAGGACCAGGTGACGGTCGGTAGCGGCCAACGGGTGGCCGGAAGGGACCACCAGGACCAGGTCTTCTTCGAAGAGCAGGGTGGACACGAGGTCCTTGCCGGGCACCGGCAAATTGAGAATGGCCAGATCGAGCTGACCCGAGGCCAGCTGGGGCTCGAGGCCGATGGTCGAACCCTCCACGATGACCAGGGCCAGTTTGGGATGGCGCTCGGCCGTCAACCTCATCAGGTGGGGTGCGAGCCATCGGGCGGTGGTTCCGATCATTCCCACCCTGACGGTACCGGTGACTTCGTCCTTGCAGGCGGCGACGTCGGAGATCAGGGCGTCCACTTCGGAGAGGATGCGGCGGGCGCGGGCCAACACCACCTCTCCCTCCTGGGTGAAGCGGCCGTTGCTGCGGTCGATCAACGGAACCGACAACTGGCGTTCGAGGCGGGCAACATGGGACGACACGTTGGACTGCACAGTTCCCAGATGATCGGCGGCACCGGAAAACGTGCCATGGTCACTGATGGCGACCAGTGCCTGCAGGTGTCGGAGTTCCATCTCTAAAGACGATAGTAGATATCTAGAATAACTGTTTGACTGATGGCCGAAGATTGTTCACAATAGAGACAGACCACAGGGATCAGGAACCCCCCCTCCGTTCCTTGTCGTGTCAGTGCGAAGGGATCGCCATCCCCCCGGCGGTCCCTTTGCCGCGTCCGGGGTCGGGTCGGCTCCGGTGGCAGGTCGTCCGAGCCGAAGGCTCCGAGATGTCTTGCCGCGACGGTTGGCAGCGGAAGTAGCGTGGAGCCATGTCACACGGCTCCGGAGCAGTATTCGTGGATCTCGACAGGACCCTGCTCCGGTCAGCCAGCGGACCAGTGGTCCACGCGGCCTTGGCGGCCGAGGGAGTGGTCAAGGAAGGCCAGCACCTGCCGGGGGAGCGGTACATGTACAGCTTCTACAACCGCTTCGGCGAATCGGCACCATTCATCGGCCTGGCCCGGGCCGCGGCCCGGATGATGCGGAACCGGTCGGCCGACGCCACTCGCCAGGCCGGCAAACGGGCAGTGGAACAGCTGGTCGACCTGGTACAGCCGTGGGCCCTCGAAGCGTTGGAGGTGCACCGTCGGCAAGGTCGCCCCCTGGTCCTCGCCACCACGTCGCCGTCGGATCTGGTGACGCCACTGGCCGAGACCCTGGGCTTCGACGCCACCATCGCCACGCGGTACGAAGAGATCGAAGGCCGGTACACCGGTCGGTTGGACGGTGGGTTCGTGTGGGGAACCGGCAAGCGACATGCGGTGCGCCAATGGGCCGATGCCCACGGTGTCGACCTGGCCGCTTCCCATGTCTACTCGGACAGCTTCTACGACCTGCCGCTCCTGACCGCCGTCGGCCACCCCCACCCGCTCAATGCCGATCCCCGATTGGCCGTCGTCGCCGTGGCCCGGCGGTGGCCGCTCGAGTACTGGGACCGCCCTCCGGGAGTGCCGTCGCTGTTGGGCCTGGAGCCCTACCACCTGGCCCGGTTGATCTTCCGGGCCGAGGCATTTCCCTATGCCCGGTTCGATGTGGACGGCGTGGATCACATCCCGAGGGAGGGACCGGTGCTCTTGGCCGCCAATCACCGCAGCTACTTCGACGTGGTTGCCGTTGGCCTGGTGGCGGCTCGCCTCAATCGGCCCGTGCGCTTCATGGCCAAACAGGAGATCTTCGACGCCCCGGTGGTCGGCCATCTGGCTCGGGCCCTGGGTGGCATCGCCGTTGACCGCGGCAGTGGATCCTCTGATCCGATGAGCCGGGCGAGCGCGGCACTGCGGGCCGGTGAGGTTGTCATCGTGTTGCCCCAGGGGACCATTCCCCGGGGGGATGCGTTCTTCGACCCGATCCTGTCCGGCAAGACCGGCGCCGCGCGGCTGGCCGCGGGGACCGGTGCACCACTGGTGCCCATCGGGGTGTGGGGCACCGAAGAGGTGTGGCCCCGGTCGTCGAAGTTGCCGAACATGACAGCCCTGGGCCATCCACCCATGGTCACCGTGCGGGTCGGGGCGCCTGTCGACCTGACCCATCACGATGCTGTGGCTGATACCGAGACGCTGATGAGTGCGATCTCAGGATTGTTGCCGGAGGAGTCCCGGACGCAGCGGATTCCCACCAGTGAGGAACTGGCCCGCACGCAGCCCTCGGCGTGACCGGCCCCCACCCCCCAGCTACCCGCCGGCTCCCGTTTCGTCCCTCGGTAGCCGTGAAGGTGGCGTCAGGGATCAATCGGTTGTCCCGGCTGCTCGGGCGGGGCAGCGGTACCGTCATCGGCGGGAGGGCCGGGTTGGCCGTTGACCCCATGCTTCTGGCGGTATTGGCCAAGGACCGGGATGTCGCCCTCGTCTCGGGTACCAACGGGAAGACCACCACCACCGGGATGTTGGTGGCGGCCCTGTCCGAACCCGATTCGGTCGGAGTGGCCACCAACATCACCGGCGCCAACATGCCGGCCGGCCACGTGGCCGCCCTCATCGGGACCCGGCCGGTCGGGACGGTGGTACTCGAAGTCGACGAGGCGTATCTGGGTCGTCTCATCGAGGACACCCACCCCCAAGTAGTGGTGCTCCTCAATCTGTCGCGGGACCAGCTCGACAGGATTTCAGAAGTCCGGATGCTGGTGGACCGGTGGCGGTCGGCGCTGGGACGTCTCGACCCCGTTGGCCATGGCGGTTCGCGAACCGTGGTGGTGGCCAACGCTGACGACCCGATGGTGGTGTGGGCGGCATCCACCGCGCCGGAGGTGCGATGGGTGGGCGTCGGGCAGGTCTGGCACGACGATGCGGTCGGCTGTCCCGCCTGCGGTGCCCGCATCGTCTTTGAAGCGTCCGGGAGTTGGAACTGCGATCATTGCGGATTTGGTCGGCCCGAACGGTTCGCGTGGTTGGAGGGAGATGTGCTCGTCTTGGCCGACGGACGTCGCTTTCCGGTGGTCATCGGGCTGCCCGGCCAGTTCAATCGGGCCAATGCGGCCATGGTGGCGGTGGCCGCACCGGAGTTCGCCGGAACCCACTGTCAACCGCCCGTATCCATCACCACCGCCGTGGAGCGACTGTCCAAGTTGCACGAAGTGGCCGGTCGCTTCTCAACGGTGCAACGGAAGGGACGGGATATCCGGCTGTTGCTGGCCAAGAACCCGGCGGGTTGGACTGCCATCTTCGACCTCCTCGGTGAATCGGGCGACCCCACCTCTCCGGTGGTGCTCTCCATCAACGCCCGGGTTGCCGACGGTTTCGATACCAGCTGGCTCTGGGACGTCCCCTTCGAGCGCCTGATTGGGAGGGCAGTGGTGGCTACCGGGGAGCGGTGCCGCGACCTCGCCGTGCGCCTCCGGTACGCCGAAGTGGACCACCGGGTGGTACCGGACGTGCTCGAAGCAGTGGACATGGCCATTGGGAACGCCGGCCGGTTGTCGGTGGCCAGCGCCTCGATACCGGTGGAGTTCCTCGGCAACTACACGGCTTTCGCCCAGTTGAGGAGCCGACTGTGAGCATGGCGAAGGGGGCGCGTTCGCCGTTGACGGTGGTGGTGATCTACCCCGATCTGCTGGGGACGTACGGGGATGGAGGAAACGGCCTGGTGTTGGCCCGGCGGGCCAAGTGGCGGGGCCTGGATGTGAGCCTCGTGCAGGCACCTTCCGACCGACCGGTACCCCGCGGCGACATCTATTGCATCGGCGGTGGGGAAGACGGCCCGCAGGTGCGGGCGGCGTCCACCCTGATCGCCGACGGCACGTTGACGCGGGCGGTGGAGGATGGCGCGGTGATCCTGGGGGTATGTGCCGGTTTTCAACTTCTGGGTCGGGAGTTTCCCGACGCAGCCGATCGGCCTCACGATGGCCTCGGCCTGCTCGACGTGACCACCAGGAAGGGAACCGACCTTCGGGCGGTGGGCGAGTTGGTGGCCACGGTGGAACCCGACGCCCCCCGGGACCCGGACGGTTCGGCTCTCCCGGCCTTGACCGGGTTCGAGAACCACGGCGGCGTCACCACCATCGGTCCTGGGGCGTCACCACTGGCTCGAGTGATCACCGGGGTGGGCAATGGGGGCGGGGACGGGACCGAGGGGGCATGGAGTGGGCGGGTCATCGGCACCTACCTCCATGGCCCGGTACTGGCCCGCAACGTGGCGCTGGCCGACCTGCTGCTGGGATGGGCCCTGGTGTCCCGCGGGGAACGCCTCCCACTCGTCTGGCTCGAGGATGGCGAAGAGAATGCGCTGCGGGCCGAGCGCTTGGCCATGGCGGGAACCGTGAAGCTGTCGGCCCGTCTACGGCACGTTCCGCGACCCCGGCGCTGACGTCTTCAGTCGGACCGGTGTGGCCACTCGGTCCCATCCGAACCGGAGTGGGTCGGGTTCGTTTCGGGAAGGGCCCAGGACCGGCGCCAAGGGGCCACGTCGGGTCCCTGCAGCGGTGGCGTGGTTCCCGTCACTGACCGCTTCCGGGCCGTCCACCAGTCGGTGATGGTTTCATCGGCCAATGTGGCTACCGCCGACTCGATACGGAGCCCGAAACGACGGGCGTCCTCACCCTCTTCCGGCCACAACGGGGTTCCGAAGGTCACCGTCGTACGGGTGCGCCGGATCCCTTTGCTCCCCTTGGGCAATACGTTCCCGGTTCCCTCGAGGTGGACCGGAACCACCGGGCGGTTGGTCTTCACGCTGAGGTATGCGGCGCCCCCGCGGAACGTCTGACCCCATCCATCGGGCGAGCGACCCCCTTCGGGGAAGATGATCAGGTTCCAGCCGTCGCCGACGAGATCGGCAGCGAGCTGGGCGGAACGACGGTTGACCTTGTTCCGTTCGATGGGAATGGCGGCGAGGGAGAAGGCGAAGAAGTCGGCCTTCCAGCGGCGGTCGAAGAAGTAGTCGGCCGCGGCCGCCACCACTGTCCGATGCCGGAAACGCAACGGCAGGCAGCTCATCAACAATGGGGTATCGATGTGGCTGGTGTGGTTGGCCGCGAAAATCACCGGTGCCCCGACATCGGTCAGGTACTCGTCACCCCGGATCAGGGGAGAGGCGATCACCCGGGCCAGGGGGCGGGTCACATTGTCGAGGACCATGGCCCGGGCCAGCCGTACCGGATACTTGCGCGACCAGCTGGTGTCATAGTCGACTCCCAGGTCGCGGTCGGGCGCCGGACGCGGGACGTTCTCGGGCCAGCTGGGCGCGGCCAACGGAAATCTCCGATTGCCGGCGCGGGAGGCGATGCCGGTGGGGGAGTACCGCTTGAGGGTCGCGACCGCCCGGCGCCGGTTGGTGCCGAGCGCGGCGTCGGCCCGAACGGCCCGAGTCTTCAGCAGCGATCGTGAGGACCCGTGTGTGGGTGTCACTGCACGTCCGACATGAAGATCGGAGGGGTATGGATGTGGGTGAGGGTCGGCGAGGTCCCCACGATGTCATTGGCCATCTCGAGAGCGTCGGCCATGGTCGAGGCGACCCGAAAGCCGAGACGGTGGACGGCCGCTGGATCCCCACCCACAATGATCACCGCTCCCAGGTGTTGAAGTGCGTGAGCGCACCAGTACCACATGTAGAAGGGGTGGACACCGTGATAGGCGTGGCCGGTCCGGTAGAGGTGGATGTACCACGGATCGGTGGCGAATGATTCTTCGAATCCGTTGGCGATCTCGATGGGGTCGGTTGTCTCGCTCAAGACCTGTTCGAAGAAGTCGATGTAGCTCGGGTGATGGACCGGACTGAACTCCCACGGGGTCGGGTGGCTCATGATCACCACGCCGCCCTCGCGCACCAACGGTTTGCCCCGGTACATGTTGAAGAAATAGCCGAGACCGAGGCATGCCACCAGAATCGGGTTGAGGATCGAATTCACGTTGTACGGGCTGATGTAGGGGAGTCCCATCGACAGGATGTCGGTCTGGCCCTCTACGACCACGCCCTGCTGCTTCCAGACGTTGTCGGTGGTGACGGCGTGGACGGCTTCGACTTCACCGGCCTGAACCGATGTCATCCGGTGGGGCGCCTTCACCGAGTGGAAGACCTGCCGGGCGTACTTTGCCGGGGTGCGGTCCAGAACCTTCGATGCACCCAGGTAGGCCAGGCGGTCCTTGACCCCCCATTCCCACTCGCGCTTCTGGAGAAAGTTGAAGGCCGGAGGGAACGCGTCGTTGTTGAGGTTGGTCTCGATTTGGAACACGTTGACGCCACTGTCGGCGATGAGTTTCCCCATGCGCCAGTTGGCCGAGTGCAACTCTGATTTGTGCTGGTCCATGAATGACCGGCTCCGTTGCATGGTCTGAGGATTGTGATGGTGGCGGAGGCTCTTGTAGCTGGCCAGACCGGTTGCGACGCTCTTGTGCCCGCCGTCCATCGCCACCAGGTTGATGTTGACGTAGACCAACAGGTCGCTTTCCGCCGCCCGCTTGTTGATCTCGACATCCTCGCCCTGGTCGGTGAGACCAAGGTGGACCAGGGCATCGGGATCTTCGGCGTCGTGCTGGGTGAGGAGGCCGTTCGGGGCGAAGGCATCGTAGATCCGGTCGCCCAGGGCATGGCGGAGCTCGGGCTCGGTCATTCGACGGTGGAGGGCCAGGGCGACAATCAGTTCGACGTCGTCGACCCCGGCATCGGCGGCCATGTCGAGAACTTGTTCGATGACAAGTTGACGGATGTCCGGTCGTTCCATCGGAGGGAGGGGCAGCGAGATGTCATCGAAGGCGATCGTCAACTTCATGCCGGGGTGCAGCAGAGCCGGAAGCGGGTCCTTGTCGCCCAACGGGTGACGCAACGCATGGCGGATGGCCGCCGACGGGTCGCCCAACGGGTCGAGGGGCTCGGGAGCGTAGATCACCCGACTCCCCTCGGGCAGGCGCTCCATCCTGAACCGTTCACCGTGCCAATACAGGGTGGGCGGGGTGGAGCGGTCGACCTCGAGCACAAATCCGGGCCTGGGGCTCATCGGTTGTGTCCTTTCCGGTTGCGTAGATCAAAGACCACCTTCACCGCGCCGCGACGACCGGCCGCGCCGGCATGGACGAGAGCCTCTTCGTAGCGGTCGAGTGGATAGGCGGCAGAAACGAGGGAGCCGAGGCCGGCCTGGGTCACCAGGTCGATGGCGAGCTCAAAGGTGCGTCGAGGTTCGCCGCCCGGGCCGGTCGTCGACTCGGTGCCATAGGCGTAAGCGCCGACCAGGGTCAGCTCGCGGTGCCACAACGGGGCCAGGTCCACCGACACCTTGGCCGGCATGCCGACGACTACCACCCGCCCTCTGGGTCGGACCATGGCCAATGCCTGGGACAACGACTCGGACGAGCCCACACAATCGAAGACCACGTCGGCGCCACCGGTGAGCCGGCCGGCCAGCACCAGTGACCCGGCTTGTCGGCGCACCGCCCGGGCCAGTTGGTCGGGAGGGACGACTGTGTCCGCTCCCATTGCCTCGGCCACCCGTCGTTGATGGGGGTGTTTGGCACCGGCCAGCACCGTGCACGAGGTGGCGGGTCGTATCAGATGATGCAGAGCGGCGATGGTGGTGAGCCCGAGCGTCCCCGCACCGATGACGGCCACGGAGTCACCGGGTTGGATGTCACCGGACAGGGCGGCGTGCACCGCGCAGGCGGTCGGCTCGACGATGACCGCGTCCTCGTCGGAGAACCCGTCGGGGACGGCGTGGAGTTGGGAGCGATGGGCGACCAGGCCGGCCGCAGACCATCCGCCTCCGGTGTCGGCGCAGAAACCCGTCTGCAATCCCGGTGAGATCACTCCAAGGGCGAGGTTCCCGCAAAGCCCGTAGTGCCCCGACCCGCATTGAGGGCAAGGCGGCACGATGTGGCGGGGAGCACAGCCGAGGACGGGTTCGATGATGGCCCGTGTCCCGGGGGCCATCACTGTTCCCGAATAGTCCACGCCTCCGCCGTCGAGGACCCCCACCACCTCGTGGCCGGGGACGAAGGGGAAGCTCACGATGTCCTCGAAGTACCGGGAGCTCCGGCCGTCGAGGGTGGCGAGATCAGACCCGCAGATACCCGAGAGCAGTGGCCGGAGGTGGAACCAGTCGGAGTCCGGGGCTTCGGGGGGCAATGCGTCCAACAGTTGAAGCGGCCCGATTCCCGCGCCCCGACCCGATCCGAAGACGGAGGCGACCCGGGAGGCGGCGAAGCGGGGAAGATTGCGCTCGAATACCAGAGCCTTCATCGGGCATCCTTGGCGGCCAGTCGGCGCACGGCTCCGGCCAGGGCGGCTGAGCTGGTACGACCCCGTTTGGCGGCGTCGCGGGTGTCGAGGGGTCCGATGGGAAGCATGGGTTGGGCGCCGCCGTCGGCCTTGTCCCAATGCTCGACGTGCCAACCACGCCGACGGGCGATGGCGGCGAGTTTGGTCTCGGGGTTGACCGCCACCGGGAAGCCCACCGCCTCGAGCATGGGGAGATCGCTGGCCGAATCGGCATACGCCATCGACTCGGACAGCTCGAGACCCTCGGCTTCGGCATAGTCGGCCAGCACCAGGGCCCGGGCTTCACCGATCGGGGGGAGCTCGGCCAGGCGCCCGGTGTACCGGCCGTCCTTTTGGCTCAGGCGGGCGCACACGATTTCATCGAAGAGCGGACGGAGAGGCTCCACCACGAAATCAAGGGCCCCGGTGATGAGGATGGTGCGATGTCCGAGGGCCCGGTGCTTTCGCACCCGGGCGATGGCCGCCGGAAACGACTTGGCCAATAGCTGATGATGGAAGAGCTCCCAACCATCGTCGTGGAGCTGGTCCACCGGGGCGTCTTCGTAGCGTCGATAGAACGACCGGAGGAAGTCTCCCCGATCGCGTCGGTCGAGGGCGAGCAGCGACGGAGCTTTGCGAACCAGTCCGGCGATGAACGCCGCCCGTTCGCCGGCCCGAAGATGGCGCGAGGCCAGCCACGCGTAGGAGTCGACCACGTTGGAAGCGATGAGGGTGTTCTCGAGGTCGAAGGCGGCCAGGTGACGGTCGGGGGAGAGGATGGCCTTGCGGGCCCGATCGGCCCGGGAGGGTTGTATCGATCTGCCTGGGGTGGTCCTGACCCGGGCGTGTTCGACGATCGACGGGAGGTGAATCTCGCGGACATAGTGGTCCCAGTCCACCGCGGCCGGGTCGAGACAGAGCATCTGGCGGTCGTCCTCGTCCATGCGGTCCCAGAGCGCCAGCAGGCGGTCGACCCGGTAGCGGGCCTCGGTCTCGGTGTAGGCGCCATACAGCTCGACGTAGCCGAGGGCCCGATCGGCCAACAGGTGTTTCTCTTCGAGGGCGGCCATCCACGCCGCCTGGCGGCCGCGGATGGGCAACGACCCGACCACCTTTTCGGCCATGTCCATCGCCTTGCTGGCCCGGGTCAGCTGATGTTGGACCCGGCCCCGACCCGGAAACGACCACTCGGGTACCACGATGGGTTGGCCGTCGGTGTCGTAGAGGGGATGTTCGGTGAACCACTCCCGGATGAGCTCGACCAGACGGCCGTAGTGGAACGGATTTCGGACCCCGGAAGCCACGTGGTAAACGCTCGGCCCTTCGTAGGGCCGTCCCTCGGCGGCGTGGAGGAGACTCTCTCCGCTGACGGCGATGATGGTGGCCACCACCAAGTCCACCGGAATGACGTCGGTCACTCCCTCGGGAACGCCGGGGAATTCCTTCAGCAGGCCGCGGGCGTAGGAGACGATGATCGGCTCTGCCATCCGGAACCCTCGGATCCACCCTGGGCGGGGCTCGGCCAACGCCGACTCGATGATGGACGGACGGACGATGGTGATGGGAATGAGGTCCCCGTACTGGGAGATGAGGGCTCGCTCACCGAGGGCCTTCGTATAGGGATAGGCGTCGGGCCAACCCAGTGATTGGGCCCGGACCTTCCCGATCTCGACCAGCTGCTTCTTGACCCAGTCCTCGCGAAGTCGCTCGGCGCGCTCGGCCAACAGATGGAGCCCGGCCCCACCCAATTCGCTGCGGGCCGCCTTCGAGAATGCGCGTAGTCGCTCGGGCCGGCGGGATTCGGCCTCGCTGTCGCCACGTTGGCGCCGGGCCGCGTCCACCTCACTCTTCCACGCCACGTCGAGGCTGAACCGGTTGCCCTCGAGCAGTTCTTCTTTGGCCTCTCCCTGGTGGGTTCCGGCCACGTAGGCGGTGGAGACCGGGATGAAATGGACGGGCCCCACCCGACCTTCCGCCGCGGCCGCGTCCCGGGCAGCCACCATGGCCTCGGCCACCCTCGAGGGCCCGAGCAAGTTGACCTCGACCGCGGCATCGAGGGGGGAGTCGAAACTGACCGACGCCGCCGAATGGATCACGATGTCGCACCGCGACAACTGTCGTCGTCCCTCTTCGTCGAGGCCCAGCCCGTCGGTACCGACGTCGCCGGCCACGGCCGTCATTCGGCTGGCCACCTGGGTCTCGAACTGATCGCCACGCTCGTGGCGGAGCCGATCGAAACAATCGTTCTTCAGGATCTCCTTGGTGGCCCGCTGCATCGGTGTCGAACGGCGGGTCGGCCGGATGAGGAGTACGACCTCGCAATCGGGAACACTGCGCAACAATCTCTCCACCAGGGCCGTTCCCAGAAACCCGGTGGCTCCGGTGATAAAGAATCGTTTGCCGCCGAGGGCGCCACGAACACGGGTCACCAGATCTGTCTACCATATGGTAAGTGACCAAGTCGAGCGCCCCATCAGAGAGTGCAGCAGGCCGGGACAGGGGTCGGCCCCGACCCATGCCGACCAGTAACGGGGTGGCCGACGAGACGAGCACCCCGGCCCGCATCCTCGACGCTGCTCTCGTCTCGTTCGCCACCCGTGGATATGAGGCCACCTCGCTCGACGCAGTGGCGGCGGGTTTGGAAGTGCGCAAACAGACGATCCTCTACTGGTTTCCATCGAAGGAAGTTCTCCTCGATGCGGTGATCGACCGGAGCGCCATCGAATTGTCCGAGGCATTGGAAGGATCTCTGGCCACCGCCGGCACCGGATGGGTTCAGGTCGAGGCCGTGGTGCGCTCGGTGTTCAGGTTGGCGGCCCGACAGCCTGAGCTGTTGGGGCTGGTCCGGGAGATGGGGCGACTGGGCCCGCCGGCGGCGACCCGGTTCGTGGCTGCACTGGAGCCTCTGGTCAGACGCGCCTCGGAGTTTCTGGGGGCCGAGATGGATTCGGGTCACATGAGACGTCACGAGCCCCGTCTTCTGCTCTTGGCCATCTACTCCACCGTCATCGGGATGCTCACCGAGGTCGAGTTGCTTCGCGCCCTCGGTGAAGAGCCGACAGCCCGGTCATTGGTCCGTCGGCGGGCGGAGATCCTCGACCTGTTGCGGTCGGCGTTGGTCACCAACCCAACGTAAGCGGTTTCTGATTCCTGTCGGGGCCCGACTCAGTCGGAAGCGGCGGCTTTGCGTGCGCGCCGCGACGGCTTGGGTGGAGGAGGGAGCGGGCGTTTGGGGGTGTATCGCTTGTTGCCGGCCGGTGCGGGCGGCCCTTTTGACCGGGGTCCCCCGCGGGCAGTCGCGGTAGACGGACGGGGTGAGCCAGCCGGGCGCGATCCAGATGAGGATCGAGTCCTCGGAGCGGCTCTGGCCTCCCGGATCTTGCCCGCCGTCTCACGTTGGATCTTGTAGGAGCGGTACAACAGCCAAACGGCCAGGGCGAAGAACGGCAAACCCAAGAACAGAAACGATCCTCCGAATGCCGCGCCCGTGAACAACGCCACGAATCCGGCTGGGGCCCGGCGGCCCAAGATGGTGGCGGCGATCAACAACCCGGCGGCAACGAGCCCCACGATCAGCGTCGTCTGCGGGGTGATCTGTCCCTTGGCCAATCGAAAGTTGTGGTTTTGGGTCTCGGCCAGGTAGATGATGACGCCGAAGAGGGCCGCTCCACCGGCGGCGGCGAACGAGAAGCGCTTCTCCCGCTCGTCCAAGCGGTCGATGGCCCACTTGGTCGAGAAGCTGGATTGACCCGGTTCGATATTGGCGGACTGGACGCTGGCCCGAACCCGGTCGAGTCGCTTCGCCTTGCCGGTGGGTGCCTCTGCCGGGTCGGTCCCGTCCTCGTCTCCGATGGCGTTCTCGAACTCCTCGTGGAGAGACTCGTCATCTTCCACTTCGTCAGCCATGGAGTCGTCGAGGTCGCGATCCTTCGGGCTCATCGGACACAGGATACCGGGTTGCCCGGATAGGTCCTGACCGGCTCAGATCAGCTTGGGACCACCACCAGCCGTAATCCGAGATTCTTCTCGGGCTCGATCACGATGGGGCAGCTGCCGTGAGCCGAGCCCCCCAGGCCGGGAAGGCCGGGTGGGGCCGGATCAGCACCGACCAAGGTGTCGGGCTCCTCGGCAGTCAGCAGCAGGTGGTGGACCCGGCCGGTTCGGTCGCCCAGCCACGCGGAGAGCTCCTTGGACTCGGGCCCGTCAGTGGGGGCGACCAGTCGTACGCCCAGAGGTCCGTCCCAGCGGAGATCTATCCACTGTTCACCGGGACCGGTGCCGCGATCTACGACGTGGCCCCCGAGCAGTCCGCTGAACAGATCGACCCCGGTAGAGAGATCGGCCACCGCATGGGTGACTCGCAGAAGCGATGCCGGTGCCACGGGACCGTCGCCGTTCTTTTTCTGGCGCCGCTCGGTCGGATAGCCCTCGGGTGGGGAACTGGCCCAGTCGACGAGGGCTTGAGCCAACTGCACCACGACCCCGGTTGCCTGCTTGGGATGGATGAATGCCTCCTTCCACCCGGGATCGCGGAGATCCACCCCAATCGGATCGAATCCGGCATCACGCACCGCGTCGAGGGCCGCCAGAAGATCGGGGACTTTGAAGGTGAGGTGATGAGGGCCGGGCCCGTTCCGCTCGAGGAAGCGGGCCAGAAAGTCGTTGGTGGTGGTGTCGTGGGGCATCAACAGCTCAATCCGTGCCCCGTTGGCAAAATGCAGTTGTGCGGGTGAGAACCCGGTACCTTCCCCTCCGGACTTCCATTCGGCGCCAAGGTCAGGCGCGTAGCGTGCCCACGCGTCCTTCCACGCCGGAACGGCGTGCGCTACGTGATCGAGCACTATCTGCTTCAGCGACGGTGGAGTCATGGGCAAACACTGCTTCGGGACACACTGAATTGTCGAACCGGCAGGTGAGGTTGGCGGGTACCCACCGACTCGGTTGTCGTCCGGGCACCGCGGAGGTACCGTCGTTCATGGACTTCCGTACCGATTCAGTTGTCGATCTGGCCGGGAGGGTGAGGCGGGGCGAACTCTCCGCCCGTGAGATGGTCGGCCACGCGTTGGCTCAGATCGATGCCGATAATCCGACCCTCAACGCTTTCGTCGCCGTGGACGGGGAGCGGGCCCTGGACGCGGCGGCGGTGGTCGACGAGACGGTTGCCGCCGGCAAGGACCCGGGGCCACTGGCGGGCATCCCCATCGGGGTCAAGGACCTCGAAGACGCCGCCGGATACGTGACCACTCTCGGTTCACCGGCGTTCGCCGGCCACGTACCGGCCACGTCCGACTCGATTCTGGTGATGAGGCTGGTAGCGGCGGGGTGTGTCGTGGTGGGGAAGACCAACACCCCCGAGCTCGGATGGAAGGCCGACACCGTGAACTCGGTGTTTGGGCGCACGCTGAATCCGTGGAACCTCGCCCACAGCACCGGCGGCTCCTCGGGCGGAAGCGCGGCGGCCATCGCCTCGGGCATGGTTCCGCTCGCCACCGGCTCCGATGGTGGCGGCTCCATCCGGATCCCGTCAGCCAGTTGCGGGCTCTCGGGGATGAAGACGTCCCTCGGTCGAGTCCCGTCCGGAGGCGGACATCCTCCCGATTGGCAGAACCTTTCGACCAAGGGTCCAATGGCCCGCAGAATGTCCGATGTGGTTGCCGCCCTCGATGTGGTGGTGGGTCCCGATCCGACCGACCTGCGATCTCTGCCCCGTCCAGAGGCATCGTGGACGGCGGTGTTGGACGA
>JADGOI010000062.1 GCA_017883075.1 Acidimicrobiales bacterium
CTGGGATATGCGGCCATGATCCCCAGTGCCCACTGTTGTGGATACGCCGCTGATGTCGAGATGCGCTGGTTCCGCCAATTCGATGCCGACCAGACCTTGGCTGATCTGTTGTTGGACCGCCAAAACGCCGGGCTCTGCAATGTGATCGACGAGGGACAGGCCTGGCACGTGTGCATCAATCCGAGCGCCTGTGATGACCTTCGACAGGCATACAGCCTGCTCGTGGCTGCCTGACCGTCGTGTGTGGCATTGCGCTGATCGTCGGCCCAGCAGCCGACAGAGGCTTGTTCGACCGCATGATGGAGAACATCCGGCCGAGAGGGGACAGCGAAGAGACCCTGTGCGAAGACGGCCGCATGTTGGGGACGCAACGGTTGAAGATTGTCGATCGGGAGCACTCCGTGCAGCCATGGGTGTCGGCCGATGGCCGCTGGGCCCTCTGCTACAACGGCGAGGTCTTCAACTACCGGGAGCTTCGCACCGAGCTCATTGCCCTCGGCCACCAGATGCGCAGTACCGGTGACACCGAAGTCGTCCTCGAGGCGATTCTCGAATGGGGCGGGGAGGCTGTGCATCACCTGCGGGGCGAGTTTGCCTTCGCACTGGTGGAACGCCCTACCGGCCGGGTCTACCTGGCTCGTGATCCCGTGGGGGTCAAGCCCCTGTACTGGTCGCACCTCCACGACACGCTGTATGTGGCCTCTGAGGTCAAGGCGCTGGTCGGGGCCGGTGCACCGATTGCCGAGGTGGCTCCCGGCTACCACGGTTGGGGCACTCCGAGCACCGCTCCGCAGTTGTCACCGTACGTGGATCTGATGAGCCTGGCGGAGGGGGAGGATCCCATTGACGACCCCGAGGAAGCCTGCCGTCTGGTGCGGGAAGCCCTCATCGACAGCATCCGGGTCAGGGTGGATACCGACCTGACGGTGGGCGTCATCCTCTCGGGAGGCCTCGACAGCACCCTCACCCTCCTGCACGTCCGTGAGATGCACCCCGACTGTGTGGCCTTCACCGTCGGAACGGATGACAGCGATGACCTCCGTTTCGCCCGCCGTTTGACCAAGGACCTCGGCGTCCATCACGAGATCATCGAATTGCGCCCCCGCGACATCCACCTCGATGACGTTCGGACAGCCATACGCATGTCGGAACTCACCGAATACGGCGACGTCATCAACTCGGTGGTCACCAAGCCACTCTTCGAACGAGTGCACAAGTGTGGTGTAAAGGTGGTGCTCTCGGGCGACGGCTCGGATGAGCTCTTTGGCGGATACGACATGTACCAACAGGTGAGCGGCACTCTCAGCCAGCAGCTCTTCCGCCACAACATCCGCAACCTGAGCCGCACCGAGTTGCAACGGGTGGACCGCATCTCCATGGGTCAGGGCGTCGAGGCGCGGGTCCCGTTCCTCGATCTGTCCCTGGTCAAGTTGGCCCTGCAGGTTCCCCTTGGCCTCAAGGTCCGTGACGGCGTGGAGAAGTGGGTTCTCCGCAACGCCTTCGCCGACGTGCTCCCCGAGTACGTCCGACAGCGGCCGAAGAGTCCCATGTCCCATGCATCGGGTCTCCACGAACGGATCCGCCTCTACCGACCCCTGTTCGCCCGCATGTACCGCTCGTTCGGGTACGACCTGGCCGAACCGATGCGACGCGACTTCTCCTACGTGCTGGAACGCAACGACCTGGACCTCGATCGCACCCTGACCGACGGGTCCATGCACCACGATTACACGGTGCGGGAGCACTCCCGCGACCTCATCGGGGCTGTCCGTTGGAACGTCACCAACGAGGCCAAGCGGCTGGCCCGACCACGGTAGTCACCGCACCCACCGGTGGGAGCGATTCCCGCCCGGGCTCTGGTCATCACTCCTCTGTTCCTGCCGTCATCCTTGCGACTCGGGGCGGAGCATCGGAAAGAGAATGACATCCCGTATGGTGGCGACCTCCGCCAACAACATCACCAGACGATCCACCCCGACCCCGATCCCCGACGTGGGTGGCAATCCGTACTCGAGTGCCCGTACAAATGCCGTGTCCGACGGATGGGCTTCGAGATCCCCCTTGGCAGCGGCGGCCACTGCATCCCGGAACCGGGCCTCTTGCTCTTCGGGGATGTTGAGCTCGCTGTATCCGTTGGCGTACTCCTTGGCATCGACCACAAATTGGAAACGGTCGGTCAGCGTCTCGTCGGTCAGCCGATGGCGGGCCAGGGGAGATACCTCCACCGGGAAGCCGCAGACGAACACGGGTCCGAGCATCTTGGGTAGCAGCACTTTGTCGTAGATCTCGAAGACCAGTCTTCCCGAGCCCCAGGCATCCTCGAACTCGACCCCGAGATCACGGCAGGCGGAGCGGACGTCGTCGACGGGGTCGGAAGGATGCAGACGACGCCCGGCGACCTCCTCGATCAAGCCCAACAACTCTTGGCGGGGCCACGGCGGGGTCAGATCGACCGGTCCCCCGGCCGATGTGAATGTCATCCGCCCGGTGGCAACCCGGGCAGCGGCCACTACCAGGCGCTCGGTGAGGTCCATGCCGTCGGTGTAGTCACCGAATGCACGGTACGCCTCGAGCGCAGTGAACTCGGGACTGTGCCACGTGCCGACGCCCTCGTTGCGAAAGTTCCGGGCGATCTCGAAGACCCGTTCAAAGCCTCCGACGACCAATCTCTTCAGGTAGAGCTCGGGGGCAATGCGGAGACTGAGATCGATGTTGAGGGCATTGGCATGGGTCAGGAACGGGCGGGCGATGGCCCCGCCGGCCTGTGGCTGGAGTATCGGTGTCTCAACCTCGAGAAAGTCTTCTGCCACCAGCACGTCCCGCATGGCGGAGATGGCCTTGAAGCGGATCCCGAACACGCGCCGGGTGTCCTCATTCGCCAGGAGGTCGACTTCGCGCTGGCGGTAGCGCATCTCTGCCTCGCTCAACCCGTGCCACTTGTCGGGAAGTGGTCGGAGGGCCTTCGAGAGCAGTTGCAGTTCGGTGAGCTCGACCGAAAGCTCGCCCCGCTTGCTCACGATCACTTCCCCGGTAGCCCCCACCCAGTCTCCGAGGTCGGACTTGTCGAGCACCGCGGCACCGGCCTCGGACAGATTGCTCACCGGGATCAGCAGCTGAATGGAACCCGAGACGTCCTGCAGGGTGGCAAAGACCAACTTCCCGTGGCCCCGCACACTGATGATCCTCCCCGCGACCTGAACGATCTCGCCGGTACGGGCATCGGCGGGTAGGTCACCGTGGCGTTGACGCAGCTCGGCGTTGGTGTGGGAACGATCGAACCGGGACGGATAGGGATCAATGCCCTTGTCCCGAAGAGAATCACGCTTTGAGCGCCGTTCGGCGGAAAGCGCGTCGACCGACCGTTGGGGATCGGTTTCTGCTTCCGGGTTCGCCACGTCGGTCACAACTGCCCTTTCATTGGAATCCCCGGCCGCCCGATTGTCGCCTTGGATCCTACGCTCCCGATCGCTGGCGCGATGATGCAACTATGGCATGGGACGGCGACAGCTACCAGAGACGGTTCGATACCCTGGCGACTTCGGGTGTCGCCGTACACGGTGAGGCCGACTTCGTGATGAGCCTGGCCCCGACCACGGTGCTCGATGCGGGATGCGGGACCGGTCGGGTGGCAATGGAGCTCGGCCGCCGGGGGGTCGAGGTGGTCGGAGTCGATACCGACCCTTCGATGATTGCCACCGCCCGCCGGATCGGCTCCGGGCTCACCTGGGTGGAAGCCGACCTCACCGAACTCGACCTCGGCCGGGTGTTCGACGTCGTGGTGATGGCCGGCAACGTGCCCTTGTTCACACCGGCCGGCACCCAGGCCGCCCTGGTGGCCGGTTGCGCCCGACACCTCCGGCCCGGCGGCGCCCTGGTGGCGGGATTCCAACTGGAGGGAAGGTACGCGCTGCTCGACTACGACCGGCACTGCACGGACGCCGGTCTCGAACCTGTCGAGCGGTGGGCCACCTGGCACCGGCTCCCCTTTTCGGGATCAGGGAACTATGCGGTGTCGGTCCACCGGGCCCAAGCCTGATCGGACGCCGGTCTACCCGTCCACCAGGCGCTGGAACTCCTCGTCATGCACCCCGGCGGCCTGCTTGTCGGCGAGGGACTCCAGCCACTGCTGTGCCGGCTCACTGTCCATGGCGTCAACCATCTGTTTCGGTATGGCTCTCATGACGTAGCCGGGTGGCATCGACGGGTGATCGGTGGTCCGCCGGGCAAGGGCGGCTTCGATGATCGGCTCCCATTTGGCCGCCTTGGCCACACTGGCGGCCTCGTCCCGTTCGACGAACTCAGGCAGCACCTGGGCGCCGAACAACTCGATCGACTCCATGATGTGCTCGTGCCGATTTCGGCCGGCCTGCATCACGAAGATCAGTTGGTCGACCCCGGCGGCCTCGTAACGCCGGAGGAACTCCCGAAGCTGTCCGGGGGTGCCGGTCGCCCCCCGCAATCCCTTGGCGTCTCCCGAGGCCACCTGAGCACCCAGGGTCTGCTGTCGATTCGCCAGTGCGGCTTCGGGGGAATAGCCCATGTTCCCCCGGCGCTGCTGGAACTCCTCCCACACATCGGTGGTAGCGGGGACATGATCTCCGAACACGTAGAAGTGGGCGAGCGAGTATCCGAAGAAGTTGGCTCCCTCCAGCCCCCGGGCAATGGCATCGTCCTCGTCAGGGGAGCACATCATGGGCGTGACACAGGCCACCTGAGGATTGACCGACAGGCCGACCGGGATGCACTTCTCCGACAGCACCGCCTCATAGTCCTCCACCCACTGTTTGGCGTCCTCGGGCTCGATGAAGGCGAAACTGAGGGCCCCGATCCCCTTTTCCGCCGCCAACAGGATGGTGTCACGGCGGCTGCACGCCACCCACAGGGGAGGGTGGGGCTTCTGAACCGGCTTGGGGACGACGTTGCGCGGCGGCATCTGGGTGAAGATTCCGTCCACCCCGCCAAAGGGCGTCTCGGTCATGCAGCGGATGGCAATCTCAAGACCCTCGAGCCACGCCTCCCGCTTGACCGCCGGATCAATGCCGAAACCTCGGAGCTCGGCCTCCGAAGACGACTCCCCCGACCCGAACTCCACCCGCCCGTTGGATACCAGGTCGAGCATGGCGATCCGTTCGGCGGTCCGTGCCGGATGGTTGTACGCCGCCGCGGTTTGCACGATGCCATGCCCGATACGCATGCGCTGGGTTCGTTGGCTGGCAGCAGCTAGGAATACCTCAGGAGCACTCGAATGCGAGTACTCCTCCAGAAAGTGGTGCTCCACTTCCCACAGGTACTGGATTCCCACCTTGTCGGCCAGTTCAATCTGGTCGAGAGCATCGTTGATCAGCTGTTGTTCGCTGTGCTCGTGCCATGGACGAGGGAGCTGATGCTCATAGAAGATGCCGAACTTCACGGCAGTTCAGATCAACCGAGGAGGGATTGGCCGGCGGTGTCGACGACCGTGCCGTCATCGAGCCGGGTGACAGTCCCGAGGCTGAGCATCTCCTCGATCAGATCAGCTCCGTCGGGTCGGCCGTCAACGGCTTCCTCGATCTCGCTCATGAAGAACTGCAAGTTCTCCTGGCGACGCAGGAGAAGGGAGTTCTCCAACGCCCGGTCCCACAGTCTTTCGATCATGGAGGTCCCGTCGTACTTGCGTCCGTACTCTCCCACCCAGGTCCGGTCCCGCATCTCGGAGAGAGCGGTGCGCAGCCAGGCGACGTGGGGTGTCTCGTCCGCTCGGATGTGGGAGACCAGGGTGGCGGCCGCACCGTCACCGGCCACCAACTCGGTATCACTGAGTACCGCCTCCGCCCATCGGAAACCGTGGAACGCGGAGATCTCGATCAACAGGAGGCCGATCATCCGGCCCACCACCAACTCCAAAGTGAAGTCGATGTCGTCAGGGAGCACTCGACCGGCTATGGCTGCCTGCTGCAGCCGGCTGATCTGCTCGGCGGATTTCGGGGAGGTGTCGATGCCCATGCGATCCAACATGCGCTCGGTGTGATCTTCGGTGGCCGGGTCGTCGAAGGCAATGTCCCGGGCCGCGAACCACATCCGGTCATGACCGGCCTGATCCCCGAAACCGGATTCGTCACGGGCATGAGCCTCGAAGAGCCCACCACCGATGTGGGCGATCGCAGTCCCGGCAATCTCCTCATCGAAGGAACTGGCAAAATCCGGCGTCGGAAGCAGGCGCAGCATCCCTCCGAAACCCTCCACCGTCCCGATCCGGGTGAGCGAGGTGATCGTCGGCTCGGGCACACCGTGGCGAAGAAGCAACTTCGACTGGGCGACATTGGGAAAACTCTCGGGCCAGGTGTCGAGGGGGACATCGAGAATCGGGGTGTCGAACTGGGCGAGGCGCTGCTCTTCCCAGGCACGTATGGCCGGCCACCGGTTCTTTGTCCGGGGTGACACGTAGTGGCCGTTCTCGTCGAACCCTCCGTGACAACGCACGTCATTGACGATCAAGGGCTCGGCGATGGCATGTTCGGCCAGCAGCTCCGTCTCACTGAATTCGGTTTGCAACGTCGTCATGACGGTCCCCCCTCGGGCCGGTAGTGCCTTTCGCCAAAGTGTATACGCATGCGTATACACTTTGGCAAGTATGAGGCCTCTCCCGTGACCATCACCCCGACCCGGCGGCTGATGCATCAGGACGAGCGGCGCGAACAGGTGCTCCGGGCCGCTGCCGCCGCCTTCGCCCGTGGAGGGTTTGCCGCCACCTCCATGGATGACGTCGCCGCCGAGGCCGGGATCACCCGCCTCATCGTGTACCGACACTTCGATTCGAAGGAAGACCTCTACCGCGCCGTGCTCGAACGGGTGGCCGAGCGGCTCCGCGACGAGTTCATCCAAGGCATGGAGCACGTCCCGGGGCAATGGGGATACATCGTGGGATCGATGCTGTCGGCGGCCCGGGAGAATCCGGACGGTTTCCGATTACTCACCGGGCATTCCCTTCGAGAGGCACGGTTCGCCTCGTACTACGACGGGTGGTGGGCCAAGGCGGTTGAGGTCGCCGACCGCATGGTGGGAACCACCATTGCCGACCCGGTCATCCGGGCCTGGGCGGACCGGACCATCGTCGCCTACCTGGTCGAAGCCGTGCAGGCATGGCTCCAAGTCGGGGAGGTCGGGCGCGACCCCGAATTCATCGAGCAGGCAACTGAGGGATTGATCGCCATGTATGCGGCATGGGCGACCGAACCACCGACCACAGGTTCCGCCCGACCGGAGAGGTAACCTCCGGTTGACAATGACATTGGATACTGGAACAGTCGGGAGTGATGACGATCTCCACCGGTTCCGGTAACCAGTCGGTTGCCTTCCCACAATGGCGACCATTGGCCTACGAGGTGGCCGAATCCGTGGCCGGAAGCCTCCCGCGGCGGGGCGACACCGCCGATATCGGTCTTCGATGACCGAACTCCGCAGCCGCACGGTGGCCGGATGGGGAGGTCTGTCACTGGCCGTCCACGAGCGCGGCCGGGCCGGCGCTCCCACCGTGATCCTGGTCCACGGCTACCCCGACAACCACCACGTGTGGAATCTGGTGGCCGAGCATCTCGAGGCCGATCACCATGTCGTGACCTACGACGTCCGCGGTGCCGGCGGGTCCGGCGTCCCCTACGGGCGTTCGGGGTACCGGATGGAAGCCCTCGTCGCCGACCTGGTGGCGGTGGCCGACGCCGTCTCACCCGATCGGCCCATCCACCTGGTCGGCCACGACTGGGGCTCGATCCAATCGTGGGCCGCGGTCACCGATCCCGGTGCCGCTCCTCGCTTTGCCAGCTATACCTCGATGTCAGGGCCCAGCCTCGATCATGTCGGCGGGTGGATCCGGGCCCGAATGCGACCCGGTAGCGGGCGCTGGCGGGAACTCCTCGATCAGGCCATCCACTCTTGGTACGTCTACGCCTTCCATACGCCGCTCGCCCCGTTCGCCTGGCGGCACGGCCTCACCCGTCTGTGGCCAATGATGTTGGAACGACGCGAGGGTGCGACCATCGACGACAATTGGCCGGGACCCGGCCTTGCCACCGATGCGGCCCGGGGGGTCGACCTCTACCGGGCCAACATCTTCCAACACACCAGGCGTCCGAATGAGGTACATACCGAGGTTCCCGTGCAGCTCTTGGTGGCCTCCGGCGACGCCTTCGTGACACCGTCACTGCTGGACGGCATCGAGGCGCTGGCGACCACCTTCGTACGTCGTGACGTCGGTGGCCGACACTGGCTCCCCCGGTCACGACCAGACCAGGTAGCCCGATGGGTGAGCGAACACGTTGCCGCCGTCGAGGCGGGAGCCAAGCCCGCCGGTCGTAGCCCGACACCCGTGGTGGTGGTCACCGGAGCCGGCTCGGGCATCGGGCGTTCCGTCTGCCAGGCTTTTGCCGAGCGTGGCGCACACATCATCGTCACCGACCTGTCGGCTGATGCCGCGGAGCACACCGCCGAACTGTGCCGGTCTGCCGGGGCCACGGCTGAGTCCCATCAACTGGACGTAACCGACGGTGCGGCCATGGAGGCGCTGGCCGCCAAGGTTGGCGCCGAACACGGCGCCCCCACCGTGGTGGTCAACAACGCCGGCATCGGAATGGCGGGGAGCTTCCTCGACACCACCTATGACGACTGGGAGCAGATCCTCGACGTCAACCTGTGGGGGGTCATCCGCGGTTCACGCGCCTTCGGGCGCCTGATGGTGGACAACGGAGAGGTCGGCCACATCGTCAATGTGGCCTCGGCCGCCGCCTTCATCCCGTCACGGTCTTTGTCCGCCTACGCCACATCCAAGGCCGCGGTACTGATGCTGACCGAGTGCCTCCGGGCCGAGCTCGGCGATCGTGGCATCGGCGTGAGTGCCATCTGCCCGGGGTTCGTTGACACCGGCATCGCCACCACCACCCGTTATGTGGGGGTCGACGCCGATGAACAGGACGCCCGACGTCAGGCGGCTGATCGCCTCTACAAACGTCGCCACATCACCCCCGAGATCGTGGCCGACGCCGTACTGCGAGCCGTCGATGGTGACCGTCCGCTGGTGGCGGTGGCCGCCGAGGCGCACCTCGGGTTGTTCAGCCAACGCTTCACACCCCGCTTGCGCCGGGCAATCGCCCGCATCGACCTCACTCCGCCCCCGTCCCGCCACCCGGACCCACCGCCGGCTCGCACCCGATGACATCGGGGCGCCCGGAGGACCGGGCCGAACCGACGCCCGACGAGATGCGCATCGATGAACTGGCCCACGCCGGCGGCACCACCGTCCGCAACGTACGTGCCTATCAGGATCGTGGGCTCCTGCCGTCGCCGCGACGGATCGGGAGGACTGCCTGGTACAGCCCGGCCCATCTGGTTCGTCTGGGTCTGATCGGGTCACTGCTGGAGCGGGGGTACTCCCTGGGCAACATCGGAGAGCTGCTCGACAATTGGAGTCATGGTCAGGACCTCGGCGACCTGCTCGGCATGGGCCGGGAGTTGATCGACATCTTCAGCGACGAAGTCACCGAACTCGGAACCATCGGTGAGATTCTCGAGCACTACGGCCTCTCACTCGAGGATCCCGCCGTCATCGATCAGGCAATACGGCTGCGCCTCGTCGAAGTCGAACCCGACGGGGTGCGGGTCCGCGTGCCGAGCCCGAGGCTTCTGGGTGCCATCGTCGAGGTGGCCCGGTTGGGGATTCCCCTCGAAGACCTCTTTGCCGAGCTCCGGCAGCTCCGGTCCGACGTCGATGCCATCGCCGGTCGGTTCGTGCAGATGGTGGTGCACCATGTCATCGAGCCACACCTGGTCGATGGGGTGCCTTCGGCTCGCAATGCCGAGAACCTGGCCGGCATCGTGCTGCGCATGCGTCCGCTCGCCACCACCGTCGTCACCGCCGAGCTGGATCTCGCCCTGCAGCAGACCGCGGACATTGAGTTCGGGACACGCCTCAAGGGGATGCTGGCCCAGCCAGCATCGTCTGTAGGAGGCCGAGGGTCATGAGCGACATGTACCACCAGGTGGCCGATACCTTCGGTGGCGCCGGGGTCATCAGCAATTTCCGCGGGCCCTATTCCATGGGACCCCCGCCGGAGGACCTGGCCGTTCATACACCGCCCATTGACCGATTCGGTGGGCGCGAGTTAGGTCGGGTCGTCACCATCGGTCTCGTCATGGTGATGGCCCTACTGCGGGTCCTCCCTCGCAAACTGGGCCAGATCCGACAGAGTTGGTCGGTCCTCGCCGCCGGCGCGGTGGTGGACGGCTTCGAGACGCTGGGCCCGACGTTCGTCAAACTCGGGCAACTGGTCGCCTCGTCCCCCGGCTTGTTCCCCACTCCGCTTGCCGACGCCTGTCAACGCTGCCTCGACGAGGTTCCCCCGTTTCCATCCGACACCGTGCACCGCCTCATCCGGGATGATCTCGGTCGGTCGCCGGCCCAGCTCTTCCATTCGTTCGACGATCGGCCGTTGTCGGCCGCCTCGATCGCCCAAGTCCATGCTTGTGTGTTGCCCGACGGACGCGATGCCGTCGTCAAGGTGCAACGTCCTGACATCGCACGGCGTATGAACACCGACCTACGGATCCTGCACAAACTGGCATTGGTGTTGGCCCGGACCAAGGCCGGCTCCCGCTTCAATGCACCTGCCATCATCAACGACCTGCACGAAGTGACCAACCAGGAACTGAACTTCGCCCTCGAGGCGCACCGTCAGGCAACCTTCCGGGACCATATCGGTGCGTTCGGCGACAACCGTTGGGTAACCGCGCCAGAGGTCTACTGGGACTACTGCGGTCCCCACATGATCTGCATGGAGCGCATGGTGGGAATCCCGATGGACGCATTCGACACCATCCGGGAGCGGGACATCGACGCCGAACTGGTCCTTCGTCGAGGGTGCAAGGCGTGGCTCGAGGCGGCCGTCGTCCATGGCCCGTTCCATGGGGACATGCATGCCGGGAACATGTGGCTCCTCGACGACGGACGGTGTTCGTTTCTCGATTTCGGCATCATGGGGGAACTGGACGGCACGTGGAAGCAGTTCTTCTCCGACTTGCTCTTCACCATTCTGTTCGATCGCGACTACACCCGCATCGCCCGAGCCTTCCGCAGGGTCGAGATCTTCCCGGCTGCCATGGACATCAGCGATGAGGTGGTCGGGGAGCAACTCAGGATGGTCCTCGACCCGCTTCTGGACCAATCGGTGTCCGGCCTCAACCTCGGGGAATTGCTCAAACAGGCTTTCGACATTGCGGAATCACTCGGCGCCACCGCACCGCGGGAAATGGTGCTCATCGCCAAGCAACTCCTCTACCTCGAGCGCTACACCAAGGCTCTGGTGCCCGACTATCTGATGGTGAGAGACCCATTTCTGGTCAGGAACATCTTCCCCGCCGCGGCTGTGGCCAAAGCCGCTGACCTCGGCATTCAACTGCCGCAGTAACCAGGCTCCCCGGATTGACGGGTGCACCCACAGGGGCATTCCCCCGCGCCGGCCTAATGGGGATCGACCACCTCAGTCCCCCAAGGAGTGAGGCTGGTCACCGAGCCGCCAGCCGGTGAGCACTGTAAAGGCCAGAGCCCCGAGCTCTACGGTTAGATCGTGCCCTTGCTGGTCGGCATCCTCCACGGTTGTCTCATCCACCACACCAACTACGACGAGAACACCGCCTGGGGACATCGAGCAGAGATCGAGCTCGCAAGAGCCGCTTGACAAGTTAGGACCGTGGGATATCTAACCGCGTCGGTCGTACGCCACCATCTTCGGCCGTTCCATTTCGGCGCGGAATCGATCGAATGACCAGGGCCATGTGGCCGGGATCCCGCGGTCGTCGAGATACCAGCTACGGCAACCCGTGCTCCAGATGGTGGTGGCGGCGGCCTCCACCCGTTCGGTCTCGAACTGGTCCATGGCGACCTGGGTGGGACTGATCTCCCGGCACTCACCCGAGTGGACGAGATCGATCAACTGCTTGATGTAGTCGAACTGCATCTCCGCTACCTCGATGAGCGAGAAGTTCCCGACCGGCCCGTTGGGCCCGTTCAACATGACGAAGTTCGGGAAGTCGGGGATCGATATCGACAGATAGGCGTTCGGGCGGTCGGCCCACGCCTGCGACAGATCCTTGCCGTCGCGCCCGATCACCGACATCGGACGCATGAAGGCATCGACTTTGAAACCAGTGGCGAGTACCAGGACATCGAGGTCGTGCAACCGCCCGTCGTCGGTGCGCACGCCCCGGGTCTCGATGCGTTCGATGGGCTCGGTAACCAGCTCCGCATTCGCCTTCTGCACGCTTTCGTAGAAATTCGGAGAGATGACGAGACGCTTGCACGCGGCCCGGTAGTTGGGCCGGAGTTTCTCCCGCAGGACCGGATCGGTCACCTTCACCTCCAGGTTTTGCCGGCAGAGATCGGCGATCATCTTCATCTGTGGCGACTCGGCATCCACGATGCCATTGGCAAAGCCGGCAAAGAGCTCTGAGAGGTTCCCGTGGAGTTTCTGCAACTTCTGCGGATTCTGGATCCAGTCCGCTCTCTCCTCCTCGCCATAGGCCGGGTTCTCCTGGGGCATGATCCACTGGGGAGTTCGTTGGAAGAGGGAGAGCTTCCGGGCCCGATCGACGACTGCCGACACCATCTGCACCGCTGTCGAACCGGTCCCGACGATCCCGACCCGCGCACCGTCGATGGCCACCCGGTGATCCCATTGCGAACTGTGGAAGATGGCACCCCCAAAAGTCTCGATGCCCTCGATTCCGGGGTAGTTCGGATGATGAAGGACACCGGTGGCGGCGATCACGAAGTCGACCTCGTCATGGAGACCACCGGAAGTCTCCAGGTGCCACTGCCGATCCCTCCATGCACATTCGATGACCTCTTCGCCGAACCGGATGAGTTCGTCGACCTGATGGGCACGCGCCACGTCTTCGAGGTACGCCTGGATCTCCTCACCCGGTGAATACGGATGGCTCCAGTTGGGGTTGAGGTGAAACGAGTAGCTGTAGAGATGAGAGGGAACGTCACAGGAAATCCCGGGGTAGGTGTTCTCTCTCCACGTCCCACCGAGACGATCGGCCTTCTCGTAGACGGTGACGTCTGTCAAGCCCGCCTCGGTCAGTTTGACGGCGCTCAGGATTCCGGCCATCCCGGCCCCGATGATGGCGATTCGCATTGTCATCCGTCTCCCGGCGGGGCCGGTCCACTGATCACGGTCATCTGCCCCCACATGGTCATCTGCCCCGGCATGGGCGTCAACGATGGCTGATTCCCACCACCGCACAAACAGAAGGTTCCCAACAGTTCCTTGTCGGACGCTATCGCACAGGCGGACCGTCCTCGTAGCCGGGGCCTGGGCCGGAATCCCAGGTCGGGCCGGCACACCTTGTTTCAAACCCGGTTTGACTGGGGAGGATGACCGGGGAATCCTGGGTGTTCCAAAGGCCCGACCCATATGGCCGGGCCCGAGCATTCCCTCAGGATTGTCACCGCACCGGGAACCGACATCGCATCAACACGCCAACCGCGCCGGCGGTTCAGCAAGGAGTTTGCCATGTTCAAGGGCTTCAAGAATTTCCTCATGCAGGGCGACTTGATCGTCATCGCCGTCGGCTTGGTCGTGGCATTGGCCTTCAGCACTCTGATCAAGGCTTTCACTGACAACATCATCACGCCCCTGGTCAACTCCGTCGCCGGGAAGTCCTCTTCCAGTGGGCTCGGTTGGGTCCTCAACGGCCAAACCATCAACGTGGGCGCGTTCATCTCCGCCATCATCTACTTCATCATCTTCATGGCCGCCATCTATTTAGTCCTGGTCGTCCCGTACAAGGCCTATATGAAGAGGCAGGGCACGACCGTATTCGGCAGTCCGGCTCCGACCAAGAAGTGCCCACACTGCCTTTCGGGCGATCTGCCGGTGGACGCCATCAAGTGCAAGTACTGCGCCAGCGAACTTTCCGCCAACAGCTGAACTGATCCCGATCCACAAGGAGCCGCTCTCACCACGTTGGCAACTTTCTGTGTCATGCCTCGAGGTCGTGCCTCCCGTGGGATGTGGTGGCACCCACCGACGGGCCCGCGCTGCATATCCAGATGGATCGGCCCCATGCCCCGAAGCTCGGCAGAGTCGGAATCATCCTCGGTCCCGCCAACGGGTAGTTCGACGAATTCCCGTCCACCCAAGAG
>JADGOI010000166.1 GCA_017883075.1 Acidimicrobiales bacterium
CGGTACGAACACCTGGGTGGCCGGGCCGCCGCCCGTTGAGCGGGCTCATTCCGGTGGCGAGCGATCCCGCGTCGTCGGGTTCGGCCGCGACGCCGGGCGCACAACTCGCCGGGCAGTTGGCGGTGGTCGGTCCCAATATGCGGGGAGAGCTCGCCGGTGCCCACCAGGCCCGCGAGGTCTCGCTGCGGGCGTGCCGTGACACGATCCGCCAGTGCAGTCTGGCCATTCGGGCCGTTCACCGGCTTCTGCCCGACCAGGAGCGAGAACATGCGGCCGCCGCCGAAGTATCCCTTCGGATCGCCCAGGACGCACTCGACCCGTTCCCACAGTTGGCCGCGGCCGGGTTTCTGCACGACGCCGAGAAGGAGTACGCCGAGGCCCGTTTGACTGCCGCGTTGGTGGCTGGCTCACCGCTGCCGGATCACAACGCTCTGGGAATCGCCATTCCCGCCTGGCTCAACGGGCTGGCGGAAGCCGCATCCGAACTCCGCCGGCACCTCCTCGATCGTCTTCGCGACGGCGACCTGGCCCGCGGGTCCGCGCTGCTCGATGCCATGGGTGATTGCTACGACGTGCTGGTGACGGTGGACTTTCCCGATGCCATCACCGGTGGCCTCCGCCGATCCACCGACGCATTGAGGGCCGTGCTCGAACGGAGCCGGTCTGACGTCATCACCACCACGCTGCAGATTCAACTGCAGCGGGCTATCGAAGGTATGTCCCAGGTACCTTTTGGCCAGGCGCCGGTGGCTGTCGAGCCCGGTCGGTCGGGAACGCCGGATTAGGGACCTGGGCACTCGCCTCACCCACTGAAGTTGGAGGGGACGGTGGAGGGGCCGTTCTGTGGAAGATCCAAACGGTGGTGGCATCGACCCAGTCACTATTCGCAGAGGTTCGGTGGCTCAGGGTTTTGAGCGATCGCCAAATGCTGAAGACGTGGTGGTGGCGGTGGCCACCTTGGCATTCCATCTCACCGTTCGACCGGTCCTTTCGTTCAGCATGGAACCGACCTACGGACCTTGGTGGGCCTTCGATCGCCGCGTTCCACACTGGGAGCGGTTCGCTGAGCATCAGTGGTACCAGCCTCAGCCGCGCCGGTTCGACGGGTGCCGGCGGAGCGGGAGGGTCGGCCGGCGG
The DNA here is from genome assembly GCA_017883075.1 of Acidimicrobiales bacterium. Classification (GTDB taxonomy): domain Bacteria; phylum Actinomycetota; class Acidimicrobiia; order Acidimicrobiales; family RAAP-2; genus DASZIT01. Next base: position 1,138 of record JADGOI010000166.1, read on the forward strand.
CGGCGGAGCGCTTGGGGTGGGGGATTCCGGGGCGAGCAGGGGGACCGCCGGGACCGCCGGGACCGCGGGTAGCACCGGCGCATCCGGGTTGCTCAGCACTGAGAACATCGCCGGCACTTGCACGCCGTAGCCGATCCCCCGATGCGCTGGACGGCTGGAGTTGGGATGCAGGCGGTCCATCTCGGGCTGTTCATGTCGGGCTGCTCTACCTGGCCAGTCTTCACATCGGCGTCCATCCTGTTCAACCCATCCCCGGCATACGTCTTTGCCTCTGAATTCGGGCCCAACGAGCCGAGTGGCCTGGTGCTATCGCTGACCGTGACGATGGATACCGGTGTCGATCCTTTCGGATCACCCCGCCAGATCCGCTCGGCGATCACCACCAACGCATAGACGCCGAGTCCAGGGGCCAGGTCCGGCCTGGGCCCCCACCATCCAGCATCCTGCGGCGGCACTGGCTACGATGCGGCATGGTCACCACCCCGAACACCACAGACGGACCGAAAGCGGCGACGATCGCCGAGGCGATCGAGGATGCACTCCACGGACGAATGCTCCTCACTCATCCTTTTTACGTGCGGTGGGAACAAGGAGCGCTGCACCCGGGGGAACTCGGCGAGTATGCTAGCCAGTACCGGTCGTTCGAGGCTGTACTTCCGGTGGTCCTTTCCGCGGTGGTCGATTGTCTCCGAGCCGACGGATCGACCGAGGTCGCCGACATGGTGCAGCGCAATCTGGACGACGAACTCGGACACCCTGAGCCCCATTTGGCCCTCTTCGATCGGTTTGCCGCCGCGGTGTCGGCGCCGGAATCGGTGGCCGATGGCGGAACCGTTGCCGGTCCGGCGGCCAACGGATTGGTCGCCACCTATTTCGACATGGTGGAACAAGGTCCGGTGGCTGCCCTCTCTGCCCTGGCGGCCTACGAAACGCAGGCAGCGGCGATCGCGACCTCAAAGGCCGAGGGGCTCCGTCGGTGGTACGGGATCGGCGATGCCAGTGCGGCTTTTTGGGATGTGCACGCCACCATGGACGCCGATCACGGCGACTGGGCGGTCGACGCCCTGGCCCACCTCGACGCCGACCTGAGAGTGGTTGCCAATGCAGCCAAGCGAGCGGCTGACGCGTGGTGGGAATTCCTCGACGAGCGTGAAGCCGATGCTCCCGTCGGTGCCGGTTCGTGCGCCAGCATTTGAGCCGGCACAGGTAGGGAATTCTGAGCCGTCGTCAGCGGCGGGCGATGCGGGCCGCTGACAGCACCATCGGCACCTGTAGAGGAAGTCGCAGCCACGGTCCCCACGAGGTGAGGGAGCGCGGACGGCCGGCGTCCACCGCCATCTGGATGTTGGCCGGGTAGACGCCGACCAGAGTGGCGGTGGCGAGCATCCCGCCGCGCCGGCGGGTGGCCGGGTCGGAGGACAACATCAGAGCTCCGGCTGCCGCTTCGACCACGCCCGAGGCGTAGACCCAGAAGCGAGGATGCCCCAGGTACCGGGGCACGATCTTCATGAACGCCCTGGGAATGATGAAGTGGGCAACGCTCGACACCAACAGCATCCCGGCCAGACCGAGCCGTGACCGCCGTTGCCCGGCACTCTCCTCGGGGGAGCGGGCGACGTCGACGGCGAGCGGGGAAGCTGGCATCGGCTCATCTTACGGATCGCCGCGGACAGCCGCTATCCGGACAGTCTCTATCCGGTGCTCAGCCGAGCTCGGTGCCCACCACGGAGACGAACGACACCATCTCCCCGGGGTAGCCGCCCAGGTTGTGGGTGAGGGCCAGCTTCCGATCGGTCTCGATCTGACGCTCGGGGGTGGCTTCGCCCCGGAGTTGCAGCCATGCTTCGAAGAACATGCGGAGACCCGAGGCGCCGACCGGATGACCGAAGCTCTTCAGACCGCCGTCGGGGTTGATCGGCAGTTCGCCGGTCCGGTCGAACGTACCGGCCAGGACCTCTTTCCACGCCGTTCCCCGGGCACAGAACCCGAGATCCTCCATCAGCACCAGCTCGGTGGGGGTAAAGCAGTCATGCACCTCCGCCATGGCCAACTGGCCCCTCGGATCGGTGATCCCGGCTTGCCGGTAGGCATCTTCCGCGGCCAGTGCGCACTCCGGAAACCACGTGTAGTCGTACCCGGGGTCGATGAGCCCTGAGCCGCTACCGGCTGCGAACGACAGTGCCTTGATGTAGATGGGCTTGTCGGTATAGCGATGGGCGTCCTCGGCCCTCACCACGATGGCGGCGGCCGCCCCGTCGGCGACCCCGGCACAGTCGAACACGCCCAAGCGGCCGGCCACCCGTGGCGAGGCGCAGATCGTCTCGGTGGAGACCTCCTTGCGGAACTGGGCCCTCGGGTTGCGGGCACCGTTCTGGTGGTTCTTCCAGGAGATCCGGGCCAGCACTTCGGAGAGCTCGTCCTCACTGACCCCGTACTTCTTGCCGTAAGCCGGGGCCACCATGGAGAACATGGCCGCGGCGGTGAGGGTGCGGGCCGTACCGTCATTCGGGATCGGGTAGGCATTCAGCCCCTGGTATCCGGAGTCCTTCACCTTCTCGGCCCCGACAGCCATGGCCACGTCGTAGGCACCGGAGGCCACCGCGTAGGCCGCGGCTCTGAGCGCCTCGGAGCCGGTGGTGCAGTAGTTCTCCACCCGGGTGACCGGTTTGCCTTCGAGCTGCAACGGTCGGGCCAGGGTGATCCCACTCATGCCCGACTGGGCGGTGCCGAACCAGTAGGCGTCCACATCGTCCTTGGTGACCCCGGCGGAGGCGAAGGTGTCTCCCGCTGCCTCGACAATCAGGTCATCGAGGCTCTTGTCCCAGTGCTCGGCGAACCGGGTACAACCCATGCCCACGATTGCGACCTGGTCCTTGATCCCATGCGATCCCATCGCTCGTCTCCTCTGGCTTCCGTGTCAATCGTTGGTGTCCGGTTGGCTGGCCCGGGCCGCACCTGCGGCCGGGGACCTTGCAGTTCGTCTATTCGGCGGCGCCGGTCCGAAGCGGTTTCGCCTTCCAGAAGTAATCGTGGATCCCATCCGCGGTGAACAGCTTCCGGAAGGTCATGGTCACCCGATCGCCGATCTCGACCGAGTCGGGTTCGACATCGGTCAACTCGACAGGGAAACGGCCGCCCCCGTCGAAGTCGACCACCGCGAAGACAATGGGCGGGCTGGGGGAGTACGCCATCCGGTCGATGGTGTAGGTGGCGATGGTGGCCACCGAGTCGGCCCGACCGATCGGCTCCATGTCGTCGACGGCCCCACCCTTCATCGAAATGCGGGAGGGGGGAAGGTGCACGGCCTCGGAGGAACGGTCCTTCGACCCGACAAAGCCGTACTTCCAGTCTTCATTACGCCAGGCGGCAGTTGAGGAGACCCGCTGAGGCTCGGGACGACGGGGCGGCTCGGGGGTTACCATGCCCCGCCAAGTCAGGAACTTGCCGTAGGGGAGGTCCGCCCCGCCGGCGACCTGGTCGGCGACCGAGTCGGATGGCGACCAATCGGCCAGGGCCGGGGTGGTGCGAAACACCACTACGTCAGCTCCGTCGGCCAGCGCCACCAACGCCACCAGTTGGCCCGGCTCCGACTGTTCGAGGATGGATGCCAACATCAGGCCGACGTGGGCGGAGCCGGTCTGTCCTACCGTGGCCGAGAGGTCGTCGACCAGGCTCTC
>JADGOI010000167.1 GCA_017883075.1 Acidimicrobiales bacterium
CTGCCACTCGGCCCGATGATTGCCAGCACCTCCCCGGGGGTCACCGAGAAGGTCACGTCGCCGAGCGCAGGGACGAGCCGTTCCGGATAGGTCACCTCCAGAGATTCGACGGAGATGACGCTGGTCTCCGAGTTGGGGACCTGGCGCCGGGTTCCCCTCGGTGCCAGCGGATTCTCGAGGACCTCGAACACGCCCTCGGCTGCCTGCATGCCGTCTGCGCTCGCATGGAAGTGCGTGCCCAGTTGGCGCAACGGGAGGTACGCCTCGGGGGCGAGCACCAGCACGAAGAGCGCGGTGCGATAGTCGAGGTGGCCATTGAGGAGGCGCAGCCCCACAGCAACCGCGACGAGCGCCACGGAGATCGTTGCCAGCAGCTCGAGGATGAGCGAGGAGAGGAACGAGATCCGGAGCGTCGCCATCGTCGCCTCCCGGTACTGGTCGGTGACCTGCTTGATGGCCTCGGCCTGGGCCTTGGCCCGGCCGAAGACCTTGAGGATGGGAAGGCCGGAGACGACGTCGAGGAAGTGCCCGCCGAGGCGTTGCAACGTCATGAACTGCCGTTCCGTGTGCTCTCGGGTGGACGCGCCGACCAGGGCCATGAACAGCGGTATGAGCGGCACGGTGAGGACGATGATCACCGCCGAGATCCAGTCGTTCCCGGCCACGATCACGATGACCGCCACCGGGACGATGACCGCCAGGAACAGCTGGGGCAGGTACCGAGCGAAGTAGGCGTCGAGGGCGTCGATGCCCTTGGTGGCGAGGAGGGCCAGACTCCCGCTGTTCTCCACCCGGCGCCCGCCATCACCGAGACGGGCGATGTGTTCGACCAGCGCTGATCGCAGGTCGGATTTCGCCGAGGCCGAAGCCCGGTTGGCCGCCCGTTCCGTCCACCAGATGACGGCGGCCCGGGCGGCGACCACGACGAAGAGGAGCGCCAGGGTCCCCCGCAGTGCAGCGAGACCCTGATGATGGATGAACGCGCCTGCCACGGCGACCGACAGGAACCAGGCCTGGGCCGTCACCAGGACGGCAGTGACGATTCCGAGGACGACGGACAGCTCCAGAAACCGACGGGTGGACCGGGTGTAGGCCAGCAGGCGCGGGTCGACCGGGCCGCGACGGTGCCGCGGCCCGGTCGGGACTGCGTTGTCCGCGGGCGCGCTGTCCGCGGGCGAGGCGTCGGGCCCTGGGTCGCGTGTCATCGCCTCGCCCCGTGAGTCGATCTCCGAGCTCACGACCGGGCCGGGCGTTCGGGAGGTCGAAAGCCCGGCGTGCCATCCGGCGTGCGGGAACGTCGGACCACCGTGGGGGACTGTCGCTCCACGTCCTCCTTCGGGAGAAATGAATGCACGAAGCGCATGCTTTCGCGGAATCGAGGCATTGTCAGATTCCTCCTTTTGGACGGCGAGTCCCTTGTGCGTGGCGCACTGTCTTCTTGGTTGTTGCGGTTCGGAGTGCCCTTATTTGACACTGAATGCGGTCACTTCACCATTTTCGGGATCGCCTGCCAGATCAGTGGGTCATCACGGTCGCCATGAACCATCAGTCCGGCAGGTCCCGTAGCGGACTGGTGCGGTGACGACAGTCGCCGCTCGCCCTCGGGATGAAGCCACCACGCATCAGCGATCCGGACCCAACGCAATTCAGACGGACTGACTGACTCGGCGACCTTGTTCACGAGTACTGACTGGTGGCATGACCTGGACGCACGGATTCTCGACACCCACAGGCATAGCCAACGTCACTTCAGGACGGGTTGACTCTCACTCCACTGGCGATCGGGAGTCGGGACACATCTGGGACGCGCGGAACGCCTGCATCCGCTTCCGCCTACCCGCTGGCCACGATCGTTCGCCTCTGGCCTGACGATCATTCAGAACCGGCGATCAGCCCGCGGTTACGACGCCGCCGGAGGGGATTTCCGTCCACGTTCGGGTCGAATGGCCTGATCGAGATTATGGCGCCGTTCAGCTACCTCCTCTGTCAGAGCATCGGCCCACTCCATGATGGTCTCGGCTGTGCTCTGATCGAAGATCACGCGCAGGTGCCCGACGTTCGGCACCTCGAGGAATGTATGTGGCCTGTTCGGTCGAGCAGCACTCTTCGGTACCAACCTGTCTTGCGCCGCTGTGACCACCAGGATTGGTGGGCGCTCGCCAGGGATAGCTGCCACACCTCTCAGATAGGTGCTGTTCGTCCCCATATCCCTCATGACCGGCAGTGGGCCGAACCGTGACAGATAGTGGCCCTGGTGCGGTGTGCCGATGGTTACGAGCCCATCGATCGGTGCTCCCAGCGCTGCGGCGTGCTCTGCGACCAGACCTCCCATCGAATGCCCGATCACCACGATGGTGTCGTGGGTCTGATCCAGTCGGTCGATGAGCTCGACCAGGCGCTCCGCTGAGGTGGCGAGCGGCCCGAAGACCAATCGCTCGTTGAAGTACTTGGTCCGCCAGCCCTGTTCACGGGCGCTGCGCCTGATCGGGGTCAGCGGCCATTCGTTGCCGGGAGCACCGAAGCCTCCCACGAAGACGAGAGCCCTACTCATCGTTCAGCACTCGGAACAGGAGTGCGGTGTGCTCATCGTTCGAATATTTCACTGCACTGATGTAGATATCACTGCCATGCTCCATTGTCCAGGTGTTCTATCCCGAACCTGTGGATGCACCCCCTGATCCGTGCCCGCTGGGCGAAGAGCCGGACGGTCCACATGACGGAGTAGGACCATCAGCTCATGACGGAGTAGGACAACCTTGACGGCCGGTTCGTCTCGTTGGCTCCAGCGAAGCCGGAGTGACCGGAGCCGGCGCACGAACACCAGGTGGAGAGCGGCACTGCGATGGGAACGTCGATCGACCATGCGCGTGCGTGGCTACGGGTGAATGACCGCGCCAAACTGGTTGCGCATCGGATGCTCGATACAGGGAAAGTCAAGTTGCTGTTCGCCGGAGCGCCACAACTCGCCACGACCACTCACTGGGCAATGCGAGGAGCCGGCCGACAGAAGATCCTTGGGCGCCCCTCTCCCTCGACCCATCACGATCCTCTCCCATGCCGACCTTGATCACTGTGCTGGTCGTCGATGGTGATCCGTCACTCGGCCAGAAGCTCGGTGCGGGCGCGGGAGCGGGCCTGGGACTCGTCCGGATCGGCCTTCGGAGGCCGCAGCTGCATCCGGTCGATGGCATCGACCATGATGCCGCCCACCAGGGCCCGCAGGACGTACTTGTGGTCGGCCGGCACCACATACCAAGGCGCCCACGATGTCGATGTGGCGGACAGCGCTTCCTCGTAGGCGGCCTGGTACTCGTCCCAGTGCCGGCGTTCGGCCAGATCTGCAACTGAGAATTTCCACAGCTTCTTCGGGTCGTCGAGGCGTTGGAGGAATCGCTTCTTCTGCTCGTCCTTGGAAACGTGCAGGAAGATCTTCACGATCCGGGTACCGCTGCGGTGGAGGTGGTGCTCGAACGCGTTGATGTCCTCGAATCGGTGGCTCCACACGTGCTCCAGTGGTCGTTTCCCCGACGATGCATCCCCGCTGGCCAATAGCTCGGGATGCACCCGGACCACGAGGACATCCTCATAGTAGGAGCGGTTGAAGATCCCGATCCGACCCCTTTCGGGGAGCAACTTGCTACAGCGCCACAGGAAGTCGTGGCCGAGCTCTTCGGCGGAGGGTTGCCTGAAGGCCACCACCTGGCATCCCTGAGGATTGACTCCGGACATCACGTGCTTGATGGTCCCGTCCTTGCCGGCGGCGTCCATGGCCTGGAGGACGACCAGAAGGGCGTAGGTGCCCCTCGCCCAAAGCAATTCCTGAGACGACGTGAGCTCGTCGACGAAGGCGCGGAGGTCCTCCTCGGCCACCTCCTTCGGCTTCTTCCCAGCGGTCCCCAGCCAGTCGACCGTCGTCGCCACGGTGCTCCGGCCATTCAGAGCAGCATGCTCACCCGAGTGGACCACCAGCTCATCGATGACGGTTCTGTCCAGCTTCATGCCCCACCCACCTCCTTGCCGGCGCCGGCCCACATCACCGACAGCCTTCGACCCAGTATCACTCGTCACCGGACACAGCACAGGGTTAGTCCGCCTCGATGGGGCGGCGTCGGCCAGTCTGTCCGTGGTCGAGCTCCCGCAACGTCGGCACCGTTGTCGAGAAGGCCGAGGCTACCGACCCCGCACCGGAGATTGCCGGTCCAACGCGGGATGGCTTCTTTCGACCCACCCGGGCACCGACGTTGCCTACCACCAGCAAATGCGCGGCGAAGACGCATGAGGAAGACACATGAGTAGGTATCGACCACCACCGATCCCGCACTGCTCACCGGATCACCGGATCACCCCCATGGCCATGGTCGGACGGATGGGGTCACGTGCCACAGCTGGCGATGCTCGGGAATTCGTCGGGACGTTTGGCCCTGGCAGGATGGATGCCCCTCCCGCACCATTGAGGTTGGATACCTCGATGAAGGAGGGCAGGATGCCCGGAACGGCGGGAAAAGAAACAAATCACGAGTATTCGGAGAGCGGCGTCGGCGGGCGTCGCTGCCTCATCGAGGAGTTGGGGCGGGCTCTCGATGGGTGGCGGGCAAGAATCTACGGGCTGATGGATCAGTTGGATCTGGCCAACCTCGACGTCCGACATGAATTCCGCCAGCGTCTCGACACCACGCAGAACGTCTACTTGACTGCTCGGTCCCTTGTCTCGGACGCAGGCCACGATGCGGGCTCGAATCTGAGTTCCCTCCGTTTGGATGTCGAGCAGCTGATGGGGGACCTCCGCTATGCCCATG
>JADGOI010000063.1 GCA_017883075.1 Acidimicrobiales bacterium
AGCACCGCATCCCACGCCACCGCGGTGATCTGCTCCACCGTGACCAGCATGTTGGCCAGCTTGTGCTTCACCGCCTGGAACTGTCCGATCGGGCGCCCGAACTGAACGCGAACCTTGGCATACTCAGAAGCCGTCTCGAGGCACCACCGAGCTCCCCCGGCGTGCTCGGCCGCCGCCAGACACAGAGCCACCTGCCGCAGTCGCGCCATGGAGAGGGAGGGGAACTGCCGTTCAACGCCGACGGTCACAGCCTCCGCCTCGAGGCTGCCCACCCGACGGGTCGGGTCGAGGCTGACCAGAGCCTGCACCTGCAAACGATCGGCCGAGCGGCCCACATCCATCAGGCACCAGATCACCGAGTCATCACCATCCCGTGCCGGTACCAACACCACCGAGGCCGTGGCGACACCGAGCACGGGTCGAAGCAAACCGGTGACGTCGATGGCCCCATCGTCGCCTCGCCGGACGATATCGAGATGGGACGAACCGAGGTAGACGGCCGCCGCCACGCTTCCGTCCACCAGGGCCGGCAGCAGGGACCGCGCTTGAGCCCCGTCGCCCGCCTCGGCCACTGCAGTGGAGACGACCACGGTGGGGAGAAGGGGGCCGGGGAAGAGCGACCGTCCGGTCTCCTCGAGTATCACCGCAAGCTCGAAGAGGCCGTATCCCTGGCCACCCCATTCCTCGGGGACATGGATCCCCAGCCAGCCCTGTGAGGCAAAGTCCTTCCATGCCGATTGGAGCTCCTCATCCTCAGCCTCCAACAGTGCCCGTGGGACGGAAGGAGCGCAGTGGGTGTCGAGCCACCGGCGCACCGTCTGACCCAGTGCCTCGTGCTCTTCCGAAATGGCAATAGGCATTATCGAACCCTTCGAACCCTTCGAACAGCGCACCATCGCATCACGGGGACGTCACCTCGACACCATCTCGCCACAGCGAGATGGCTCGGGTCGGGCAACCCTCCTGGGCCAGAAACATCTGGCGCTCTTCACCTTCGGCCGGGTCGAGCACGACAGAGATGCCATCGTCGCCCAGGTCGAAGATCCCCGGTGCCCAGAACACGCAGTTCCCCGAACCCATGCACTTGTCGCGGTCGATCAGAATCTGAAGGCTCAAGACGGCAATCCTCTCATCTGGGAGCCTGTCCTGCACCACTGGGAAGCCGGCCAGGTTGGGTCGGATCGACCGGGCGCCGCCTTCAGCGGGGCGAGAAGCACACCGGCAAGGACGTCGGGGAACGGAAGGCCATTCCGTGGATGTGCGGATCGTCGTCCGCGTCCGGATCAAACCGGATGTCGTCCAGACGATCGAGGATGGCATTCACCGCCACCCTCGCCTCCATTCGAGCCAGATGCATGCCCAAACACATATGGACGCCGAAACCGAACCCGACATGTTGTTGGGCTTGCCGGAACATGTCGAACGTATCGGGATCGGCATACCGCCGGTCGTCCCGGTTGGCGGCTCCCAAAAACAACCCGACGTCGCTGTTGGCCGGGATCGGCACCCCCCCGAGCACCGCGTCTTTCAAAGTCTTCCTCAGGATCACCGTCACCGGCGGCTCCCATCGGAGCGACTCCTCGAAGGCCTGGGGGAACAGCGCCCGGTCATTCCGGAGGGCTTCGAGTTGCTCGGGATGTTGCAACAGGCCGAAGAGAAGGTTGCCGGTGGCCCGGTAGGTGGTCTCCACCCCGGCCGGCAACAGCAGCCGGAGAAACGCCAGGATGTCCTCGTCGCTGAGCCGTTCTCCTTCGATCTCGGCCACGACGAGATCGCTGATGAGATCGTCGGCCGGTTGCCGGCGTCGTTGCTCGATCACCGCGGTCAGATAGACCCGGAGTTCCTCCGATGCTGCCATGGCCCGATCCCAGTTGGAGGCGACGCTGATCAACCCGATCGTCCATTCCTGAAACTTCGGGTAGTCGACCATCGGCAGGCCGAGGATGCGGGCGATGACCTGAACCGGGAAACCGAAGTTCAACTCACGCACCAGATCGGCGCGGCCCCGGGCGGCAAAGGCATCAATGAGGTCATCAACCACCGAGCGGACCAACTCCGTCTCCCAGCGCTCGAGAATCCGTGACCGGAATGCCGGTGAGACGAGGGCCCGTTGGACCTTGTGACGAGGAGCGTCCATCTGGAGGATTGTCGGCCCCATCACCACCCCCATGATCCCCTCATAGACGGTGGACGAATACGTGCGGTCGTCGCGGAGCACGCTTACCACTTCATCGTGGCCGAACACCGAGACGGGCACCGGCACTTCGCTCACCAGCGAAGGTTCCGGGTCGTCGGAGCCGGTGAAATCGATGTTCCCGAAGTGGACGGCACTCTGCCGGCGCAGGTCGGCCATCCTCGGGTAGGGGTCGCGGATGTCCCCGGTAACCGTGTCCTGCAGTTCAAAAGGATCGAACGACGCCGTCTCGCCAACCGTCTCGCCAACCGTCTCGCCAACCGTCTCGTCCAGCGACGCGCTCATCATCGTCCCCCTCGGGTGTCCCGTCCCAGGTGATCCAGGCACACCCCAACGGATCCGAACATTCTATCCGTATGGAGGACATTCCACCAGTATGAAAGCGGTGGGCTTTCGCATTGCGCACACCGGAGAGCAAATGGCCGACGGCTCAGCCGGCGGCCAGATGAGCCTGACGCAGCAGTCGCTTCAATACCTTCCCGTTCTGATCGCGTGGGAGCTCCTCGACGACCTCCCAGGCGTGGGGGACTTTGTAGCCGGCCAGCCTGTCCCGGATGTACTGGGCCAGTTCCTCGGTCTCGACCGGGTGGCGAAGCTGCACCATCACCTTCAGATGCTCTCCATCTCGTTCGTCGGGGATACCGAAGACAGCACAATCGACCACCGCGGGGTGCTGGTAGAGCACTTCTTCGATCTCGCGGGGAGCGATGTTGACCCCGCCCCACAACACCATGTCGGACACCCGGTCGGTGATGGTGAGGTAGCCGTCGCCATCGAGGCTTCCGATGTCCCCCACCGTGAAGGCGTCGTCGCGCCATGCCCGGGATGTCGCCTCATCGTCATTGCGATAGGCGAATCGACGACCTCCGGGAGGGCGGATGTAGACCAACCCGGGCTCGCCGGTGGCAACCACACGGCCTTCTTCGTCGAGGATGCGGATCTCCACACCGGGCCACGGGAGGCCCACGCTTCCGGGATGGGCCCGCCATTCATCCGGCGAGATACGGGTCGCTCCCCCCTCGCTGGCACCGTACAACTCATGGATCTCCGTGCCGGGGAACGCCTCCATCATCCGGGACTTGACCACGATCGGGCACGGGGCGGCGGCATGGACGATCAGGGACAGACTGGTGAGGTCCATCACCGCCCGCTCCTCCTCGGGGATCTCCAAGATCCGAATGAAATGGGCCGGCACCATGAACGACCGGGTCCCCCGGCATCGGCTGACCTCGGCCAGCCACGAACGCGCCTCGAAACGCTCGGTGATGACGGTGGTGGCGCCGACATACAGGGCACAGAGGGCCCATCCGGCGTGGGAGGCGTGGTAGGCCGGTCCGCTCATGACATAGACGTCGTCCGAAGTCCAACCCCACAGCGCCACTTGACCTTCCATGCCCTGACGGCGGCCGGCGACATCGGCCATGGCCCCATGGACGACCCCTTTCGGACGGGAGGTGGTCCCCGATGTATAGAACATCAACTCCGGCCCGGGGCCGCTGTCCGCATTGGGGAGAGGTGCCACCGATGCGATGGCCCGTTCGTAGTCGTCACCCACCACCAGCGAGCGGCAGGTGAGGTCCGGGGCAGCCAGCGCCGCTTGCAGCTCATCGTGGAACTCGGTGTGCCCCACCACCACGGCGACATCGGCGTCGGCGAAGATATAGGCCAGCTCGCCGGCCTTCAGGTGCCAGTTGACCGGCAGGTACGGAGCCCCGAGCATGGCCGCGGCGATGGCCACTTCGAACGGCTCGACTCCGTTGGGCAGCACAGTGGCCACCGGCCGCCCGGGGCCGGCCCCTCTCTCGCCCAACACCGTGGCCAGCCGTGCCGCCCGATCGTTGAGCTCGCCATAGGTGGTGATCACCTCACCCACCACGAAAGCTGGTCGATGAGGGGCACGTTCGGCATGGGCCGTGACGCCGCGGGGCTGGGCAGTCTTCGGTTCCTCCATGGTCGGCGACGCTACTTCTTCGGCTCCTTCGGCACAGAATGTGCGCGCGTGCGAACATCTGCCCAACCGGATCCGAAAGGCGTCTCATGCGCAAGCTGTCCACCCGAGCCGATCGCCACATTGTCGCTTCCCCGCACGACACCTGGGCTTACCGGCTCGATTTCCTCCATCTGCCCGAGTACAACCCGAGCATCCGCCAGATCGAACTGGTGTCCGGTAGTGGACCCGAGGGAACCGGGGCCCACTACCGGTTCGACCTGATCACCGAAGGCGGATCTCATCGGGTCGATCTACGGGTCATCCGGTCGGTTCCGGCTGAACTGGTGGCAATCGAACTCGGTGGCGCACTGCCGGCGGAGGAGGAGTTCACGGTGGTGCCCGGAGCGCCGGGTGAAGATGGCGCCCCCGGCACGGCCAACTGCACGGCGACCATCACCCTCACCCTCCTGGTGCCCGACGCCATTCCCTCCTCAGCCGACCATCAGTTGCTTGCCGCCGGCACCGAGCAGATCGGCGACGAGCTCGACAGGATGGCGGAGCTCCTCGAAGCCCGCAACCGGACCCCCTCGATCTCCTGAGCCGGTCCGCTGCGTTCGACGTCGGCATGACGGAACGCATGGTTTACATACGCAACGTATGATCGGTTTCATGTGGAGGGAACAGGCGGTGGGGATCCAACCGAGGGAAACCGGCGCCTCGTGAGTCGTCGGCAACCCCGTGGCCAAGAGACCCGAGAGCGCATTCTCGCGGTTGCCCTCAGCCAGTTCGCCGGCCGCGGCTACCACGCGGTGAGTGTGGAGGACATCGCCAGCGCGGCCGGAGTGACAAAAGGGGCTGTCTACTACTGGTTCGCCGACAAGGACGACATCGGACGTGACCTCCAACACGAATTGTACGAGCGGCTCACCCGCGAGGGCCTGGCCGCGCTCGATCCCGACGCTGACACCGTCACCAGTATCCGTCGGGCCTTGGAGGTGTTCCTCAACACCCTCGACAACCTGGGCGAGGCACAGTTCTTCCTGCGCGATGCCTGGACGATCCCCGAGCTCGGCGTCGGCACCAGGGCTGACGGTCAAGATGCGGTGGCGCTACTGCGAGGGGTCCTGGCCGGTGGCATGGCCCGCGGTGAGATCGTCGCACTCGACCCCGATGCGATGGCCCGGGTGTTGTTCGGTGCTCTCACTGAAGCGACCATGTACGTGCTGACCACCGGCAAACGGGGAGCCACCCTGGCGGTGGTCGACCATCTCGTCGAGTCTCTCGGCACCGGTGAACGCGCCGCGGGCCTGACTCCCACTGTCACCAAGGGCCGAGGGGATTGAGACGGCACCACCGATAGGCGGCGTGACCCACCCGCTCGAACCCCTCACCGCCGACGAGATCCGTAGGGCGGTAACGACAGTGCGGGCCACCGGCCGGCTCGGCGAGGCCGCCCGCTTCGCCACCATCACCCTCGACGATCCTTCCAAAGAGGCCCTGTCCTCGTACCGGCCGGGTGATCCGATCGAGCGCAGGGTTCGCCTCGTGATCGTGCCCGGGCCCGAGAGCACTGTCGTCGAGGCCATTGTCGCCCTTCCGGCGGAGGACATCGTCTCGTGGGAAGTCCGGTCAGGGGTGCGCCCCGCCCTCCTGTTCGAGGACTCCCTCCGCTCCATCGTCGCCCTCAAGGAGGACCCCGCCTGGCAACAGGCCATACGACGGCGGGGCATCACCGACTTCGACAAGGTGCAGATCGACCCGTGGCCCACCGGCAATTTCGGTCGTGACATCGAACAGGGCCGGCGTATCGCCCGATGCCTGTCCTACTACCGGGAGAGCCCGACCGACAATGGCTATGCCCGACCGATCGAAGGGGTGGTGGCCACCGTCGACGCGGCTCGCGGTGAGGTCCTCGAGGTTCTCGACCACGGAGTCGTCCCACTCCCGACCGGAACCGGCAGCTACTACCCCGAAGACAACCAACCACTACGTACCGACCTGCTTCCCCTGGACATCATCCAACCCGAGGGGGCCAGCTTCACCATCGACATCAACTTGGTCCGCTGGCAGCGATGGGCATTGCGGGTGTCGATGGATCCCCTCGACGGGCTGGTGCTGCACTCGGTCGGCTATGACGACGGTGGCCGACTCCGACCGATTCTGCACCGGGCCTGCATCACTGAGATGGTGGTCCCCTACGGTGATCCCGGACCCGTGCACGGTTGGAAGAACGCCTTCGATGTCGGCGAGTGGGGACTGGGCCGGATGGCCAATTCCCTCACCTTGGGCTGTGACTGCCTGGGAGTGATCTCCTACCTCGACGCCACCCTGGCCAATGAGCAGGGAAGGCCGTATTCCGTGGAGAATGCCATCTGCATCCACGAGGAGGACTACGGGATCCTGTGGAAACACCAGGACCTGCACGGGGGACGCACCGAGGTGAGGCGGTCCCGACGACTGGTGGTGTCCTCCATCGCCACCGTGGGCAACTACGAGTACGGCTTCTATTGGTACTTCTACCTCGACGGGACCATCCAACTCGAGGTCAAGTTGACGGGCATCCTCTCCACCCAGGCACTCAACCCCGATGAACCGTCCCCCTATGCGACAGTGGTGGCCCCGGGGCTCGGCGCTCCCGTACACCAACACCTCTTCTGTGCGCGCCTCGATTTCGAGGTGGACGGAGCTGTCAACGAGGCGTACGAGATCTCCACCGAAGCGCTGCCGGTCGGAGAAGCCAACCCGTGGGCCAACGCCTTCATCCCCGTTGCCACCCGACTCGACTCGGAACTGGCCGCCCGGCGAGACGTCGACCCGGCGGCCAGCCGCTTCTGGAAGTTCATCAACCCCGACGTGCGTAACGGCCTGGGTGAACCCGTCGCCTACAAGCTGGTCCCGGGCTACACGCCCACTCTCTTCGCCCGCCCCGAATCCAGCGTCGGGCAACGGGCCGGCTTCGCCCGCCACAACCTCTGGGTCACCCCGTTCGATCCCAGCGAGCGCCGGGCTGCCGGCGACTATCCCAACCAGCATCCCGGTGGCGACGGACTACCGGCCTGGACCGCCGCCGACCGACCGCTCACCGGTACCGACATCGTCGCCTGGCACACGTTTGGTGTCACCCACATCCCCCGACCGGAGGACTGGCCGGTCATGCCGGTGGAGTACTGCGGGTTCCACCTCGTCCCCGTGGGCTTCTTCGATGCCAATCCCGCTCTCGACGTCCCCCCGTCGCCTGGCCACTGCCACTAGCTGCCGGATCATCGCGTCAGGTATTCGAGCCAGGCCGCGGTCCGGTCATGCAGTGTCGATCAGCATGGCATGAAGGCACTACCGATAGCCTCCCTTGTGATTTCAGTGTGAAGCATGAACGGTGACGCCCGAGGGGTCACATTCACGGAGTCGTCACCAACTCCCGAACGGTTCACGCTGTCTGCATCGAAGTTGCGGCGTCACCTTTGCCGTTGACGGCAACACAGGTATTGGAAGGCAAGCAGGACACGGCCACGGTGGCCAAGAACCCACCTGGGAAGACGAGCACGGGCTGCGACCATCGTCCGCCCTGCCAGCGTGCACTCTGGCCGCTCAGGCCCATGGCCGTACACCGTGTAGTGGACCCGCACGATACCGATCGGGCAAACGCCGCCCCAAACCCGGGAATCGCCAACTGAGTCGACCAACTCTTCCCCTGGAACGTCGTGGATGCACCGGACGTGACCACCGCCATGCAGAACGTGGTCGAGGGACACGAGACCGACGTCAGTCCCTGGGGACCGGTGCTCTGACCCGGCAACCATTTCGTTCCGTCGAAGTTGAGGGTATGTCCATCGAGGTTGACGGCAACGCAGAAGCTCTGTGTCGCACACGACACATCCATCAGGCGGTCGTCGACCGCTCCGGTGCTCGAGGTTTGCTGCGTCGACCATGAATGGCCGTCGAACGTGCCGAAAGTGCTCGCTGCGCCGGCGGTGCCGCTTGCGCCCACGGTGGCGCAGAAGGTGACAGTGGGACACGAAACCTCGTAGGTGGCCGGAGGCCCGATCGACACGGGCATTGACCACGACTGACCGTCGTAGGTCACGGCCCTACCACCAGCCGTCACGGCAACGCAGTACGTGGTCGACGGACAAGAGACAGACGTGAGGGTCCCACCCGCCCCGACAGGCTGAGGCGCGGACCACTTGCCACCGTGCCACATGAGTGCAGAGCCGTTTTCATCCACGGCAACGCAAAGCGTGCTCGAAGGACACGACACCGAGTACACGGACGGTGAACTGGACGACAGGCCGTTGGGTTCGACCCGAACCGGAGTCGACCAGGTCGCCCCGGCTTGGACCGGGCTCGTTGCGCTGCCGCATCCGGACATGAAGATCATGGCCACCGCCGCGCCGATCGCCCCAACTCGGATATTCGTCGTGAGCCGAGGCCCCTTGGAGGCGCAAAGACGGACCACGTCCATCAACCCTTCGCCCTGGTCCGTCGGCACCGTCTGGCCCGGAGAACTCGGGGAGTCGTTCGAAGGTACCCCACGAGACGATCCAAGGTTTGGGAAGCGTGGCATCGGTGCCTCTCCATTGGTAGCCGACTATCGCGAGCGCGGCGACGAATTCATCGGCGACCTGGCTTGAACCAGGCACCCGTGCCACACCACCCCACTCATATCCGAAGTTCCGGTCAGGCGGTGTTGATCAGCATGGCGGCCAGACGTTTGCGCTGACTGGCATGCCCACCGATCAGCACGTCGTTCTGTTTGGCCCGCTTGAACAGAAAGTGGGCATCACACGCCCAGGTGAAACCCACGCCACCGTGCAACTGGATGGCTTCTCCGGTGACCTTCACCGCCGCCTCACTCGTATAGGCCGCCGCCATGGCCGCGGCCCGTTGGCGCTCCGGGGCCTCGGCATCGGATGCCCAGGCGGCGAACTGCACGGCCACCCGGGCCATCTCGATCTGATGGAACATGTCGACGATCTTGTGCTTCACCACCTGAAACGATGCCACCGGGCGATCGAATACCACCCGCTCCTTGGTGTAATCGATGGCCAAGGCCAACGCCCGGTCCGCGGTCCCCAGGGTTTCGGCTGCCAAGGCCACCGAGGTGTCGTCCATGATCCTGTGCCAGATCGACGCCTGGTTCCCTCCCGGGCCGACGGGTTCGCATGGGCGATCGTGAAACTCCAGACGGGCGACCTTGCGGGTCGGGTCGAGAGCCGGAACCGGTTCCCCGTCCGGATTCTCCACCAGAAAGGCACGGCGGCCCTCCTCGGTACCGGCGACCACGATTGCCCAGTCGGCGGTGTGACCATCGAGGACCAACGGTTTCACCCCATCGAGCACCCAGGTGGCGCCTTTTCGCCGGGCCCGGGTCCGTACCGTACCGAGTGGATCTCCGTGACCGAACTCGTGAAGGGCCACCGTTCCCCGGGTCCGCCCGGTGGAGAGATCCGCCAATAGGGAATCAGCCCCGAGGGCCTTGGCCGCCAGGGTGGCCATGACCGCCGAGGAGAAGAAGGGGCCGGGCAACGGGACCCGCCCGGTCTCGTTGAGCACAATGCTCAAATCCGACAGGCCTCCCCCGGCACCGCCGAAGGCCTCGGGTATCACCAGTCCTGTCCAACCCAGACCGACGAGTGTCGTCCACAGTTCGGCATCGATCCCATCGGGGTCATCGGCCATCTGTCGCAATCGCGCGCCCCCGACCTCGCGGTCCATGGCCTGCCGGGCGACATCCCGAAGCGCCTCTTGTTCGGTGTCGTAGGTAAAGTCCATCGTTCCGCTGCCGTCGCCTTCCTTCGGATCGGGCGGCCGTCTTCACGTCGAACCGACGGTGACACGACCGTGCTAGCTCCGTCAGTGTAGACGGGCCCGCATCCCCACATGGAGGGCGAACCGGGCCGCGGACGACCCAGGATCCGCACGGATCGGGGGTCTCCTCCTACACTGAGTTCAATTCCTATGGTCTTCTTCCTCGCCATCGGGGCGGCTTTTTCGAATGCACTCATCAGCGTGCTCCAGCGCATGGGCGTGGAGGATGCCAAGGAGGAGCACAGACTCAAGCTGAGCCTGCTCGCCCACGCCTTGCGCCGCGGCGTGTGGCTGGCCGGATTTGCCCTCATGATCGGCTCGTTCCTCTTACAGGCACTGGCCTTGCACTTCGGTCGGCTCAGCCAGGTCCAGCCCATTCTGGTCACCGAGCTGTTGTTTCTGGTCTTCATCCTCTCCACCTGGTTCGGCTACCGGGTGGGCCCCCGCGAGTGGGTGGGAGTGGGATTGGTGTCGGCCGGGCTGTCCGGGTTTCTGGTGTTCGCCGCTCCCATCGGGGGGGACCAACTCCCCGGGTTTCTCGGTTGGGTGGTGGTGGGCGGGTCCTGCGTGGCCGGGATGGTGATCACCGTGGTGTTGGCGCTACGCGGACCGAGATGGTGGCGGGCATCGATGTTCGGCACGTCGGCGGCCATCGGCTTCGCCTTCACCGCGGCGCTGACCAAGGTCGTCTCCCACTACATCGCCCAGAACTGGTTGGGCATCTTTACGCACTGGGAGACCTACGGTCTGGCCATCTTCGGATTGTTGTCGGTCTTTCTCACCCAGAATGCATTCCACGCCGGGCCCATCGGCGCCTCCCAGGCCGCGCTGGTGCTGGTCGACCCTCTGGTCAGCATCACCATCGGCATTGCCCTGTTCGGTGACGACCTGCAGACGGCCGGTGCCCGCGGGCCCCTCGAGGCCCTTTCCCTTGTCGTGCTCTTCATCGGGGGGATCTCGCTGTCACAATCTTCGATGATCTCCGTCCTGAAAGGGGAGGGCAGCGCCCGGGCCGACCTGCTCACCCCCCGCTTCCACTCCCGACGCCTTCGTACCTCGACTCCCCCGAACCCGATTCCACCCCGTCCCACTTCGTGACCCCCGAGGTAGTTGGCTAGGCTTCGCCCCGTGGATTTCTCCCTGGATGCAGAGGATGAGGCGTTCCGCGACGAGTTGCGAAACTGGCTCGACGAGCATCTGCAACAGTTTCTGGCCGACACCGAGGATGAAGACCAGCGGGCGGCCGGCGTTCCCTCCCAAGAGCGGCGAAAGGCATGGCAGCGCCTCATGAACGAGGGGGGCTGGGCCGCGGTCCACTGGTCCACCGAGTGGGGCGGCAGGGAGACGACGGCCGTCCAGCGCCTCATCTACTCCGAGCTGATGGCCGAGTACCGGACGCCGGGGATGTTCAACACCAACGGCATCTGGCAGATCGGCCCCATGCTCATCCAATGGGGAACCGAGGAGCAGAAGAATCGCTGGCTCCCGTCCATCATCAATGCCGATGATCACTGGTGCCAGGGGTTCTCCGAGCCAGATGCCGGCAACGACCTGGCCAACCTGCGCACCCTGGCCATCCTCGACGGTGACCATTACGTGGTGAACGGACAGAAGATCTGGATCTCGACGGCCCACCTGGCCAAGTGGGGACTGTTCCTGTTCCGCACCGATCCGACCGCCATCGGACGCGGGGCCAAGCACGAGGGGATCACCGCGTTCATCGTCGACCTCGAGTCCCCCGGCGTGGAGCGCCGGCCGATCCGGGACATGTCGGGCGAGGAGATGTTCAACGAGGTCTACTTCCGCGACGTCCATGTCCCGATCGACTGCCGGCTGGGTGGAGAGGGTGAGGGTTGGAAGGTGGCCATGAGCACCCTCGGCTTCGAACGGGTGGGCATCGCCGGCCAGATCACCAGCCTGGCCGCCGATCTACGAGCCATGGTGGAGATGGCACGATCCGTCAATCCCGATGCGTTGGCCGATCCCAGCATCGCCGATCGACTGGCTCGGGCCTGGACGGAGATCGAGCTGACCCGCCTCCTCGTCTATCGGGCGCTGAGCAAGGTCATGAGGGGGGAGAAGAACTGGCCCGAGGTTCCGTTCTCGAAGCTCCAGTGGTCGATGCTGGCCCAGACGTTGGCCGAGTTGGCAGTAGACCTTCTGGGTCCGGCCGGACTGCTGGCCCGGGGCGGCCCCGACGCAGTGGACCGGGGCAAGTGGACCCGGCTCTACTCGTTCCAGCGCTACTCCACCATCGGGGGAGGATCCACCGAGGTTCAGAAGAACATCATCGCCGATCGGGCCATCAAACTGCCCGGTCAAACCCGGCTGTCCTGACCGGTCGACATGTCCCCCGCCAATCGTGACCGGCGTGCACCCTGTCTGATCGGGGTGGGGCGCCGGACCTGGCGCCCAGAGGACTGGGGACCGGACGGCGCTCCCGAGCCACTGGCCATGTGGGAGGAGGTGTCCAGGTTGGCCGATGCCGACACCGGTCACCCGGGCACCGTCGAACGGGTCGAACGGGTCGATGTCGTCTACTGCCAGGCCTGGCAGTATGACGATCCACCGATGCGTCTGGCCGAGAGGTTGGGTGCCCATCCCAAGGTGGCCAACTACTCGGGGATCGGAGGGAGTGTCCCCCAGACCATCGTGTCCAACGCGGCCCGGGACATCCTGCGTGGTGATCTGGACCTGGCCCTGGTGGTGGGCGGCGAGGCGTTGGCCACCAAGCGAAGACTGGCCAAGGAGGGACGCAAACCGGCGTGGGGCTTCCCACCCGACCAGCGGCGACCCTTCCCCTTCGATGTTCCCTTCCATCCGGGTGAGGTGGCCCACAACATCTTCGAAGCCTGGCTCACCTTCGCCCTCTTCGAGAACGCCCACCGGGCCCATCTCGGTGCCGGTCTGGAGGAGTATCGGCAGTCACTCGGTGAACTCCTCTCGCCGATGACGGCGGTGGCGGCAGCCAACCCCCACGCCTGGTTCCCCACCGTTCGTGGCGCGGAGGAGATTATCGGTCCGACCGCCGAGAACCGGATGGTCGGCTATCCGTACTCCAAACTGATGACCGCCATCATGGATGTGGACATGGCGGCGGCGGTGCTGGTGGCCAGCGATGCAACCGCCGACTCGCTCGGGGTCCCGGCGGAGCGACGGGTCTACCTCCGGGGATGGGGATATGCCGAGGACCCACCGGCGGTGGCCCAGCGTGCGGACCTGTGGCGCTCGGGGGCCATGGAGGCGGCGAGCGCGGCGGCCCTTGCCGGGGCCGGGTGCGCGGTGGACGATGTCGCCTACTTCGATCTGTATTCGTGCTTCGCCAGTTCGATCGAGTTCGCCCTCGACGCTCTCGGCATCGATTCGAACTCGGCCCGAAGTGACGATCCGGGCGTAGTGCCCGATCGCCCGATCACCGTCACCGGCGGGCTCGCCTACCACGGGGGTCCCGGCAGCAACTACCTCACCCATTCGCTGGCCACCATGGTCGAGACCCTTCGAGCCGACCCCGGGGCGCTGGGAATGATCAGCGGCGTCGGGATGCACATGAACAAGCACGTCTTCGCCGCCTATTCGACCTCGCCGGGATCTCTCGTCCCGCCCGACGACGCGTTGGTGGCGGCACAGGGGACCATGGAACAGCTTCCGGTTGTGGACTCGATCGACGGGCCGGCCCGGGTGGCCACCTACTCGGTGATCCACGGACGTGACGGCGCACCGGAATGGGCGGCGTTGGTCTGCGACGTGGCGTCGCCATCCCATGCCACCGACCCCGACCCCGACCCCGACCCCGATACCGCTGTTGCCCGGCTGTATGCCCGAATGACCGATCCGGCCGGGTTGGAAACTGCCGAGTCCGAAGAACTGATCGGGCGCACCGTGCAGGTCTCCCCTGACGGACAGGGTGGTATCAGGGCCAGCCTCTGAATCGCAACCTGGCCAGCCTCTGGCTAGTCTGCACCACGGCGGTGCCCGGCTTCTCGGGGGCACTGGCCGTAGGAACAAAGGGGAGGGTGCTTGTGCGTGCCGAGGATCTGATTCTGGTGAGCGTGGACGACCATATCGTCGAGCCACCCGACATGTTCGACGGTCGGCTCCCG
>JADGOI010000168.1 GCA_017883075.1 Acidimicrobiales bacterium
CCACATCTACTTCAGAGGCTCCGTGCGCTGTCACGGCTGTCCGTCCGCGAAACCGAGTATTCGGACTGCTCGGGTCTCAGCGGGGTGCGCCTTTCGCGAGAGTGAGCACTTGATGCCAGGTAGGTCGGAATATGCCCCTCCAGCCGGCTTCTGGGATACCCCGAATCAAATCGTCTTCTTCCGCAGCTCGACTCGAACCGCACTGAGCGGAGGTGTCGTACCCAGGGGAAGGGTGATTGGCCCGGCTCGCTAAGAACAATCCGGACCGCCCGTCACTCCGATCGGGGACGGCCGTGCCACCCCTGACCACATAGGAAGGAAGGGATGGCCATGACCATCGTAGAAGCTGCACGCGCCGTCACCGGCGGCGTGGGGGACCCGGACCCACCTGGCCGAGGCCGCCTTTCGGGACTTTGGTCCCTGGTGGAGCGGGGGGAACATCTGCCACGCTCGCAAGGGAGGCAAGTAGGTGGCATGGACCCGAGAACAGCCGAGGGGGGCTTCGTTCCCCTGGTACCGATCGCATTCGTATGCGGCGCTGCTCATCGCGGCTGGCCTCTTTGCGGGAGTTTCCGTAGCACGGTACTTCAGCGACGGCAGTGGAGAAGCGATCGACATCCTCTACTCGCTGCCGATCGCCCTCCTGGCCATGTCGTTCGGCCTGCGCGGGGGTCTGGTGGGCGCGGCCGTCGGATTCTCCCTGTTCGCGATCTTCGAATTGGCGGACGGTGCGGGAGACATCGACGCCACCGGTTGGATCGCGCGTGCCGCGGGATTGCTATTGCTCGGTGTGTTGCTCGGTCGGGCCACGGACCAGATAAGGGCTGGTCAACGGCGTGCCCTGGCAGAACAGGAGCAGCGCCGTCTCCTTCAGGAAACCGCCCACCACCAGGCGGAGGCGCTCGAGATCAGTGACTCCATCCTGCAGCACTTGGTGGCAGCCAAGTGGATGGTCGAGAGAGGCAGGGACGAGGACGCTGTCGAGATCCTGACCTCGACCTTGGAAACAGGCCAGCGGATGGTGGCCGACCTGCTCCCAATACGCCACGGGGGCTTTGACGCCCAGGCCGTCGAAGACGACCCCTCGAACCGATCCTGACGCCCACGATGCGGAGGGGGGACGCCCGTCCCGCCAGGGCTTGGTGCCGGCTTACGCCCAGCCCAACTCCTCGAGCCGCTGGTCATCGATACCGAAGTGGTGGGCGACCTCGTGGATTACCGTCCTGCGCACCAGTTCCACCACTTCCTGCGTGGTCTGGCACGCCCCACATGTCGTCGCCATGTAGATCGTGATGCGATCGGGCACTGACGCCGAGTAGTGGTTGCCCCGTTGGGTGAGTGGGACCCCCTCATATAGCCCTAGCAGCCGACCGGGCGGGCTGAGGTCGTCCACCACGACAGCGACGTTTTCCATGGTGGCACCGAGTTCTGCAGGAATCCCATCAAGAGCGTTGGCCACCAGCTCCTCGAATTGCTCGACCGACATTGTGACCATGCCCGAGATCATGCCCGAGATCATGCCGAGGTCTTCACCCTCCACCGGCGCGTCGCCTCGTCCCGACCCGAAACACCGGCTCCGAACGTGGCTTTCGATCGCTGATTCCATCTACGGTTCGCTCACGGTCCAGCCGCGACGCTGAAGCTCGGCGGCGAGCTGTTCAGCAGGCATCCGGCGCATCGTCCGCTCTACGGCCGTCAGTCTTTCCGGCGGATAGGCAGCGACCGGGTCACTCCCATCGATCTGTGCCTCCTGCAACCGGTCGATAAACGCTCCGGCCTCGTCGCGAGTGAACTTGCCGGCGGCCTGACGCTGTGTGAACCCCATCGGTCCACGCGCGTCTCGGAAGTCGGTGTGACCGGCGTCCTGGATGAGCGCCAACAGCTCCTGCACCTGTCTCGCCGCGGCCGGTGGTCCCGACTGTTGACCGAAAGCCATGGCCGCAGTCTCACCGAAGTGGCAATGGAACCGCTACTTCGCCGGCGCTGACTTCCCGGGGGGCCGACCTGCCCCCGAAACCATGACCGGGTCTCCCGGGTGTCCGCTGTCCTCTCCAACGATTGGAGGAAGGCCAAGGTGCCCAAACGGCCGAGGCCACGGGGTGGGTTCGCCAGGGTGGATCCCACTCGAAGATCCGCCGCCGGCAGCAGAGACTCGACAGCAACCAATCGGGCAACGCGTCGTGAGGGCTCGTAGCGTCGCTCCACAACCAAGCCACCCAAATGCACCCGGTGGTAGTTTGGCGTCAGCCCTTTCGCTGCGGATCCGTACCCATCCGAACTGCCCCGGAAGGATTCACATGTGGGCGGATCATGCACACAACTCGTCAGTGATCCCCCCGTAGCCAAGGAGCGACACCGAACATGATTGCCGCCACATATCCGCTTCTCAACATCTTCTGGACGATGTTGGAGTTCTTCTTCTTCTTCGTGTGGATCTGGCTCCTCATCGGGGTCTTCGCTGACGTCTTCCGCAGCCACGACATGGGTGGTCCGGCCAAGGCGCTGTGGGTCATCTTCGTTGTCATCTTCCCGTTCCTCGGAGTCCTCATCTACCTGATCGCCCGCGGCGGCAGTATGCATGAGCGCGCCGAGCGCCAGGCGGCACAGCAACACGAGGCATTTGATGCCTTCATGCGTCACGCGTCCGGGGCTGGTGGTGCCGCCGACGAACTGACCAAACTGGCCGACCTGAAATCGAAGGGCGTGATCACGGACGCAGAGTTCGACGCCCAGAAGGCAAAGATTCTCAGCTGAGGCGGACGAAGACGCGGTGACCACCCGACAATTAGATCGTGGCGCCACAGCCCTACAGCCCTCGATACCCCAAATCGTCACAGGCGCCGCGTAGGATCGCCCGGATGACCAAGCGCTCGACCTCCACTTCGGCTTTTGGGGTGTCCAAGCGTGAGAACCACGACGCCTCCGGGTTCTACAACCGATTCACACCCCCCGAGCAGTCGACCGACGCCGGCCTGTGTCCAAGCGAAGGTTTCGACAAGCTGATCCGGGGAGATGCCCGGTCGATGAACGAGGTGCCTGACGCGTCGGTGGCCCTGGTCGTCACCTCACCTCCCTACTTTGCCGGCAAGGAGTACGAGGAGGCGCTGGGTGAAGGCGGGATCCCCGCCACCTATCTCGAGTATTTGGACCTCCTCCGAGATGTGTTTTCGGAATGCGTACGCAAGCTCGAGCCAGGGGGTCGGATCGCCATCAATGTTGCCAACCTCGGTCGGCGTCCCTACCGATCGCTTTCGGCTGATGTCATCAGCATCCTTCAGGACGATCTGCGCCTTTTGCTCCGCGGAGAGATCATCTGGATGAAGCAACGGGGATCGTCGGGCTCGTGTGCCTGGGGAAGCTTCCAACGCCCGGCCAACCCGGTCTTGCGGGACCTGACCGAACGGGTGATCGTGGCGAGCAAGGGCCGGTTCGACAGGGCGCTCCCCGCCCGTGAGCGCTATCGGAAGGATCTCCCTTCGGAGGTGACGATGACCCGCGAAGACTTCATGGAGAACACCCTCGACGTGTGGGAGATCCCGTCGGAACGCGCCACCCGGGTCGGGCATCCCGCCCCCTTTCCGGTGGAGCTCCCCTCTCGCCTGATCAATCTCTACACCTACAAGGGCGATCTGGTTCTGGATCCCTTCGTCGGATCGGGGACTACGGCGGTGGCGGCGATACGGACCGGCCGGCGTTATGTGGGCTACGACCTCGACGAGGCCTATATCCGTTTGGCGGAGACAAGGGTGGGCACGGAGCGCCAGCGGCTCGCGGTCGAGGAGGCGGGCAGCCCTCGACGTGTGAGCTTGCCGGCGATCCCCGCCCCGTCCAACGAGGGCGAAGGCGTCCGAGCCCGGGCCATTCGGGAAGGCAAAGCAGCCAAGGAGATCGCCCGTATCCTGATCGCGGAAAATGGTTTCGGCGACATCAGCGAGGACCAACGCCTACCCGGCGGCGTCGAAGTCAACTTCAGCGCCCGGGACCCCGCCGGCAATACGTGGTACTTCGATGTCTCGGGGGCCTTCACCAGTCAGCCATCCGGATTGAAGCGGACCGACACGTTGTGGAAGGCGATCGGCAAGGCGGCTGTCCTCCGCGAGTTGGGGAACACCCGTCTCGTCCTCCTCACCACCGCCACCCCGGTGGCGGGAAGCGCCGGTGCAGAGGCACTGAAGCAGGTATGTGGACCCAAGAAGCCGATTAGCGCGGTGATCGAGATGTTGAAGGCGTCAGCTCCTCAGGATCTGCGAGCCCTCAGCCTCGGCAAGCGCCAACGATGAAATGAGCACCGTCCTGTTCATCTGTACTGGCAACCTTTGTCGTTCACCCACCGCCAGCGCACTGTTGGCCTCCCGGTTGGCGTCGGCGGATTCCGACATCTGCGTCGACTCGGCGGGCCTGCTCGATCTCGGTGCGCAATCGCCTCCCGAGGTCATCACCGCCGGCCTTCCCCTCGGCGTTGACTTGTCAGGCCATCGTGGTCGTCAGGTGACCCCCGCCGACATCAGAGGGGCCGACCTCATCCTGGGTATGACCAGAGGGCACGTCCGGGAGGTCGTGACGATGGATCCCGGCGCCTGGTCACGGACCTTCACCCTGCCCGAGATCGTTCGACGCGGCCGGGCGGTCGGGCCACGGGGCGTCGGCCAATCGCTCGACGAATGGCTGATCTTTGTTCACCAGGGGCGACGCACCGTGGATCTGCAGGGAAAGTCGGCCAAGGACGATATCGATGACCCGTTGGGCGGATCGG
>JADGOI010000064.1 GCA_017883075.1 Acidimicrobiales bacterium
CCTGCCTCGATGGACATGTTGCACACCGTCATGCGGCCCTCCATCGACAGCGCCCGGATGGCCGCACCCCGGTACTCGATGACGTGACCCATGCCGCCGCCGGTCCCGATCTCTCCGATGACGGCCAGCACCACGTCCTTGGCCGTCACCCCGGCCGGCAGGTCGCCGTCCACGGTTACCGACATGGTGGCCGGGCGCCTCTGGGAGAGGGTCTGGGTGGCCAGCACGTGCTCGACCTCACTGGTGCCGATGCCGAAGGCCAAGGCCCCGAACGCACCGTGGGTCGAGGTGTGACTATCGCCACACACAATGGTCATTCCCGGTTGGGTCAGTCCCTGTTCGGGCCCGATGATGTGCACGATCCCCTGGTTGGCATGGCCCATCGGGTAGCAGGTGATCCCGAACTCGTCGCAGTTGCTTCCGAGCACCGCCAATTGCTTGGCTGAGATGGGATCGGCCACCGGTTTGTCGATGTCGGTGGTGGGGACGTTGTGATCGGCCGTGGCGATGGTCAGATCAGGACGATGGACCCCGCGGCCGGCCAAACGCAGTCCCTCGAATGCCTGAGGGGAGGTGACCTCGTGAATGAGGTGGAGGTCGATGAAGATGATGTCGGGCTCTTCGCCCACCCCGGCGTGCACGACGTGGCGGTCCCAGACCTTCTCCGACATGGTGCGTGGCGATTCGGGCATCAGTCAGTCACCCAGCTTCACGATGTGGACCCGAAGGGTGCCACCGGGTGCGGCGTACTCAACGGTGTCCCCGGCGGCATGGCCCATCATGGCCACACCGAGGGGCGATCCGGGCGAAACCACGGTGACGTCCCCCTGTCGCTCCTCGATGGAGCCGACGAAGAAGGTCTGAGTATCGTCCTCATCGTCGCCGTCATAACGGAGGGTGACCAGCGAGCCTTGGGCCACGGTGCCGTCCGAGGGAGCGACCCCGTCCACCACTTCAGCGTTCTTCAACATGGCCTGCAGTTGACGGATCCGGGCTTCCATCTTTCCCTGGCTGTCCTTGGCCGCGTGGTAGTCGCCGTTTTCCTTCAGGTCGCCGAGAGCCCGGGCCGCCTCGATGGCGTTGGCGATCTCTACCCGGCCGCGGGTCGTGAGGTCTTCGACTTCGGCATGAAGCCGCTCATAGGTGCTGCGGGTGAGCTGGGTGGCAGAGGTGTCACTCATGGGGTACCAGGCTAACGGGTCCGGGAAGGGCCCCCATCCGCGCCCGGGCCCGGGTCGGGCATCCACGCCGGGCATCGCCGCCGGACCCGTCGACTGTCGAAGAAACGTGGTGGATGGCAATATCGTGGCTGAACACATCGCGAAAGAGGGGGCCGGCCAATGGCCGTCATACAGGGCACCTGGGACAAGAAGTACGAGGGCGTCGTGACCACGCTGGCGAAGAGCCTCGATGATGGGGGTGATGTAGGGGCATCGGTGGCGGTGATGGTGGACGGCGAGCCGGTGGTCGATATCTGGGGAGGCTTCGTCGACGAGGCGAAGACCACCCCGTGGGAGGAGGACACCATCATCAACGTCTGGTCGACGACCAAGACGATGACCTTCCTCTGTGCCCTGATGCTGGCCGATCGGGGCGAACTCGACTTCCATGCCCCGGTGGCCACCTACTGGCCCGAGTTCGCGGCCGGTGGCAAGGAAGCCGTGGAGGTGCGCCACCTGATGGGCCATACCGCCGGCCTGGCCGGATGGACCGAGCCTCTCGAGCACGAGGACCTGGCCGACTGGGAAAAGTGCACCTCGATGCTGGCCGCCCAAGAACCCTGGTGGGAGCCGGGCACCGCATCCGGGTACCACGCGGTCACCCAGGGCTACCTCATCGGCGAGGTGGTCCGCCGAATCACCGGAACGTCGATCGGCACATGGTTTGCCGACGAGGTGGCCGGCCCCTTGGGTGCCGACTTCCATATCGGGCTGCCTGCCTCCGAGGACCGGCGGGTGGCACCGGTCATTGCCCCTCCACCGGTGGACCCACATGCCCTGGGCGCATCCGACATCACCTTGCGGACCTTTGGCAACCCGGTGTTGGACGCCACCGTTTCGCACAACGCCTGGTGGCGCCGGGCGGAGATCCCCGCGGCCAACGGGCAGGGCAATGCCCGATCGGTGGCAGCCGTTCAGTCGATCATCTCCGGTGGCGGGGAGGCCCGGGGGGTCCGATTGCTTTCGGAGAAGTCATGTGACGCCATCTTCGAAGAACAGGCCCACGGCAAGGACCTGGTGCTCGGGATGCCCATCCGGTTCGGAATGGGGTATGGATTGAGTACCGAGATCATGCCGCTGGGACCGCGGGCCTGTTACTGGGGAGGCTACGGCGGCTCGTTGATCATCATGGACCAACAGGCCCGCCTTACCGTGTCGTACGTGATGAATCGGATGGAGAGTGGGTTGGTGGGGGATCTTCGGGGTGCCAACATCGTGATGGCGGCGGTGATGGGCAT
Organism: Acidimicrobiales bacterium; assembly: GCA_017883075.1. Taxonomy (GTDB): domain Bacteria; phylum Actinomycetota; class Acidimicrobiia; order Acidimicrobiales; family RAAP-2; genus DASZIT01. The sequence goes on from JADGOI010000064.1 coordinate 2,459, forward strand.
GGCCAACCACTGACACCGGGAACCAGGGACGGTGACCTATTGTCCCGTGAGATAGGGAGCCATAGCTATGCCGCTGCACGAACGCCATGCCATCCAGGACCAGGTCCACGAATCGCTCTTCGCTTCGGCGCAGCTTGCCCGTGCGCTGCCCAAGAACAGATTTCCCGAGCACGAGACGTTTCCCGATGTCACCTTCCAGGTCATCGAGGACGAGTTGCTGCTCGACGGCAATGCCCGTCAGAACCTGGCCACCTTTTGCCAGACGTGGGAGGAACCGCAGGTTCACAAGCTCATGGACATGGCCATCGACAAGAACTTGATGGACAAGGACGAGTATCCCCAGTCAGCCGAACTCGAGCGGCGGTGTGTCCATATGTTGGCCGATCTGTGGAATGCACCCGATGCCGCCAACACGGTGGGGACGTCCTCGCTCGGTTCGTCAGAAGCCTGCATGCTGGCCGGTCTGGCCGCCAAGTGGCGGTGGCGGGCCAAGCGCAAGGCTGAGGGGAAATCGACCGACACACCCAACATGGTGTGTGGCCCGGTGCAGGTGGTCTGGCATAAGTTCGCCCGGTACTGGGATATCGAGATGCGGGAGATTCCGATGTCCCCGGGCCGCTACTGCATGGATGCCGAGCAGATGCTCCCCCTGATCGACGAGAACACCATGCTGGTGGTGCCCACGTTCGGGGTCACCTACACCGGCGCCTATGAGCCGGTACTCGAGCTGTCCGAGGCGCTCGATCGCCTGCAGAGGCAAAAGGGAATCGACGTGGACATCCACGTGGACGGGGCCAGTGGCGCCTTTCTGGCCCCCTTCTGTGCTCCCGAGGTGAAGTTCGACTTCCGGGTTCCTCGGGTGAAGTCGATCAGTACCTCGGGCCATAAGTTCGGTCTCGCCCCCCTCGGGGTGGGATGGGTCATCTGGCGCGACAAGGCGGAGTTGCCGGAGGACCTGATCTTCCATGTCTCCTACCTGGGCGGCGACAGGCCCGACTTTCAGATCAACTTCTCCCGCCCGGCCGGTCAGATCATCGCCCAGTACTACGACTTCATCCGATTGGGGCACGAGGGATATCAACGGGTCCACCAGGCCAGTTATGACACCGGCGCCTTCCTGGCCAAAAAGATCCCGAAACTCGGCCCGTTCGAGCTCCTGTGTGCCAGCGACCCGGCCACCGGCATCCCCGCGGTCACCTGGAGGATCAAGGAGGGGGAGGATCCCGGGTACACCCTCTTCGACCTGGCCGACCGGCTCCGGGTCCGGGGCTGGCAGGTGCCGGCCTATCCGCTCACCGGTTCGGCATCCGATGTCACGGTGCAGAGGATCCTGGTGCGCCAGGGTTTCGACCGCGATCTGGCCTCCATCCTGCTCGATGACTTTGCCGCCTCGGTGGCCCATTTCGACCAGCACCCGGTGTCGGTGACGATGACGTCCGAAGAGGCGGGCGGCTTCAACCACCTCTAGGGCCAGTTGGTGTTCGCAGACCGATACAGGCGACGTGGCGGAAACCGCGGGATCCGGGTGGCACGGATTGCTGCAAGGATTGCCACGCAGATGGCCACGCAGAGTGCTTGGATGGCTCGGGTATGACCGACGCCCCCGGCTCGGCCGGCGATCACGGGTCCCGATCGTTTTCCGCTCAGTTCGAACAGCAACAGAGCTCCCCGTTCCCCTGGAAGGCGGTGGTCAAACGCTCGATCTTGGTGACCATTGCCGGAGTGGCGCTGTATCTGGTCGCCCCCAGGGTCATCGCCGTCCTCCATTCGTGGCCGCGGCTGGCCACCGTCAGCCCCATTTGGTTGGGTGTGGTCCTGGTGTCGCAGGGGGCGCACTTCGGGTGCACGTTCGCCCTCCAGCGGGTCGCGCTCCGTACCAAAGAGTGGTTTCCGGTCGTCACCGCCCAGCTGGCCGGCAATGCCATCAGCCTCATCGTTCCCGGGGGCGCCGCAGCCGGTGCGGCCGTTCAGTTCAGAATGCTGGCTGTCAGTGGGATGGATGCCGGCGATGCAGCCGGAGGCCTCACCGCCTTCTCGCTCCTGGGCATCGCCGGCCTCCTGGCCCTTCCCGTTCTGGTGCTCCCGGTGGTCCTCTTCGGGGCCCCGGTCAGTTCGGGGCTGTACGCCGCGGCCATCATCGGCGCCGTGGCGTTCGTGCTCTTCACCGGATTCGGGGCCTGGGTGATGGCCACCGACGCCCCGATCCGGTTGGTGGGGAGGGCGGCGCAGAAGGTGCGAAATCGAATCCGGAGCCAGAGGACACCCATTTCGGGGCTCAGTCACCGACTCCTCGAACAACGCGATCTGGTCGTTGCCGTACTGGGCAAGCAATGGTGGCAGGCAACCCTGTTGTCGGCCGGGCGTCTGGGGTTCGACTTCTTCTGTTTGTTGGCGGCGGTCCTGGCGGTGGGGAACGAATCTTCGCCGACCCTGGTGCTCCTGGCCTATGCGGTGGCCGGTGTCATCGGTCTCATTCCCATTACCCCCGGAGGGCTCGGTATCGTCGAGGCCAGCCTGAGTGGCTTGTTGGTCCTGGCCGGGCTGAGTACCGGCGAAGCCGTACTGGCCACGCTGACCTACCGTCTGGCGTCATACTGGATCCCGCTGGCGTCGGGCCCCGTCGCGTACACCCTCTTCAAGAGGCGGTACCGACAGGCGAGGCCGGCAGTCAGCTGAGGTCGACCACGCCGTTGTCCCGCAGGGTGCCCAACCGGCCACAACCCTCTTCGGTGACCAGTACCGCCAGTTGGTCAGGGTCGGTCGTGGCGGCCCAGGCCCGCCGACCGTCGACGGTGCGACATGCCACCACCGCCCGCGACGGGGCACCGTCGCGGGCGTAGGCGACCGAATAGGCCTCGACGGTGATTTCTCCGACGGCATCGGCGTCGGACGAGCACTGAGGCAGCCGGCCGACGGCGGCGGCCGGATTGGCCCATCGGAAACCGCCGGCCTCTTCGACAACGGTGGACTCGGGTAGATCGACCTCACCGTGGGTGGGCCCGGGCCCGGGTTGGGTGCCGTAGATGCCGATGCTGTGCTCGGTCATGAACCAACCGAGCCCGGAGACGAGGCCGAGCGATCCGGGATCGGCACGCAGGGTGCTGGCCATGGTGGCGATGGCGTGGGTGCCGTAGTTGTTGCCGGGCCCGCCGGCAAAGGTGAGACCTCCGGTGACCGTGAGCGGGCGGCCCGGGTCATTGATGGCCAGGCCGAGCTCATGGGCGGCAATCTCCACCGCCGACGGGAAGCACGGGTAGAGATCGACATGGGCGATGGTGCCGATATCGGTGCCCGCCAATGACATGGCTGACTTCCCGGCCAGCCGGATCGCCGGAGACGAGTGGAAGTCGGCCCGGTGGGAGAGGAACCAGTGGTCGTCGGCGTCTGCCCCTGCCAATGGGAAGACCCACCTGTCGCGGGGAACACCGGCGGCCTCGGCGGCCTCGGCCGAGCAGATGACGAGGGCGGCTCCCTGGTCCACCTTCAGGTTGGCCATCAGCAACTTGGTATAGGGATACGAGATCATCCGATTGGACTCACCGGGTGTGCGTATCTGCTCTGCGGTCCTGGGCTGGCGCAACCATGCATACGGATTGGACGATGCCACTTCGGAGCACTGCGCCCACAATCTGGCGATCCACTCCCGGTGCTCATCCAGCGGCCGGCCCATCGCGGCCCGGAGAGCATTCTCGAACAGGGGGTAGACGTTGACGGGGAGATCGAGTCCCTGTTCCTCCTCGGCGTCGGTGGTGGCCCGCTGGCTGTTCCCGAACATGGTGGGTTTGGCGGTGTCGGCGCCTTGCACGGTCCAGGGGAGCATCGGCCGGTCGGGATCGCGGCGGGCGGCCATCACCGAGTAGAAGCAGTCCGCCCCGGCGACCACCGCCACATCGAGGTCGCCTCGTCCGATGTCCAGGGCGGTGCGATTGACGAGGTGCTGAGCGTTGTTGCCGCCGGTGGTGCTGAGTCTGAACTCGAGTGGGGCCATGCCCGTCTGTTCAGCCACCAGCTGGCCGGGGTTGATGTACTCCCAGCTCAGGGGGTTGAGAATTCGGAGGGACTGCACCCGTTTGAGCAACGCGTGCCCAACTCCGGCCGTTCCGCCGGGCTCCGCTCCCGAACAGTCCTCGGCCGCCGAGAGCACCGCTCGGACCATCAGCTCCACCGGCTCGGGGCGCGCCACCACCTCGACCCCTTCGGGATCGGGCCGGTTGGTGACCTGCCCGGTGCCCACGATGACAGGTGTCCTGGGGTCGATGACCATCAGAAATGGCAGCGTACATCGACGGCGCTCGGCCCGATTCCCCGTCACTACACTCGTCATATGCGTATTGCTGTCGGTTCGGACCACGCCGGCTTCGACCTCAAATCGGCATTGGCCGGGCATCTGGCGGCCGGCGGCCACGAGGTCGTCGACCTTGGTACCGATTCGCCCGATTTCCCAGTGGACTATCCGGTCTTCGGGCTTGCCGTGGCCCGGGCGGTGGCCGGCGGCCGGGCTGACCGCGGTCTTTGTGTCTGCGGGACCGGTATCGGCATCGGTATTGCCGCCAACAAGGTGGTTGGGGTGCGGGCCGCCGTGGTGCATGACGTGACCACCGCCAGCTTGGCCCGACGCCACAATGACGCCAATGTGGTCTGCTTGGGTGCCAGGATCAGCGGACTGGCCGAAGCCACTGATGCCGTCGACACGTTCTTCACCACCGCCTATGAAGGTGGTCGTCATCAGAAGCGACTGGATGAGATCTCGCAGTACGAAACCTCCCGGACCGATCCCGCCGGGGCCACGGTGGCCGGCACGGGAGACGATCACGAAAGGCAGCAACCGTCATCATGAGCCCTTCCTTTGCCGCTTCCCCGTTCGATTCCTGGTTGGCCGACGATCCCGAGATTGCCTCCCTGCTCACCCGGGAGGCCGAGCGTCAATCGACCACCCTCCAGCTCATCGCCTCGGAGAACTTCACGTCCCCGGCCGTGTTGGCCGCCTCCGGCTCGGTCCTGACCAACAAGTACGCCGAGGGCTATCCCGGTCGCCGGTACTACGGAGGCAATCAGATCGTCGATGAGGTCGAGGACCTGGCCCGAGAGCGGGCCAAGTCACTTTTCGGTGCCGACCACGCCAACGTGCAGCCTCATGCCGGGGCCAATGCCAATCTGGCCGTCTACCAAGCCCTGCTCGAGCCCGGGGACACCATCTTGGCCATGCGCCTCGACCATGGTGGTCATCTCACCCACGGATCCCCGGCCAGCATCACCTCCAAGGTCTGGCGATTCGTGTCCTATGGCGTGTCGCCGGCCACCGGCGACGCCGACAAGCCAGGTGAGGTCATCGACTTCGACCAGGTGGCGGACGTGGCCCGCCGTGAGCGACCGAAACTCATCGTGGCCGGCTCCACCGCCTATTCACGGATCATCGACCCGATGCCCTTCCGGGAGATCGCCGACTCGGTCGGGGCATTGTTCATGTTCGATGCCGCCCATCCCGCCGGCCTGATCGCCGGCAAGGTGCATCCTTCGCCGGTGGGTGTGGCCGACGTGGTCACCTTCACCACCCACAAGACTCTCCGCGGCCCCCGGGGAGGGGCCATCGTGTGCAATGCCGAGTTCGCCAAGGCCATCGACAGCGCGGTGTTCCCCGGCCTGCAAGGTGGCCCACTCGAGCATGTCATTGCGGCCAAGGCGGTGGCGTTCGCCGAGGCGGCCCGCCCGGAATTCCACACCTATGCCGCCAACGTGGTGGCCAACGCCGCTGCGCTCGGCCGGTCGTTGACCAAAGAGGGGTTCCGGATGGTGTCGGGTGGCACCGAGAACCACCAGGTATTGCTCGATCTCCGGGCGTTCGACGAGGAACTGACCGGAAAAGAGGCCCAGGAGACCCTCGACCGGGCCGGCCTCACCTGTAACCGGAACACCATTCCCGATGATCCCCGGTCTCCCTTCGTGACGTCGGGTCTGCGCTTGGGATCGGCGGCGCTGACCACCACGGGGATGGGAGAAGCAGAGATGCAGCTCGTCGGCGAACTGATCAGCCGCACCCTGCGATCCCGCCAGGATGATGCCGAGCTGGGTGCCATACGCGCCGAGGTGCGCGAGTTGTGCAGCGGCTTCCCGCCGTATCCCACCCTGGTCACGACGTGACCGGACGGGAGTCGACGGGCGCGTGAGCCCGAGTGTGCCGCTCAACTGGTACGGAATTCTGCTGATTGTCGCGGCGGTGTCCGCCTGGGTGCTCACGTTCCCCACCCGTCACATCGCCACACGGGTCGGCTACGTGGCCCAGCCGGACGAACGGAAGATCCACCAGCGGGTGACCCCTCAAGCCGGAGGGGTTGCCATGTTCCTGGCCATGTTGGTGACGGTGGCGGTGGCGGCGTCGATCCCTGCGTTGGATTCGTTGTTCCAGGGCTCCTCCGAGCCGCTGGGTCTGGTGCTGGGGGCCGCAGCCATCTTCGTGGTCGGGGTGATCGACGACATCCGGGACATGTCGGCACCGTCCAAGATGGCGGGCCAGGTCCTGGCTGCGATGATCCTGTACTTCTTGGGGGTGACCTGGTTCCAGTTCAAAGTGCCGCTGGCCGGATTTGTCGTTCTGGGCCCGGACTACACGCCGTTGCTCACCGCATTGTGGGTGATCGCCATCACCAACGCGGTGAATCTGATCGACGGCCTGGATGGACTTGCCGCCGGGGTGGTGGCCATCGCCTCGGGGGCATTGGCCGTCTACGGGCTCCATCTTCAGGCCGTCGGGAATCTTCCGGCAGACAACATCGGGCCGCTGGTGGCGGTGATGACCTGCGGAATCTGCCTGGGCTTCCTTCCCCACAATTTCTACCCGGCCAAGATCTTCATGGGTGACGCCGGAGCACTGCTCCTCGGCCTGCTCATGGCCGCGTCCACCATGCTCATTGGGGGACGTGCGGCCGGCGATGTCCGCAGTGGTCAGACCTATTTCTTCTTCGCGCCCCTGTTCATCCCGTTCTTCATCCTCGGGGTGCCGCTCTTCGACATGGCCTTCGCCCTTGTGCGCCGGACGGCCAACCGGACGGGGTTCGCCACGCCCGACAAGAATCATCTCCATCACCGACTGCTCCGGCTGGGCCATGGGCACCGGCGCAGCGTGCTCATCCTGTGGGCGTGGACGGCCGTGCTGTCGGGATTCGTCCTGTTTCCGCTCTATGTCTCGAGCGTCAACTCGGCCATCCCATTCGGGGTGGCGGCTCTCGGTGTGCTGTTGTTCGCCACCTTCCACCCGGGGCTGCGTGGCCGAGATGCCGATGCCGACGGCCAGGCCGGGGACGAGCCGGCTGGGACGGGCGACGTGGCGGGCAATGCTACTGACCAGGGAATTGATGTGACCCATCCTCTGCTTCCGGTCGACGTGGAGGTGACCCGTCACTAGGGGTGGGCGCTTCGGGGCCCGCGTTTTGCTGACGGCGGTCGCGAAGTGCGATGATGTCGCCCGTGAATTGCAGGCCTCTTGCCTCCGTTGGGGCCACCCATCCGATGTCCGCCTTCGGCGGTGGCGTTGGACGACGGTTTCGGTGATCTCGGGACACTCTGTTGAACCACTACCTCTCCACACCTTCTGACGCGACACGACCCGATCATGGCGGACAATTCCCCACTTCCCGAGCCGGATCAGACGGCTGTACCGGCGCCCGCGGTGGATTCCATGGTGCGTTCTGCGCCCGGGATCATCGACTTCCTGACAATGGGCGTAGCCAGCGCTCTGTGCCTGATTCTGGCCGGGGGCATCGGAGTGGCGATCGACGTGGTGGCTCACAGCACTCCGCTCTGGACGTTCGTCGGCCTGGGATTCGGAGTGGTGGCGGCGGTGGCGGTCACGGTGTCGCTGGTCCGGAAGAACTTGTAGGCGGGATGCCCCGATACCGGGTCATCGACAGCGAAGGGCAGGCGAGCTAGGTGTTCGCACGGTTCTCATTGCCCGACATTCCGGCTGTCTCGCGCCGAACGGTGACAGCCGCCCTCATCCTCGGGATCGCAGGCCTGGTGGGGTGCATCTCGTTCGGCAAACCGATGGTCGGGGTCGGTGCCTGTATCGGATTGGCCTTCGGCACGCTCAACTTCCGGCTGGTCGGTGCGTCGGTCATCAAGGTGGGGAAGCGTGAGGACGAGAACAAGCGCCGTCCTCTGGCCCTCAATACCCTGGCCCGGCTCGGGATCATCTCCGTTGTGACCGTGGGGTTGTTGCTCATCTCTTTCCAACTTGGGTTCGGCGTGCTGGTCGGATTGGCAGTCTTCCAGTTGGTGCTCCTCGCCAACGTGGCCCGGTCGATGATGAAGTTCGGCCCACAGGGCGATGGCCTCGACATCGATGCCCTCGACGGCGCCGAGCCATCCGACGACCGACCCGGGGGTGCCTGAACCGATGAGCCTGGGTCAAAGCCTGATGGGTGTACACGGGTTGGTTGCCGATATCTCGGTCGGCGATCACGTCACCCAACGGGTACTGGGTCAAAAGATCGACGCCGACCTGCTGTGGGCGACGATCGCCGCCGGCATTGTCACCATTGCCCTCGGGCTGATGGTGCGCAAGCGGGCCACGGCCGGTGTCCCGGGCAAGTTCCAACTCGCCTGGGAGATGGTGGTGACCTCCACCCAAAACCAGGTCGAGACCTCCATCGGGCCACGCGGCGCCCGCATCGTGCCGTTGGCCGTCACCCTGTTCGTGTTCATTCTCATCTGCAACTTCTTCACCGTCATCGGCCTCGGGGCTACCTACGACGTGCTGCTTCCGCCGGCCGCCGATATCAATCTGCCGCTGGCGTTGGCCTTGTTCGTGATCGTCCTGGTCCACGTCTCCTCGATCAAGGCCCGGGGCATCGTGGGCTACGTGAAGCACTATGTGGCCCAGCCGTTCCCGATCTTCCTCTTCCCGTTCAACATCTTCATCAACCTGGTCGAGGAGTTGGCCAAGCCGGTCACCCTGGCCCTTCGACTCTTCGGCAACTTGCTGTCCGGAGGGCTGATGCTGGCCCTCCTGGCGTTCCTCGTCCAGTGGAAACTCGGGGTCATACCGGTCGGTGGCGTGCTCTTCGTCGTGTTCGACCCGGTCTGGAAGATCTTCGACCTGGCCATCGGGGTCATTCAGGCATTCATCTTCGCCCTGTTGACCATCCTCTATTTCGACACCGCCATGAGTAACGACCACTAGCCGGCCAGGTCCGCACCACAACGTTCGTTCCACACACCGATCGCTGTACTGATCACAACCCAAAGGAGAAGCACCAATGGCAGACCCAACGATGGCGGAGGCAGTAAAGCTCGCCGGCGCCATGATCGGCGGTGGCATTGCACTGGGTGGAGGCGCCGTCGGCGCTGCCATCGGTGACGGCCTGGCCGGTAGCCAGACGATCGCCGGGGTGGCCCGTCAGCCCGAGGCCCAGAGCCGGCTGTTCACCATCATGTTCTTGACGGTAGGCCTGGTTGAAGCCATGTACTTCATCAACTTGGCTTTCACCGCGCTGTTCGTCTTCTCGCTGTACAAGAAGTAGGTCAGTGACATTGGCAGGCCGTGTTCCGGCCCCTGCCGCGGGCGCCAGCAACGGCCCGCGGCACGGAGGCGGTAGCGGCCCCTCGTTGAAGCAAGGTTGACCGGACATGCCCATCGCCACCAGTAACTTCCTGGTTCCCAACTTCACGCTGGTCTTCGAGTTGATCGCCTTTCTGATCGTGCTCGGGGTCATCGGCTGGCAGGTGCTGCCCTTCCTGAACAAGGCCCTGACCGAGCGTCAGGACCAGATTCGTGGGGAGCTCGAAGCCGCCGACAAGGCCAAGGCTGACGCCGAAGACGCTGATGCCGAGCGCCGGAGCGAGTTGGAGGAGGCGCGCCGTCATGCCCGCGAGATCGTGGCCCAGGCCAGCTCCACTGCAGAACAGGTCGCTTCCAGCGCACAGACCCGGGCCCAGGCGGAGTACGACCGGATCGTGCAATCGGCCGACGTCGAGATCGCCGCGGCCCGCCAGACCGCGGTCCACGAGGTGACCGCCAGGGTGGGCGAGGTGGTGTTGGCCGCGGCCGAACGCGTGATCGGCCGGGAGATTCGGGCCGCCGATCATCAAGACCTCATCAACGAGGCCGTGGCGGCCATCTCCGCCGAAGCCGAGTCCGGCACCACCGCGGATTCCTCCGGGGTCGCTCGGTGAACCCTGCTCTCCAGGGCTATCTGGCCGCCGTCAGTGAAGACGTTGCCGCTGATTCCGCTCTCGACGAGGCGGCCGCCGAGTTGTCGGCTGTTGCTTCCTTCGTCGACGGCAGCAACGAGCTCACACTGGCCGTCGATGACGGATCGGTGCCGGTGAATGCGCGCCGTGCCGTCCTCGACGACCTCCTCGACGGCAAGGTGCGTCCCGACGTACGCCGCCTGGTCAACCGGGCGGTGACGGTCATCTCCGCCTCGGAGGTGACGGCGGGCCTGCACTGGCTGGCCCACCAGATGACGGTGGCCGCCTCGCGCTCCGCCGACGGAGGGGTGGATGAGGATCCTCCGCTGCTGGGTCGACTGGCATCCCGCAACCGGGTGGCCGGCTATGCCGCCGCGGTGTTCGAAATGGCGGAGACCGAGGAGATCGAGGAGGTCGAGGACCAGCTGTTCCGTTTCGCCCGCACCGTCGAGTCGAACCAGGCACTGCGGGTGGCCCTGGGCGACCGCGACCTACCGGTAGCCCTCCGTCAGGAGGTGGTGGGTGACCTCCTCGCCGACAAGGTCAACCGTGCCACCGCGCGCCTGGCCGCCTATGCCGTCAGGGGTGGGCGGGCCCGCGACATCGTCGGAACTCTCGACGCGTTGGTGGCGGCCGCGGCCCGGGCCCGAGGATGGCGGGTGGCCCGGGTGGTGTCGGCCAATGAGGTGGGCGATGATCAGCGCCGCGGACTGGGGGAGGCGCTGGCCCGATTGACCGGTTCGCCTGTCGAATTGCAGGTGACCATCGATTCAACACTGCTGGGTGGGGTGGTGGTGCAGGTCGGCGACCTTCTGGTCGACAGCAGCGCCCGTCATCGCTTGGACCAATTACAGGAGCACCTCCTCGGATTCGAGGCGGCCTACGAAGTTCCACAAGGAAGGGAAACAGCCGATGGCTGAGTTGACCATCAACGCCGACGAGATCACCGCTGCACTGCGGCGGCACGTCGAGAACTACACCCCTGAGGTCGATACCGAGCAGGTCGGTCGGGTTGTCGAGGTCGGTGACGGGATTGCCCGGATCACCGGTCTTCCCGGAGCCGCGGTGAACGAGATCCTCGAATTCGCCGACGGCACCGAGGGTCTCGCCCTGAACCTGGACGAAGAGACCATCGGCGCGGTGATCCTGGGTGAGGACACCGGCCTCGAAGAAGAGCAGCTGGTCAAGGCCACCGGTCGGATCCTTTCGGTACGGGTCGGCGATGCCCTCCTCGGACGGGTGGTCAACGCGCTGGGTGAACCCATCGACGGCAAGGGCCCCATTGCCTCCGATCAGACCAGGCG
>JADGOI010000169.1 GCA_017883075.1 Acidimicrobiales bacterium
CCGCTGATCTGGACAACAGGTGCCATGCCGGCAGCCCGTTCAACTGGATCCATAGCTCCACGATGGTCCAGAGCCCAATGGCGGGAATAGGGTCAAAGGACACAAGTGCGACAGACTTCAGGCCTTTCTCGCACAATTCGCACGGGAGGGCCGGTCGCCGATCAAACCGCAACCCGACGGTCGTCTTCGGTGCGGAAACGGAGGCGCCTGCCAGCTCACTTCTGGCGCGTCCCGGGAGGTGAAGGGCACCAAAACCCTGATCTGGTCTCTGATCAGGGTTTTGATCAGGCCTCTGACCAGGCCTCTGACCAGGCCGAACGCTCGGCGGGGAGCTCCCTCTGGCCGTGTTCTCCTTCTGGCTCTACCGCCGCATCGTCCTGCACACCCTCTGCCGTGTTCCACCAGCAGCCCAGCGACGTGTCCGCACCGCTGAGGCTCAGCGAAGGTCGGATCCTGCGCTGTCGAACCGGCTTCCGCCGGCAACTGAGAACCGAGGCCCGGTCACGCCGCCACTCCACGGTCATCTGGACCCGCACGGAGGGATGGTCGGCGGTGTGGGGACTATCGGCCCTACTGGCTCACGGCTGATCACGCCAAGATCAACAGATATGAGATGGGGAGCCGGGAGGCACATGCGTCGAGGTGTGGAACCACCGCGCTGCTCGAGTGGTGACGACGGGTGACCGACCTCACACTCGAGGGCCCTGAACTCCGGAGGCAGGACACCGGTCCGCTGGCCGTCGATGTCCGCAAACTCACCAAGCACTACGGTGACCTCGCCGCTGTCGACGGCATCGACTTCTCGGTGGCCCAAGGCGAGGTCTTCGCCTTCCTGGGTCCCAACGGCGCGGGGAAGTCGACCACCATCAAGATGCTCTGCACCCTGGCGCACCCGACGTCGGGCGGGGCCATGGTCGCAGGCTTCGACGTGGTCTCGAGGGCCAAGGCCGTCCGTCGGCACATCGGGCTCGTCTTCCAGGAACAGACCCTCGACGACCAGCTCACCGCTGAGGAGAACCTGCGGTTCCATGCCGTGCTGTATGGCGTCCCCCACGACCAGGTCGGCCCGCGCATTACCAGGGTGATGGACCTGGTAGCGCTCTCGGACCGACGCAAGGATCTCGTGTCGACCTATTCGGGGGGCATGGCCCGCCGGCTCGAGATCGCCCGCGGCATGCTCCACACCCCCAAGGTCCTGTTCCTCGACGAGCCGACCATCGGTCTCGATCCGCAGACCCGGGCCCTCATGTGGGAGGACGTCTTGCGCCTGCGGGACGAGGAGGGCGTGACCATCTTCCTCACCACGCACTACATGGACGAAGCCGAGTTCGCCGATCGGATCGCCATCATCGACCACGGTTCGATCATCGCCCTCGACTCGCCCAGTGCCCTCAAGGCGTCCGTGGGCAAGGACACCGTGGCACTCGAAACGACCGACGACACGACAGCGCTGGACTCGCTACAGCGGGCCGGCTACACGGCCGAGCGCACCGAAGGCGGCCTCACCGTGTTCGTAGCCGACGAGGAAGCCGCGGTGGGCCCCATCGTGGCCGCGGTGGGAGTGCCGGTTCGGACCGTCCGTGCCCACCGTCCCACCCTCGACGACGTGTTCCTCCACTTCACCGGCCGAGAGATCCGCGAGCAGCACGGCGAGGCGATCCCCATGATGGTCCGGGCCCACGGTGCCCGGAGAAGCTGAGGAGAATCGATGACGACCTTGTCCAGCGCGCCGCCCACCACCGGGGTAGACACCCCCGACACCCTGCTTTCCGACGAGATCCGCGTGGCCGGCATGGTGTGGGAGCGCGAGCTGATCCGCTATACGCGGAATCGCACACGGATCGTGAGCGGGCTGATGCAACCCGTCCTGTTCCTCTTCGTCCTCGGCTATGGCATGAGCGGGCTGGTGGGGACGACCGGGGGCTTCAACTTCCGCCAGTTCGTATTCCCCGGAGTGGTGGCCATGAGCGTGGTCATGACCGCCATCTTCTCGGCCATCTCGATCGTCTGGGACCGTGAGTTCGGCTTCCTGCGCGAGATGCTGGTCGCTCCGGTCAGCCGAACGGCCCTCGTTCTGGGCAAGACGGCCGGCGGAGCGAGCGTCGCCGCCGTCCAGGGGACGATCATGCTGGTGCTGGCCCCGCTGGTGGGCGTTCACCTCACCCCCCTGCTCGTCGTCGAGGTCATCGGCCTGGAGCTCCTGATGGCAGTGGCGATGACCGCCTTCGGGGTTTTCGTGGCCAGCCGGATCCAGAGGATGGAGGCGTTCCAGGTCGTCATGCAGATGCTGCTCATGCCGATGTTGTTCCTGTCCGGAGCGCTGTTCCCGCTGAACGGCCTCCCGGCCTGGCTGGCGGTGATCACCCGGATCAATCCGCTCACCTACGCCGTCGACCCACTCCGCCGGGTGGTCTTTGCTGCCCAGAACATGTCACCGGCAGCCCGGGCGCGCTTTCCGACCGGGATCACCATGTTCGGCTATACCCTGCCGATCACGCTCGAGTTGGCCTTGGTGGTCGTCTTCGCGCTGGTCTTCTTCATACTCGCCATATGGGGACTCTCCCGGACCGAATAGGCACTCGTATCCCAAAGGAGGCGCGCATGCATGGCCGTATCACCGAGCCGGCAATCCCCGGCGTACTCTCCCGGGGCACCGGTGTGCACGTGCCCGGTGCTTGGCCGGTCGACACGGGGCAGAGCGGTGCTCACCGCACATGACTCGATGGTCGGGACTGAGTAGCCACGATGGAGATTGACGGGGCAGTGTGCATCGTCACCGGGGCATCCTCCGGGATCGGCACAGCCACAGCGCGTCTGCTGAGCGGGCTGGGCGCACACGTCGTACTCGCGGCCCGGCGGATGGAGCGTCTCGAGGACCTCGCCGTAGAGCTGCCGGGCTCGCTCGTCGTCAGCACCGACGTCACCATCGCTGCGCAGGTCGAGCGACTGGTCGCCCGGACCGTCGACACCTACGGGACGGTCGACGTCCTGGTGAACAACGCCGGACAAGGGCTCCACGTACCCCTCGAGGAGCTGGACCCGACCGACCTGCGTGCCGTGTTCGAACTCAATGTGGTCGCGCCGCTGGTGGGGATGCAGGCGGTCCTTCCGGTCATGCGAGCACGAGAGCATGGAGCGATCGTCAACGTGAGCTCGGCCACATCGCTGCGGGTCTTCCCCGGGCTCGGTGGCTACGCCGCCACCAAAGCGGCCCTCAACATGGTCTCCCAGGTCGGGCAGCTCGAACTGGCCGATGCGGGTGTGGCCGTGTCCGTCGTGTACCCGTCGGTCACAGCCACCGAGTTCCACCAGCGGCTCCGGGCCGGCCACCTGGTCAGCGGGGGCCATGCCATCCAACCTGACCCACCCGAGCTGCCAGCCACGGCCATCGCTTTTGCCATCCGAACCGGCGAGGCCCATGTACTGGTCGCCGATCCGCCCGAGCCGATCACTCCTGGCGACAAGGGAGGCTGGGGTGCCCTGCTCGCCCGACAAGCACCGAGTTCAGCAGCAACTCACGCACCGCCGGATGACGGCCCCGAGTGAAGTGGATGTACGAGCAACGGGGAGCACCCGAGGTGATCTTATTGACCGACACAAACGGGCTGACCGGCCGCAGCGTGGTCCGGGCCCTGGTTCGCGGTGGTCGGCGGTCTCATCCCCTGAAACGCCGATCCGGTTGTGCACGTAGCGGACAGCCACGCAGTGACCATTGCCCTGTGCCCGATGTCCAGGCCGCTCCACGATGATGGACTACTCGACGAGTGTCCACTGAGCAAGGAATCCGGGCGGGTGGGCCCCGGCGACGGAGCAATGTCCGATGCATGTCCTTCAATCAACGGCGGCATTTACGCAGTAAGTTTGTCGCAGATGACAGGCAGGGAGGTGCGATGAGGGGAAGCAGGAGTTTCGTGAGGCCTCTGTCCGTGGTGGTGACCATCGTCGTCGTAGTGCTGGTAGTCGTGAGCTTTGGGATCGTGAGGCGCGGTGTGGCCGCCCAAGAGCAATCACTTCTTCAGAGTGACACCAGCCAGCTCGCCTTGGTCCTCGAGGAAGGGGTCGCCACCCTCGGGGAGCCACTCAGCACGCTCGGCGAATTGATGGCGGCGACACAAGACTCGCCGAGCCTGTTCCAGTCACAGACCGGGTCGATATCCGCTATCCCGGGCTCTTCCATAGCCATCGCCGATTCGGTCGCGGGCCGGTTCACAGTAGCCCTGGCTGCCGGGCCGGACCTTGTGGTCGGCCAGGCTCTTCCCGCATCGCTTGCCACGGCGGTGGCAAGCGCCGGGCCGAATCTTTCAGGGACGAAGGTTCTCCACATCGGGGACAAGACGTTTCTCGGACTCTTGGTAAGTATCGCTTCCGGTCCGCAAGGCACCGTGGTCATCGGACTAACGCGGATAACTCCGAGCGTGCCCAGCAAGAGCCAAGCCGCTCCCTTCTCACAGCTCTATGTCAGTTTGTACACGTCGGAGACGGCCGACCCGGCACAGCTGGCCGCGGGGAGTCTGGGCTCTCGGTCCCTGCCGAGCCCGGTGGCGCACGCGTTGATCACGGTCGGCAGCTCGAAATGGCTCGTGGTCACGAGTGCCAAGACACCCCTGGTTGGGAGAACGTCGCGCCTGGCGCCATGGATTGTCCTGGCCGCGGGATCGGTCATTGCCCTGTTGTTCGGGGTGTCTTCGGAGATCCTCGCCCGGCGACGGCGCTATGCCGAAGGGGTTGCCGCAGAACGCACCGAGG
>JADGOI010000170.1 GCA_017883075.1 Acidimicrobiales bacterium
TGGAGGCACAGATCAACCCCTCCATTGCCGCGCACGGTGGGCGCGCCGACCTGGTGGCGGTCGAGGTTGATGCTGCCTATCTCCGCTTGAGTGGAGGTTGCGCGGGATGTGGGATGGCGGCGGTGACCCTCAGCCAGGGAATCGAAGTGGCCTTGCGAGACTCGGTACCCGAGATCACCCGGGTGATCGATGTGACCGACCACGCCTCGGGTACCAACCCGTACTACGAGGCCGCCAAGAAGTAACTCTCAGACCGGCAGGAAACGCCGGGCGTCCGCTGCCGCGTAGGCGGCCACCATGTCGTCGATCGCCGCGGTGGCCTCGACCCGTTCGATTACATCCTGGAGCTGGTTGGCGGGGATGGCACACGTCATCTCCGTCCGGGGCATGTTGGTGCGAGTGCGGCTCAGCATGCAACCCACGCTGACTGCTACCTCGCCTTGCTCCTTGGCCACGGCCACGATATGGCACTGGGGTTTGCCGTCGATGCGAAGGTCCGGAAGAGCATCGGAGAGCACCATCAGTTGCTTGCCATTGACCCGGATCATGACCACGTCGGGATCGACCGGAGTATCGGCAAGCGGGCCATAGATCACGGATTCCGGACGTTCGGTGACCACCGGGATGCCAGGAACCATGTCCATGGTCACCCAACCGGACTCGAGCAGTGTGGCCACGTCTGAGCGACCGGCCACTTCATCGAGGGTGGCAAATCCGTGGGTGAGACTCCCCACACTGCAGTTCCCGTGGTCAGCAGCCACCGTGGTGAAGGTCCGGTCGACGGCCTTGGTCCAAAACACGCATCCCGCCGGCACACTGCCGGTGCGGCCATCCGGAGTCGCTTCCGGCATCGGGGCGCCGTAAGACTCGACTCCGGCTGGGGGCGAATCCGAGAAGGTGATGGCAATCGGAGGCGTCGTGAGGTTGAGCGCCGAAGTGATGGCGGCGGCAGATTCGTACCAGTGGTCAAGGGTCGGCATCATCCAAGTATTGCCGAAGCCAGAGACTGCGAGAAACCGGACACGTCAGTCTGTCAGCAAATACTCGAGACAACCCTGGGCATCACGCATCGGGAGCACGAACCGGCCGGCCCCGAGTCCTCAGCCAGAACGTCACTAACGTCAGGGTATGACCCCGCAGTGGAAGGCACTCCTCGAAGAAGACGCTGACTCTGATCCTTTCGTCCAGTTCGGCAGATGGTTCAGGGAGGCCGCGGCCGTCGTGCCGAGCCCCGAAGCCATGGCGGTGGCGTCGGCCGACCTCCAGGCCCGTCCATCAGTGCGCATGGTGCTGATGAAGGCATGGGATGAGGGCGGTTTCGTCTTCCACACCAACTTCGATAGCCGCAAGGGCCACGAGCTCACCGAGAATCCACACGCGTCCCTCCTTTTCTACTGGGAGCCATTGGGGCGCCAGGTTCGGATCGAAGGTCCGGTCAATCGCATCTCCGACAAGGAATCCGACGCATATTTTCTGACCCGGCCGGCGGGTGGCCGGGTCGGGGCCCACGCATCACATCAGAGCCAGATCATCGACAGCCGAGAGGCGTTGGATCTCCAAATGCAGCGTATCGAGTCCCAATTCGTCGGGCACCAGGTGACCCGCCCGCCGTGGTGGGGGGGATTGCGGGTACAGCCTCAGGTCTTCGAATTCTGGCAGAACCGGGAGGACCGCCTCCACGACCGACTCCGCTACACGCCGGACCCAGCCGGATGGAAGGTCGAGCGGCTCCAGCCTTGAGCCCGTGATGACCCCGCGCTTTGCTCTCCGTGGCGCCGGTTGGCTCGGATGGTCAGCAGTATGCACTATCGCGGTGCCTGAGCCTTGGACCCTCCCCGGGATTCCTCCTCTCGCGCCGGAATGTGCATGAAGCGGGATGCCCGGCGGCGGATGCGCCGCTCCAGTCGTTCGGCGTGGGTAGAGGCAATGCGGGGAGTCCGGGCATGGGGGGGGCGGTAGAACCGGGTCTTCGCCAGCTCGACCAGCAGCAGGTAGACGACGACCATCCCGAAAAGCAGAAGGAAGAAGGTCGTCGGCAGCGGCGTGAAGCCCAGCAGGTTGGCCAGCCCCGTGTACGGCAGGATGGCACCGACCAGAGCCGCTCCGGTCGGTACAAACAGCATGGGCAGGCTGGGCCGGCTCTTGAAGAACGGCACCCGCCGGGTCCGGATCACGTAGATGACCAGTGTCTGGGTGGCGATCGATTCGACGAACCAACCGGTCCTGAACTCGGTGTGGCCGGCGTGGAGAAGGGAGAGCATCACCCAGAAGGTGAGGAAATCGAAGATCGAGCTCACCGGACCGAACACGGACATGAAATGCCGGATGAACTTCATGTCCCACGCCGCCGGCCGGGCCAGCGCCTCGGGGTCCACCCGGTCGGTCGGGATCACCAACTGGCCGGCGTTGTAGAGCAGATTGTTGAGGAGGATCTGCGTCGGCAGCATCGGAAGGAACGACAGGAACACCGAAGCCCCGGCCGCACTGAACATGTTGCCGAAGTTCGAGGACGTGGACATCAGGACGTACTTCATGGTGTTGGCGAAGATGCGGCGGCCCTCCATCACCCCTTCGGCCAGCACCCCGAGATCCTTGTCGAGAAGCACCACGTCGGCGGCGTCCTTCGCCACGTCGGTTCCCGAGTCCACCGAGATCCCGACATCAGCGTGATGCAGCGCCACTGCGTCGTTCACCCCGTCGCCGAGGAACGCCACGTCCTTTCCGGTGCGGCGGGCCACCTTGATGATCCGCGATTTCTGATCGGGGCCGATCCGGGCGAACACCGTCGTGGTCACGATCGCCGCTTCGAGCCGGTCGTCGTCGAGCGCCTCGACCTCGGCACCGCTGAGCACCCCCGCGCACTCGACCCCGATGTCCGAGCAAACCTTGGCAGCCACCAGGCCGTTGTCCCCGGTGATGATCTTCACCTCGACCCCCAGCCGTTCGAGCTTGGCGATGGAGGAACCGGCGTCGGCCTTCGGGCGATCGGCGAAGGTCAGGAACCCGACCAGTGCCAACCCCTGCTCGATGTCGGCGGTGAGCACCTCCACGCCCTCGGCCGAGCGGGCGGCCACGGCCACCACCCGGGCCCCTTCGGAGAACAGTGCCTCCAGCGCCGGCCGAGCGCCGTCGGGCACGTTCGCACACCGGTCCAGCACCACCTCGGGTGCGCCCTTGGTGATCAAGATCGGATTGCCGGCGGGGTCCATGACCAGCACCGAGACCAGCTGGCGCTCGTGGTCGAAGGGAAGGACACCCTGCCTCTCGTAGCCGGCAGCCGTGGCGGCGATCTCCTCTCCCGCCGCCGCTCCGGGCGCCGACCACAGGGCCTGGTCCAACGCGTTCCCCCCGACCGGCCCCTCGTCAGTGACCGTCGCTTCGTTACACACCAACCCGAGCAGCAGCGGGCGATCGCTCTCCCGCCCATCGGCGTCGAGTCCCCGCTCGAAAGTGATCACCCCTTCGGTGAGGGTGCCGGTCTTATCGGTGAAGAGGATCTCGATGTTGCCCAGGTCCTCGATGGCGACCAGCCGCTTCACCAGCACTCTCTTCGCCACGAGGGCCTTCGAGCCGGCGGAGAGGCTGACCGTCACGATGGCAGGCATCATCTCGGGCGCGATGCCCACGGCGATGGCCAGCGAAAAGAGCAGTGCCTCGATGAGGGGTCGTGACAGCGCCACGTTGACGATGAAGATGAACGCCGTGAGCACGGCCGCCACCCCGAACAAGAGGCGCGAGAAACGGGACAGGCCCCCCTCGAAGGCGGTCTGGCCCTGCTTCTCGGCCAGGCCCGAAGCGATCTGACCAAAGGCGGTCCGGGCTCCGGTCCACACCACCACACCGAGGGCCGACCCCTGGTGGACGACCGTCCCCATGAAGGCGCATCCCGGCTGGTCCAGCGCCTGGCGCCCGGCGACGGGCGCCACCGACTTGGCCACCGGCATCGACTCGCCGGTCAGGACGCCTTCGTCGCACTCGAGCTCGTCGACCTTCAGCAAACGGAGATCGGCCGGTACGAGGGCGCCGATGCGGAGCGACACCACGTCTCCGGGGACGAGGTTCGCCACCGGGACCCGGCATGTCCGTCCGTCCCTCAGGACCTCGGCCTCGTGCCGGATCTTGCCGCGGAGGGACTCCATCGCCACCTCCGCCCGGTACTCGTTGAAGAAGCCCAGACCGACGCTGAGAGCAACGATCACCGCGATGATCACCGCATTGGTGCCGCCACCGGTCAGACCCGAGACCAGCGCCGCGCCGAGCAGGAGGACCAGGATCGGGTTCCGGATCTGGCGGAAGAGGACGGCGGTGGCGCGCACCCTGTGGGTGCCAAGGGCATTCGGGCCAAACCGTCGTAACCGATCCGCCACATCGTCGGACGAGAGACCGCCAGGCCCACTTCCAAGGCGCGAGAGCACCTCGTCGGACGAGAGACCGGCGGCGTCGGCCAAGTCCAACTCCTCGAACGGAGCACCCGCCACCACGACCATGGGGACAGCATTACCTCTGGAGCCGGCCTTCACCAGGGCCATTGGTCGCACATGCCCTACCGCGCGGGCTCGGCTCAAGCCCTCCGTGAAGAACCAAGTCCCCACAATTCCCGATGTGAGTCATGTAATCCGTATTCGTTCACGGCCACGTAGCAGTCCGTTTACCTTCGCTTGTTACGTTCCTCAAGGAGCGCCTGCGCTCGACCGCAACGGAAACGCGAGTCACAACCAACCGCACCCGGAGG
>JADGOI010000171.1 GCA_017883075.1 Acidimicrobiales bacterium
CTTCCCGCGGTGATCCCCGCACTCAAGCGCCTCGGGGAGGCGGCACCGGCCATCGAGCGGATCGCCGGTTTCGACCACACCCTGGCCCAGATCGCCGCCATCGTGCCCGCCCTCGAGCAGCTGGCCGACCTCGGCGCGACCCTCGATGCCCTGGCCGAGCTGGCCGTCACGTTGGAACCCCTGGCGACCGTGGCACCGGCCCTCGAACGGCTGGCCGGACTGGGCACAACGCTCGACGAACTGGTCAAGGTCATCGAGCCGATAAGCCACCTGCCGACTTTGGCGCCAACTCTGGTCTCGCTCGACAACAGCATCAAGAGTCTCGAAGTCACGATCGGCACCCTGTCCAATACCCTGGGTCCGCTGCAAAGCACGACTGAGCGCGTAGGCCGCGTCGTCGAACGCCTCGGAAGCCGTCGAGCCGGCAAAGCTCAGGCCGAACCCAACCTCTGAACCACCTCCGGACCGGGAGTCCGGGCGCGGGTCCAGGGTGATCTCCCCCGACGACCCTAGGCTCGTAACGGTGCCCAAAGAACCCGACGTCCGCCTACGTCGGGTGTACGAAGAGGCCGGTCCTCACGATGGTGCGCGCATCTTGGTCGATCGCCTCTGGCCCCGGGGTGTGTCGAAGGAGAGAGCCGGGTTGGACGAGTGGCGCAAAGAGATAGCGCCATCAACCGAGCTGCGGAAGTGGTACAGCCACGTGCCCGAGCGATTCGACGAGTTCAAACGACGGTATCGAGCCGAGCTCGAGGAGCCGCAACGAGCCGAAGCTCTCGAACACCTGAAAGCTCTGGCGAGAGATCAGACCGTCACTCTCCTGACCGCCACCGCGGATCCTGCGATCAGCGGGGCGGCGGTACTCGCCGGCATCATCGGTAAGTAGATCCGGCTCAAACCGTGCGAGACGTCCGGTGGCGGCCTCTCCGTTGCCTCACGTTGTCGATGGGCGGAGAATGGACAGATGCACGACGTAGCCATCACCGACGACATGATCAGACTGGGCCAGTTTCTCAAACTGGCCAATCTGGTGGACAGCGGGTCGGACGCCAGGCAGGTCATCGCCACCGGCAGCGTGCAGGTCAATGGCGAGGTGGAACTCCGTCGGGGGTACCAGTTGCACCGAGGCGACGTGGTGTCGGTCGGCGGTCACCCGGTCCGAGTGGCGTGATCGGCTCCCACCGCATCACCCAGACGTTTGCTCTCCTCTAGGCCTACTTACTGGACATAGCCGTGCAGCACCGAATGGCCCGCGGCGTCACTCACCCATACGCGGGTGATCTGGGTTGCAGGCACCGCGCACGACAGGGTCACCTGGAGCCGGCCATTGGAGTCGGGGGTTCGATAGCTACCGGCAACCCACCAGGTGCCCGACGTCGTTTCCATCGACACGGTGAGCACCTGCCCGGACCGCTGGCCAGCCTCATCGAAGGTGGCCTGGGTTCCCCACGCCTTGGGAGTGAGCACTACCGAGGCATGCACTCCGGAGGTTCCGGTGAGGGCCACGGTCCGGTTTGGTGAGGCCGGGTGGTGAAGCACCGCCGCGCCCAGGGCGATCGCCACCACCGCGGCAGCGGCAATGCCCGCCGCCGCCCAAGTTCTGGTCATCCTGACCACTCGTCGTCGCCGTTGGAGCCGGAGGTGCTCCCAGCGGGCCGACTCCATCGGGATCGCCGGCTCCGCCGCGCTGTCCAAATGATCGATGTCGGCCAGCTTCAGGGCCGACTCCATGCCGGCCAGAGCCTCTGCCTCGGCCCGGCACGATGAACAAGCGGCCAGATGTGCGACAAGTTCGTCTTCTTCGTGCGCATCGAGCCGACCGATGGCATGCATCGCCTGCATGCCCCTCCAGCTGTCACATTCGGCTCCGCTCACTCCTCCCACCCCATCTCTTCGAGCACAAGCTTGAGCGCCTTGAGCGCATAGAACAGACGGCTGCGGACGGTGCCGTCGGGGATGCCGAGCTCGTCAGCCACGCTCCGGCTGGGGCGTCCCAGGTAATAGATCTCCACCAGGACGTGGCGGTGTTCGTCACGTAGGCGGCGGATCGCCTCTTCGACCTGCCACGCCTGCATGGCGCGGGCGATGCCATCCTCGACCTCTGCCGTGTCGGGAGGCAGTGGCTCGGTTCTCCTGATGGCCCTGGACCTAGCCAGGTCGATGACAAGGCGTCGTTCGATGGCGAACAGCCAGGTGCGCATGGAACCAAGCGAGGGATCGAACCGTTCCCGGTGTTGCCATGCCCGCACGAACGTCTCTTGCGCGGCCTCTTCTGCCAGCTGTGCGTCACCCAAGGCCCGCCGGGCGAAACCCACCAACTCGCCGCTGTGGGCGAGGAATGCAGCTCGCAGCCCAAACTCATCAGTGGTCATGTCTGTCGGCCCCGGCCGGCGGGGCTCCTCGCCATGGACGGTATCCCGACTCACCGTGGAGCGTTCAGTGAACGGATGGCGGAGATCCTGGATGACACACGCCTCGCTCACCTCTCACTCACCGATTCTGCCCCATTGCGGCTCCTGCCGCTCCATCGTGCGGCCGATTCCTCGCCAGGTCCGAGCTAATAGGCATTGCCGGATCCTTGTGGTGCGGAGGTCGTGGTCGGGGCCGCCGTCGGGGCCTTCAGCACGAACCACAGGCCGCCGAGACCCTGGCCGGTGGCGTCCGTCCGACTGCTGTCACCGACGTACAGATAGAGGGGCATTCCCGTGTACGTGACCTGAAGCGAACCGTCGGCCCGTTTGATGGTGCCCAGACCCGTCACGCCCGGGCCGGCCACCGGGTTGGTGACCCCTGCCGGAAGGGTGAGCGGAGGCCAGGTGGTGGCGCAACCGCCGGTACAGGCGGAAACCCCGGGCGTATCCGGGGTATATCGATACAGCGTCATGCCCTGCCCATTGGACAGCACAGCTCCGACGGTGCCCTTCGACGCCACCGTGACCGTCGGGGTGCCACCCGAGCCACCCGAGGCGGCAGTCGAAGCAGGCGCGCTCGACGTACCCGAGCTACAGCCGGCCGCGGCGGCCAGCGCCCCGAATGTGGCAATGGCGATGAGCTTATGAGCGCCCGACATCCTTCGACGCGGGTGAGTTGAGTTGGAAGCCATCGATGGCACCCCTTTCCGGGTTCGTACTGAAGAATACGGATGGGGCATGTGATCTGTTCACGGAAAGATGGTCCCCTCCCCTTGCCGGCGCTCCACCTCGACGAATGCCACAATGAACCCGGAGGCGCCACCATGATCGTCGGAGTACCCGCAGAGGGGAAGAACGGTGAGTCCAGAGTGGCGATCACACCGGCCGGGGTCAGGGAGCTCACCTCCGTCGGTCACACGGTTCTGATGCAATCCGGGGCCGGCATCGGCTCATCCATCCGGGACGACGAGTTCGTGGCCACTGGCGCCTCGGTGCTGACCGATGCCATTGACGTCTGGTCGCGCGCCGACATGGTGTTGAAGGTGAAAGAACCGGTCGCCGACGAGTATCCGCTTCTCCGTCTGAAACGGGACCAGGTGCTCTTCACCTACCTCCACCTCGCCGCATCGAGGGCTTGCACCGAAGCGCTGATGGCCAGTGGAACGACCGCCATCGCCTACGAGACAGTGCGCCTTCCCGACGGATCTCTTCCGCTGCTCACCCCCATGAGCGAGGTGGCCGGTCGGATGGCACCGCTCATGGGGGCCCATCACCTGATGAGTCCAGCCGGCGGTCGAGGGGTACTGGTCTGTGGCATCCCCGGCGTGCGGTCGGCGAAGGTGGTGATCCTCGGGGCCGGCGTGGCCGGGATGGCGGCGGCAACCATCGCCGTAGGGATGCACTCCGACGTCTACGTCCTCGACCGAAACCTCGAGCGCCTCCGCCAGGTCGATCACCACTTCAGGGGCGCACTGGAGACAGTGGCGTCGAGCGCCCATGCCATTGACGAGACCTGCGTGGATGCCGACATCGTGATCGGAGCCGTCCTGATAGTCGGAGCCAAGGCGCCGAAGCTGGTGTCCGACGATCTGGTGGCGCGGATGCGTCCCGGGTCGGTGCTGGTCGATCTCTCGGTGGACCAGGGGGGTGCTTCGAATCGACACGACCGACCACCCATTCCGATCCGACCTTCGAAGTCAACGGGTCCCTCTTCTATTGCGTATCCAATATGCCCGGGGCCGTACCCCACTCGTCGACCCACGCGCTGGTCAATGCCACCCTGCCCTACGTGCTCTCTATCGCTGACCTCGGATGGAAGGATGCAGTGCGGGCCGATCCGGCCTTGGCGGAAGGAGTCAACGTGGTCGGAGGGAACATCGTGTGCGAGCTGGTAGCCACGGCCCACGGGATGGAGTGGTCGGCTCTCGACACCGTCCTCTGACAGCGGACACCCTCTGCCGCCTCCACCGTGTCCTCGTCCCTCCCCCCGAAGGGGCGGGCTTCGTCTCGCCCCCGGGCTTCGTCTCGCCCGGGGACCACACCCGACGAGAGTCAGCCGAGGCCCGCATCGTCCCAGGCCCATCCGGGCCGGAAGCCCGACTGACCAGGACGTGACCATTGGTCGCTCCGGAGATTTGGGACACAGCTCATCGACCCCATAACCTGAGAAGAGGGCCCGTCATCACCGGCCGGCCCGTGCGACAACCTGGGGGGTTCGCGTGGCATTGGACATCGGCCTGAAGCGAATGCA
>JADGOI010000065.1 GCA_017883075.1 Acidimicrobiales bacterium
CCGACTGTGCTGGCGCAGAGACCTGTCCGATTAGAGATACACGGAGCAGTTGCCAAACGCCAAACGAGCCCTGACTGGAGGATTCAAGATCGTAACGAAACTCGACGCGAACACGTCCGTCCCTTCCCGGCCCTTGACGGAAATATCCGACTGATTCCGGGGAGTATTTCGAGATCACACCAGTGGCCGCCACAGCGCTTTCATCGGCCCGTGACATCCGGAGATGCAGGTGGGGGAGTAACGAGCAGATGTTTCACGTGGAACACTGAGCCATGCTCCCCCATCGGATCCGGATCAACTCTCGCAATGGCGGATGCCGGAGCTGAGCACCCCGATGCCATCACTCAGAACAGTTGTCTCTTTGCCGGGATACCGGTCCGTCGTGGGAACCTGTCCGGAGTCTCTACTTGCTTCTGCATCACCTGGAAGCCGAATCTTCCCTCATGGCGATAGCTCGACGATGGGACCAGGCCAAGCACCGCAAGCCCCTCAACCGGCCATCTCGCTGTCGGATCGGTATCCGGGGGCTCTGACACCACAAGCAGCCCACCCAACCTGAGAAATGGTGCTGCGCACTCAGCAGTGACCGCCGGAGATCCAAACGACCGAGCGGTGACTACGTCGAAGGTGCCTCGGAGGGTAGGAGCCCTTCCCATGTCTTCAGCCCTGCCCCTCACCACGTCGACCCGTTCAGAAATACCCCATGCTTCAACTTCTTCTCTCAAGAAGTCAGTTCGACGCTCGCTGGCATCGAGGTACACCCATCGTGACGCCGGCCAGACAGCGGTGAGCACCAAACCCGGGATACCTCCACCACTCCCAAGATCGAGGGCGGAGGTCGGCGGCATGTTCAGTTCGGCTTCGACCGCTCGCCGGAACCCGAGGGCGTGATCGATTTGCTCATCGATGGCCATCCCACCCAAGAAACCCAAGCGGGCAGAACGCTCCAGGATCGGACCCACATGATCCACGAGGGCCGCCCTCGTTCTCTTCTCGCCTTCCGGGAGTTGGGACATGGTGTAGATCTAGCCGATCAGAGGCAGCAGGCCCGAGTTGGCCTCACAACCGATTGGGCCTGAAAATGGCTGCAGCATCGGGCTAAGCCCGATGCTGCACGTACACCACTCCGGAATCCCGGCAACTGTCAGGATGCTGGTTCGATGACCACGTACCTCGACGGATCATCCCCTTCGGATCGGGTCTGTACTCCATCGACCTCGTTGACGGCATCGTGAACAACTTTGCGATCAGCCGCGCTCATCGGCTCGAGGGCCCGCTCGGACCCGGATTCCTTCACATCGGCCACGATTCCCTCGGTGAACCGGCGCAGGGCTGCAGACCGCTTCTCCCGGTATCCACCCACATCAACCAGGATTCGGTCAGTGCGACTCTCAGACTGACGTTGTACAAATGTACGGGTCAGGTCCTGCACAGCCGAGAGGGTCGAGCCTCGAGGGCCGACCAGCAGTCCCAGGTTGTCGCCGGTAGCAGCGACTTCGACAGTCTCTTCATCCAGTTCCCGGACATCGAGCTCCGCCTCCAGACCAAACTCGCGGATCAGCCCGGCCATGAAGTCTCTTGCCGCTTCTCCCTGCTGGCCGATGGTTAGTGACTCCTCCACAATGCCCTCCTTCTTCTCCCCCGGATCACGCCCGGACTGTTGCTTCACTGATTGATCCGAACCCGGGCGTGATGATCCGTTGCCCGACTCTGAGCCGCCCCGGCTTCGGCGATTCTGTCCCGTGCCGCTTGCGGCATCTGACTTGCCGCGGTTCGATCCAGCACGCCCCTTGGCCTGAGAACCACCCTGTCCGGGTTGTTTCCCCTCGCGCCCATCTTCACCCGAACCATTGGTCCGCGATGAACGATCCCCTGAGGATGAGTCTCCGCCCCCACTGCCAGACCGCTTTCGCTCCGGCCGTTGACGTCGTCCCCGCTTCGGAGGCGGAGTAACCGGCCGAACTCTGGCCTGCACCCTGGCCTCGCCTCTCAAGCGCCCGAACAGACCGGCCTTCGGCTCGCTGAGCACGACGAATTCGGCGTCGTCCTCCGCCACCCCCAACAGATCAAGGGCGGTTTCCCTTGCCTCGCCTAATGACTTTCCACTGGCTTCCACCCACTCCACTGCTCATCGAGCCTTTCGTTCGCGCTTTGCCTTCGACCGAGGGTGTTCCTTCTCAATGGTCTCGTCCTCTGGCGGTGACCCAGCCGCACGGTTGGGTCTGCTGGTGTTGTTCCGAGGCGCCGTGCCCGTCTTCGGGACCCGGGCTGCCCCGGAACCGCTCGACGACGTCACCTCGGCGGACTTTGTCTTCTTCGTACTGGGGGTAGTTCCGTTCCCGCCCGGCGCGGACTTGGCCGTGCCTTTGGAACCGTCACTGCGCGCCCTCGCCGGCGTGGACTTGGACGTGGGCGCGGAACGGGTGCTTCCCGTTCCGCTGCGCCCAGATGCGCCGCTCCCGGTCTTCGACGAAGCCGGGGGTCTGGCCTTCGATATCTCTCGTTCCGACTTGTCCGCCTTGGAGCCCGCAGGTCCTTTCGGGGGAATGGCTTTGGAGCCTGATGTCGGTGCCGGGGGGGGTCCGGCCACAATGCCCTTCCGGAACAGGACTTCTTGCGTGGCAATGCGAATCGCGCTGGAAAAGACAAAATAGACATTGATGATAGCGGCAACATTTAGATAAATGAGTCCGAAAATGAGCGGCATGTATTTCTGCATCATTGCTGCCTGCGGATTGGCCTGATTCGCCTTCGGGTTTCGGGCATTTAACCGGCTCATTTGTAGATATTGTAGTCCCACAGATCCCACCACCAACAACAGGAATGGGGCACCGCCGATAATCGAGCTGTGGTGGGAGAGGAGCTTTTGGGCGAAGTCCATTCCGAAAGCGTTCAACTGGCCATGGGCGGCCACGATGTCATGGTACATCTTGGAATTGCTGCCGATGTAACGGGGCACCGCGGTGATCTGGCTCGGGGTCACCACCTTCATCCCGCCTACAATCGCCGTCTTGGCCGGAATGGTAACCGTGTTGGTTACGCCTCGGATGACGTCGTAGAGGATGAGGAACGCAGGCATCTGCAATAACATCGGAAGACAACCGGAAGCGGGGTTTACTTTGTGCTCTTTATAGAGCTTCATCATTTCTTCGTTGAGAAGGGCCCTATTTTCGGCACCCTTGTACTTTTGTTGCAGTTTCTTCATCTCGGGCCCCAAGGCCTGCATCGCCGCCATGTTCTTGGTGCTCTTGACGGTGAGAGGGGTGAGAATCGCCATGATCGCGATGGTCAAGAGGGCGATATCGATCGGGTACACCGGAATGATCGAATACAGCAAGGCCAGGAAATTGGCGACCCCCTTCAGCAGGGGTTGGAAGACCCCCCCGATGGAGTGGCTGAGCGAATGGATCATCCCGCCCTCCCCTCAGGTACCGGGTCGACCCCGTGTCCCCCCCATGGATGACATCGCGCCAGGCGCCGGGCCGCCAGGAAACCCCCCCGGACTGGGCCATGGCGACGAATGGCTTCGTCGGCGTAGGCCGAACAGGTGGGCAGGTAGCGACACCCGGTCGGGCGTCCGGCCCGGAGCTGCTGATAGCAGTGAATGGCGGCCAGTAGCGCTCGGGTGGCCATCCCCAGAGATGGAGATGGGGCTTCGGCCACGGAGGGAGATGCCACCTGCTCCTCGGCTTCCAGTGTGATTGCCATCAGGTTCCCTCATCCCTTCTTTCGCTCATCCCCGCCGCCCGGTCTCGGGTCGCACTCCGTACTGCTTGGCTCATCGCCATCCTCAATTCGTCAAAAGAAAGCTCGGTGGCCCTTGGTCCCGCGCTCACCAGATATGCACCTGGGGGCAGGGCAACAGCCAACCCGGACACGATCGCCCGAAGGCGGCGACGAAGGCGATTCCTCACCACCGCCCCTCCCAGCTTCTTTCCCAAGGCATAGGCGACTTGCGGCCTTGACCAGGAGTTTTGGCGCACGAACTTCACCCGTACCGGACCCGATCCGCCACCTGTGCCCGATGTGCGAAAGAGACCGAACGTGCTCTGTGAACAGACCCGTTCCACTCCCACCCGGGCTGAATGGGCTATCACCATCGCCGGAATCAGGTCGACAGCCGCGTGCGGCCCTTCAGGCGGCGCGCACGGATCACAGCCCGTCCCGCCTTGGTCGACATCCGCTTACGAAACCCGTGAGTCTTGGCCCGCTTTCGCACGTTGGGTTGATAGGTACGTTTCACAATTCCACTTCCTTCCTCGCCCTGAACCGTGGACTCGAACGTCCAGTGCGGCAGGGGGGCCCGTCAGGTCGACTAGGGCAATCCCACACATCGTAGGCGCGAACGGGACCGGCGCTCTAGTCGGCGATCTCGTCGGCGAAACCGGCGTACACGGTGTACCGTTCCAAACACAGCAAGAAATCCGGTAGCGGCCAAGCGCCGGGGTCGTGGTTTCCTGCGATATCGAACGACATGCAGCAATCAATCAAACCGGCCCCGCATTCTTCCCCACCCAGGATGAATCGAAACACAGTTGGCGGTAATCCACATCTGTGGATTTCCTTGTGGACCGTTTTGGCTGCTCAAGGGCGGAGGCCCACGTGAATGACACCGAAGGGTTGTGGAATCTCTGCTCGGAGGCCCTGCGCGAGCAGGTCTCCGAAGCCAGTTGGCGGGCTTATCTGGCGGGAATTACACCGATTTCCATGGCAGGCAATGAAATTGTGTTGGGTGTTCCCAATACACTCATTCGCGATCGGGTGGAGTCCCGATTCCTCGGCCTGATCCAGGACACCGTAGTCAGCACCGTAGGGGCCCCCTTGGGCATTCGCCTCGAGGTGATGGAGCCGTTACACGAACCTGCCGAAGACTCCATCGCCGACCTCAACCGCGAAGAACCAGACAGGCCGACCCCGATCTCCGGTGCGTCCAGCAGCAACTCCAACCGTCGGAACGCTGGCCGGCAAGGCCAGAACAGTCGCTTTCCGACCGTTACGCTGGACAGTCGCTATACCTTCGACACCTTTGTCATCGCCTCATCCAACCGCTTCGCCCACGCTGCCGCCCAGTCAGTGTCGGAGACCCCGGCCCAGTCGTACAACCCGTTGTTCATCTATGGCGACGCCGGCCTGGGAAAGACCCATTTGCTCCACGCCATCGGGAATTACGTGCTCGAGAATTTCAAGAGCCGCCATGTTCGCTATGTGTCCACCGAGACGTTCATGAACGAATTCGTCGACGCCATCCGGACCAACACCACCACTGCCTTCAAGCGCGGGTACCGCGAGTGTGACGTGCTGCTCATCGATGACGTCCAGTTCATGGAAGGGAAGGAGTCCTTACAAGAGGAGTTCTTCCATACCTTCAACTCCCTCTATGGAGCATCGAAGCAGATCGTGCTGACCTCGGATCGACCACCCAAGGCGATGGCCACGCTCGAAGACCGGCTCCGGAGCCGCTTTCTCATGGGGTTGATCACCGAAGTCCAGCCTCCGGAGCTCGAAACCC
Organism: Acidimicrobiales bacterium; assembly: GCA_017883075.1. GTDB lineage: Bacteria > Actinomycetota > Acidimicrobiia > Acidimicrobiales > RAAP-2 > DASZIT01. The sequence continues at coordinate 5,510 of JADGOI010000065.1, forward strand.
GTTTGGCCATTCTGCAGACCAAGGCCGAACGGGAACACGTCTTCGTTCCCAACGAGGTCCTCGAGTTCATCGCCACTCACGTCAAGGACAACATCCGGGTCCTCGAAGGCGCACTGATCAGGGCCACTGCGTTCGCCAGCCTCAACCATCAGCCGTTGACCCTCGAACTGGCCGAAACCGTCCTCGCCGACATCGTGTCCGCAAACCAACCCCGCCGGATCACCCCACAGATGATCCTCGATGCCACCGCGGAGACATTCGGGTTCAGCATTGACGAACTACAGGGGCCCAATCGGCGTCGTCCCCTGGTGACCGCCAGGCAGATCAGCATGTACGTCTTCCGCGAACTCACCGACTTCAGCTTCCCGGCAATTGCCCGGGAGTTTGGGGGCCGAGACCATTCCACCGTCATGCACGCGGTGCAGAAGATCACCAGCCTGATGAAGGAGCGCCACCAGATATACAACCAGGTGACCGAGTTGATCCTCCGGATCAAGAGCGGAACCTGACCCCGGTGTCAGGCGACCCCATCAGTTCGAAGGTCTCACTCGTATTGCCTTGGTTGGGGTGTGCATGTCCTGTGGACACCTGGTCTCTGCCCTGTGGTCGGTCTGTGGGTTCTGACGAGGTTGTCCATAGCTCACCGTTGGCCCGTCCCCACATCGGCCCCCACGTGGGGAAACAGTGGATGGACAGTGGAAACAGAAAGGTGCCCTACGCTGCACCGACCACCGTCGGTCCACAATCCACAGCCCTTACTACTACCACTCTTGAATTTAAGTCTTTAAGAAGCAAGAAGCCAACAACACGAGAAAGGACACCTTGGTGAAGTTTCGCTGCGAACGCGACTCCCTGGTGGAGGTATTGACCACGGCCGGACGGGCCGTCAGTTCACGCACCACCACCTCGATGGCCCTCGCCGGGGTCAGGATCGAATCCGAAGGCAACCGGTTGATGGTTATCGGCACCGACCTCGATCTCACCGTGCACGTGTCGACCGAAGCCATCGGCCTGTCCGACGGGGTCTGTGTCGTGCCCTCCAAACTCCTCACCGACATTGTTCGCTCACTGGAACCGGGGGCGGTCACCATCGAAGCGGAACAGGACAAAGTCGAGATCTCGGCGGCCAGGTCGCGTTTCAGCTTGCAGACGTTTCCCTCTGACGACTTTCCTTCACTTCCCCAACCCCCTGCACCGACCACCCTTCTTCCGGCCGCCAGCCTGGTGAACGCACTCCGCCAGGTGGTGCGGGCGGCATCAAATGATGAGGCTCGACCCCTCTTGACCGGGGTGTTGATGGCCGCGGAGGGAACCGGTATCCGCTTGGTGGCCACCGACTCATACCGGCTCGCGCTCCGGGATATCGAGGGTAGGAACGAGGCACTCGACACGGCACAGATTCTGGTACCGGCCCGAGCCCTGGCAGAACTCCAACGGCTGTCAGCGCTGGGCGTGGATGCCAGGGAGCCCAAGGGAGCTCCCGACAAGACTGACGGTGGCACCTCGGCACCGATGGTGGGCTTGTCCATTGGCGAGCACGACGTGACCTTCACCGCCGGGAACGTTCAGGTGAGCACCCGGCTTCTGGATGGGAGCTACCCCGACTACCGCCAGCTCATCCCGGCCGAATACCCGAATCATCTCCACGTCGGAAAGGACTCGCTCCTCGATGCCCTACGCCGGGTGCGCCTCGTGGTCCGGGACAACATGACACCGGTACGGCTTTCGATGCGCCAGGGTGGAGTGGACCTCACGGTTGTCTCACAAGAGGTTGGTGATGCCAGCGAGACCGTGGATGCGGATTTCGAAGGAACCGACCTCACCATTGCCTTCAACCCCACCTACCTCATCGACGGCGTCGACGCGGTCATGGGTGACGAAGTGCTCCTCGAGACAATCGACGCCACCAAACCGGCCACCGTCAGAGGAGCCGAACAGTCAGAATTCCGATATCTCCTGATGCCCGTCCGCGTCTCCTAACCGACGGCGGGCAGGACTCCGGTGATCGATGTATGTATCTCGCCTCACTGAGCATCTCGGAGTTTCGGAACTTCGCCGAGGCCACCATCCTTCCCGACCCGACCGGAACCACCGTGATAACCGGTAGTAATGGCGCCGGCAAGACAAGTCTCCTCGAGGCCGTCGGGTACCTGGCCACCCTTCAGTCGTTACGCGGCTCTCCCAAAGAAGCCATGGTCCGGATCGGCGCGGAGCGGGCGATTCTCCGAGCGGTCACCATGGTTGGCGATCGGTCGATGGACATCGAGGCCGAGCTGGCGGCGTCCGGGCGCTCTCGCACCATGGTGAACCGGCAGACTGTCCGGCGCCGGGCCGACCTCGGCGAAGCGCTGCGGATCACGGTATTTTCGCCTGATGACATCGCGGTGGTGCGGGGAGGGCCGGCGGAACGGCGGCGCTTCCTCGACGAGGCGCTTGCCGTGGTGGCGCCCAAGACCACCCTCCACGCCGATGAGACCGAGAAGATTCTCCGGCAGCGGGCTGCCCTCCTTCGCCGGGCCGGGAAGCGTCTGAGCCCCGAGGTGGAGGCCACCCTCGACGTGTGGGACGCCCGTCTCGACCTGGCCGGGACCGCGCTGGTCGAGGCGAGAGAGGCCCTCACCGAACAACTCGCACCCTTGGCGGAACAGCACTACTCCCGCCTTGCCGGGAAGGCCGTGGACGTGGGTCTCCACTATCGGCGTTCGTGGTCCGGGACGTTGCGGGATGCTCTGGCGGCGTCCAGACCCGACGACCTGGTACGGGGGATCACCTTGGTCGGCCCCCACCGCGACGAACTGGAGCTGACCCTGTCCGGCTTGTCCGGCCGCACCCACACCTCACAGGGTGAGCAGCGCTCGATGGCCCTCGCCCTTCGCCTGGCCACCCACCAGTTGGCCACGGAACGATTGGGATCTGCCCCCGTGCTGCTCCTCGATGACGTGTTCTCCGAACTGGACCCGTACCGGACCCGGGCCCTTTTGGAGGGGTTGCCCCCCGGGCAGTCGATCCTCACGACAGCCCTCCCTCCGCCCCCGGAAGTAGCCGCGGCGACGACGTACGAGGTGAAGCCGGCCGGGATGGTCAACGCCCTGGTATCGGAGCGGGGGGACGGATGACGAGCCGACGTAGGGGGGATAGCGGGCCACGATCCCTCGACGGATCCCTCGATGCGCTCTCCAACCACCTCGGGCTGGGCGGATCCCTGGGCCTCGGCCGCCTGTTCGCCAAGTGGGAGGAGATAGTCGGGCCGGCCATGTCCAGCCACGTGCAACCCGTTCGGCTCGATGAAGAAGCCCTGGTCGTCAACGTCGATCATCCGGCGTGGGCCACCGAAGTCCGTCATTTCGGGGACGATCTTCTCGACCGGGTGGCAGCGGCCACCGGGAGCCCGAGGCCGGATCACCTCGAAGTCCGCGTGCGCCGCTGAGACACCCGGCCACGGTCCCAACCATCGGCCGGAACAGGGTCACCCTCGGGGTACACTGGGGCATCGGAATCAGGGGGTCCACCGGCCGCGACTGAGGCGCCATCAGCGCCATGGCCCGGGCACCCAGGTTCCCCGTTGACCGGACCAGGTTTGAAAGGGCGCGCCCATGGCGCTGAAATCAGAGAACAAGCGCACCGTGTCGGAGAACAGCTACGGCGCCGAGGACATCACCGTTCTGGAGGGCCTCGATCCGGTCCGGAAGCGACCGGGGATGTACATCGGGTCCACCGGCCCGACCGGTCTGCACCACCTGGTGTGGGAGGTCGTGGACAACTCGGTCGACGAGGCCATGGCCGGCCACTGCAAACTCATCGTCGTCACCCTGTTGGCCGACGGAGGCGTCCGCGTCAGTGATGACGGCCGGGGCATACCAACCGGGCCGATGCCGAAATACGACGGGCGCTCGGCCGCGGAAGTGGTGCTGACAGTTCTCCATGCCGGTGGCAAGTTCGGTGAGGGGGGCGGCTACAAGGTCTCCGGTGGCCTCCACGGTGTCGGAGTGTCGGTGGTCAATGCCCTCTCCGCCCGGCTCCTCCTCGAGATCGATCGCGATGGCGACCACCACCTGCTCGAGTTCGTCGACGGAGGCAGGCCTGCGGGCAAGTTGGAGGTCGTGGGTCCTGCACCCAAGGGACGCACCGGAACCACTATCAGCTTCTGGCCGGATCCGGCCATCTTCGATGAGATCGAGTTCCGCGCCCAGACGGTGCTGGAACGACTGCAGGTGATGGCGTTCCTGAACAAAGGCCTCGAAATCCGATTCGTCGATGAACGCCCCGACGGCAAGGCGACCCAGACCTTTCAGTACAAAGACGGCATCATCGATTACGTGCGTCACTTGAACGCCTCGAAAGAGGCGCTCTTCCGCAAGGTCGGATCATTCGCGAGGCGGGAGGACACCATGGAGGTCGAAGTCGCCCTCCAATGGAACACCGGCTTCTACGAGAGCATCCACTCGTTCGCCAACGGCATCTCGACCATCGACGGCGGTATGCACGAAGAGGGCTTCAAGAAGTCCCTCACCAACGTGGCCAACAAGTACGCCCGAGCCAAAGGGTCTTTGAAAGAGAAGGACCCCAACTTCAACGGGGAGGACATTCGCGAAGGACTGACCGCCATCGTCTCGGTCCGCCTCGAAGAGCCACAGTTCGAAGGCCAGACGAAAGCCAAGTTGGGGAACGTCCCGGTCCGCTCGCTGGTCGAGAAAGCCACCAACGAGAAGCTGGCCGAGTGGTTCGAGGAGAATCCCCGCGAGGCCAACCAGATCATCCAGAAGGCCGCACTCGCGTCCCGGGCCAGGGTCGCCGCCCAGTCCGCCCGGGACCTGACCCGACGAAAGTCGGCGCTTGATGGTGCCGGACTTCCGGGGAAGCTGGTCGACTGTTCGTCACGGGACCCTCGTGAGAGCGAGATGTTCATCGTGGAGGGCAACTCGGCCGGCGGCTCGGCCAAGGACGCCCGCAACCCGCGACGACAGGCCATTCTCCCGATTCGGGGAAAGATCCTCAATGTCGAGCGCGCTCGCATCGACAAGATGCTGAAGAACGCCGAGATCCAGGCCCTCATCGCCGCCATCGGCGCCGGATTGGCAGACGACTTCGACGTGACCAAGATCCGCTATCACAAGATCATCATTCTGGCCGACGCCGATGTGGACGGCTCCCACATCCGCACACTCTTGCTCACCTTCTTCTTCCGCCAGATGAAGCCGTTGGTCGAAGGCGGTTTCGTGTACGTGGCCCAACCACCGCTGTATTCGACCCTGGTGGGCAAAGAGAAGGTCTACCTCAAAGACGACGGCGCCAGGAACGCGTTTCTGGCGGAGCACCCCAATCACAAGGCCGATTTTCAGCGCCTCAAAGGTCTCGGTGAAATGGACTTCAGTGAGTTACGGGACACCACCATGGACCCCGGGCGCCGCTCGTTGTTGCAGATCGAGGTGGAACAGGCCGCACTGGCCGACGAGGTCTGCTCGGTCCTGATGGGCGAAGACGTAGATCTGCGACGCCAGTTCATTCAGACAAATGCCAAGGACGTCCGGTTTCTCGACTTCTGAGATTGCCGATGGGGCCGGCTCCTGTACCAGGGACGGGTCGATAGCACGAGGGTAAGGACAGGGAATGGCAGCACGCGACAACAGAGGACGCGACGGGAGCGGACCCGGCACCGACGAACCGGTGTCGGGCTTCATCGAGCCCATCGAGATTCAGGAAGAGATGGAGCGCTCGTTTCTCGAATACTCCATGTCGGTGATCGTTTCGCGTGCACTGCCTGATGTCCGGGACGGCTTGAAGCCGGTTCACCGCCGGATCCTCTACTCGATGTTCGATCAGGGACATCGGCCCGACCGACCCCACACCAAGTGCGCCAAAGTGGTGGGGGACGTCATGGGCTCGTACCACCCCCACGGCGACTCATCAATCTACGAGGCGCTGGCCCGCATGGTTCAAGAGTTCTCCATGCGCCACCCGCTGATCGACGGTCACGGCAACTTCGGCGGCACCGGTCCGGACGAAGGCCCGGCGGCCATGCGATACACCGAATGCAGGCTCGATTCCTTGGCACTCGAATTGATGGCCGGCATCGACCAGGACACCGTCGACTTCACTGCCAACTACGACGCCACCACCGAAGAGCCGGTCGTCCTCCCGGCCCGGTTCCCCAATATTCTGGTCAACGGCTCCCAGGGCATCGCAGTGGGAATGGCCACCAGCATCCCTCCCCACAATTTGGGCGAGGTGATCGATGCCACCAAACACATCCTCGAGCACCCCGACGCCACCCCCGACGACCTGATGGAGTTCGTCAAGGGCCCGGATTTTCCGACCGGCGCGCTCATTCTCGGTCGTCAAGGCATCCTCGACGCGTTCCGGACGGGACGCGGCTCGATCAAGATGCGGGCGGTGGCCGAAATCGAAGAAGGCCGCGACGGAGCCACTCGCATCGTGGTCTCGGAGATGCCGTATCAAACCTCGGTGGCCACGGTGTCGAAGAAGATCGAGGACCTGGTCCGTGCCGGTGATCTCGACGGTATCGCCGAGATCCAGGACGATTCGGCCGGCGGTAAGACGAGTCTGGTCATCCGGTTGAAGCGGGATGCCAATGCCAACGTGGTGCTCAACAACCTCTTCAAACAGACTCCGCTGCAGACCGCGTTCAGCGTCAATGCCGTGGCCCTGGTGGACGGGGTGCCGCGCACCCTCAACCTCGCCCAGATCCTGACCCACTATGTGGCGCATCAGGTTGAGGTGATCACCCGCCGCTCACAATTCCTGTTGAACAAGGCGAAGGCCCGGGCCCACGTGGTCGAAGGCTTGTTGAAGGCCATTGACATGCTTGATGCGGTGATCGCCGCCATCCGGGGATCTGACGACCGACCGGCGGCTCTCGCGGCATTGGAGGCGGCGCCGTTCGAGTTCTCCGAAGAGCAGGCGAACCACATCCTCGACATGACGCTTGCTCGTCTCACTCGCCTCGGTCGGTCCAATCTCGAAGAGGAGATGGCCAAGCTGCTGCTGGAAATTGCCGGGTTGGAGGCGATCCTCGGCGATCCTGTGAAGTTGCGGGCCGTGATAGCCGACGAGTTGGGCCAGATCCGAGACAAGTTCGCCAATGAGCGTCGCTCGATTGTCACCCACGACCCCGGCGACATGAACGTCGAGGACCTGGTGGACGACGAGGACCTGGTCGTCACCATGAGTAGGGCCGGGTACGTGAAGGCGATGTCGGCCGACGCGTTCCGCACCCAAGGTAGGGGTGGCCGAGGTGTGAAGGGGGCCAAACTCAAAGAAGAGGATCTCATCGATGATGTGGTCCACACTTCCGCCCACGCGCATCTGCTGCTCTTCTCCAATCGCGGCCGCGTCTTCCGACTCCGGGCGTTGGAGATCCCCATGAAGGAGCGCACGGCGCGGGGGACCGCCATCGTCAACCTGTTGCCGTTGTCGCCGAGCGAGAAGATTCAAGCCGTCATCGGCACCCGTGATTTCTCTGCTGATCACTTTCTGGTGTTCTCCACCAAACTGGGCCAGATCAAGAAGACCTCGTTCGCCGAATACGACAAGTCGCGACGCGAAGGATTCATAGCGATCAACCTCCGGGAGGGCGACGAGTTGGTGCGGGTCGTGGAGACCAGTGGTGACGACGATCTGTTCTTGGTGACCCAATCCGGGATGACGATTCGCTTTTCGGAAAACGACGTGAGGTCCATGGGTCGCGACGCCACCGGAGTGCGTGGGGTCCGGCTGAAGGCGGGTGATCAGGTCGTGTCCTGTGATGTGGCTCGGGACGACGCCGACATTCTGCTGGTGACCGATGCGGGTTTCGGCAAACGCACAAAACTGGAACGCTTCAACCGCCAAGCCCGGGGTGGCCAGGGGGTGCGGGGGATCAAGCTCACCGCCAAGCGCGGGAAAGTGGTGGCCGCGTTCATGGCTGCCTTGGACGATGAAATCCTTCTGGTGTCGACGGGCGGCGTGGTGATCCGGATGCCGGTGCGGGAGATCGCCTCGCAGGGTCGCGACGCCACCGGCGTGCGGGTGATGAACCTCGACCACGGTGACGCGGTAGCGGCCGTGGCCCCGGTGGAGACGGAAACGAATATCGAAGAGTGACTGGACGAGCCACACCGGTCGTCCGTGTCGGAAACGACAGACCTTGGTGTAGCGTCACGATGCCGTTTGCGGGGCTATAGCTCAGTTGGTTAGAGCGCAGCACTGATAATGCTGAGGTCGGAAGTTCGATTCTTCCTAGCCCCAC
>JADGOI010000066.1 GCA_017883075.1 Acidimicrobiales bacterium
CAGCACCCCGACGACGTGCATGTGCATGGTCGGCGTCTCGATGTACAGGAAAGCTGCGTCCATCCCGGCCATTCGCTGCATCGGAATCCCTTCAGCCCTTGGTCTCGTGGCCGGATGCCGATTGGGCGACCGATCGCGCCCAGGGGTAGTCCGGCTTGCCACTCGGCGAACGGACCATCTCGTCGATGACGATGACTTCTCGTGGCACCTTGTAGCCGGACAGCCGGTCATGAGCGTGCCTGCGGACCGTCTCCGGATCAATGTGGCATCCGGGCCTGGGCGCCACCAGGGTGACGACCCGCTCGCCGAGGCGAGCGTCGGGCACGCCGACCACGATGGCGTCGCCGACGTCAGGGTGGCCCTTCAACGCGGCCTCCACCTCGTCGGGGAAGACCTTCTCCCCTCCGGTGTTGATGCACAGCGAGCCGCGGCCGAGCACGACGATGGTCCCATCGGCCTGCACCGTCGCCAGATCTCCGGGGAGTGCCCAGCGCTGCCCCCGGTGCTCGACGAACGTGGTCGCCGACTTGGCCGGGTCACCCAGGTAGCCGATCGGGACGTGGCCACCCCTCGCCAGGTGCCCGACCACACCGGAACCGGGCTGCACCGGCTCGAGATCGGCATCGAGCACGTCGGTGCGCTCGTCCACCCGCAGACGAGGCGGACCGTAGGGATCCTCGGGCGGTGCCTCGCCACCGATCTGGCCGGTCTCGCAGGACCCGTAGAGGTCAGCGACGACCCGTCCGGGGAGGAGCTCCGCCAGCTGCGCCTTGGTCGACGGGGAGAGCACCGCACCACCGGAGCCCACGGCCATCAGCGACGAGAGGTCGTAGCGGCCGGGATCGGCCGCCAACTGGTCGAGCAGCGGGCGGGCCATGGCGTCGCCGACGACCACCACCGCGTTGACCTCCTCCGTCTCCACCAGCCGCCACACCTCGGACGGATCGAAGACGCCTCCCTCGATCGTGACGACCTTCCCGCCGCCGAACATGGTGGAGAATGCCAACCAGTGCCCGGCTGCGTGCATGAACGGGGGGATGGCGAGGGCGGTGAGACCGGGATGTAGGACCCGATCGGCCAGCTCCTCGGGAGAGGAGATGTGGTTCCCCAGCGAAAAGGGGTCGCCGCCGCCCATGGCGGTGAAGAAGATGTCCTCGTGGCGCCAGAGCACGCCCTTGGGCATCCCGGTCGTTCCCCCGGTGTAGACGCAGTAGATATCGTCGGCGCGGCGCGGGGGGAAATCGCGGATGGGAGGCGCTGACCCGATCGCCGACTCGTAATCGTCAGCCAGGCCACCCTGGCCTCGGGAATCGGAGACCTCCAGCAATACACGTGTCTCGGGCATGGCGCCGAGGGCACCGGTCACCGCCGGGGAGAACCGGCTGTGGAAGATGAGGCCGACCAGAGCCGCGTCCTTGAAAAGGTACTGCAGCTCGCCGGCCGCGTAGCGGTAGTTCACGTTGATCGGCACGGCCCGGATCTTGAAGCATGCGAGCATGCCCTCGATGTACTCATTGCCGTTGGCCAGCTGCAGGCCGACTCGATCGCCGGGGCCGATGCCGGCACGTTCGAGGTAGTGGGCAAGGCGGTTGGCGCGCTGGTCCAAGTCGGTGTAACTCAGCCTGCGAGCGCCCGACACCATCGCCGTCTGGGACCCCAGGTGGTCAACCGCGCTCTCGAAAAGATCGGCAAGATTGAACTCCACGGCCCTCCTCGCTACTTCATGGGCCTTACGGCGCCGCACTTCACATGAACGCCGGATGCAGTATCCCAGATGGCGGGCCCTCCGTTTCGGCGGCGAACCGCCACAGCGGGGAAGGACGTCGGAATTGGAAGGACGTCGGAATGGGGAGGCTGAGCGTGGCCACGACCCGACGGCGGCCGGCCACCGCTATTCCATCGCCTGATATCGTCGCAGGAGGTAGAAGAACGAGGACCGCGAACTCACTTCGGCGTGCCTGCATCGTTGTGAGGCACTGGCCACCCATCTCCCCGATATCCGGACAGAGAAAGCCACCAGAAACGAGGACCGTCGCCATGAGCGCCGAGCCACATCATCTCGATAGCGAGCAGCGCCATACCCTTGTGCGTCTGTCCAGTCATCCTCTGAGCAACAACATCAAGTGGCCGCAGGTCCTCGCCTTGCTCGAAGCGCTCGGAGAGGTCACCCTCGAGACCAAGGACCGCTACCGGGTCACCGTGGACGGGCACACCGAAGTCTTTCGCCCGCCCAATCACCACGGAGACGTCCCTGCCGAGATGGTCATGAAGCTCAGGCACTTCCTTGCACCCGTCTCGGAGGGCACCGGAATCGCCGACTAGCTTCGTCGCCCGTGTCTCGTGGCCACTGACCATCGGGCCCTCATGTTCGGTGTCGGTCCTTTTGGCGGCACAAGGGGCCAACGGTTGGCGCTCAAGGTCGGCTTTCCCGGGGGCCGAGCGCGGTTACGGCCTCGTCCACACTGGGGAAGAGGTTGTCGGTGCCGATCCGTGGGAGGAGGCCGCTTCGGGCGAGATTCTCGCGCAAGTGGTTGCCCACCCGGGCCATGGCGAAGGTGGCGTGTTGGTGATCGAGTGTGTCGAGCACATCCCGTAGCGCGCGGGTCCCGGTGTAGTCGATGTCGTGCATCCCCACCACGTCCATCACCAGCAGGCCTGGTCCGTCGAGGTGTCGGTCCAGCGCCGCGTTGATCTGGGATCGGAAGTTCACAGCGTTGGCGAAGTACAGCGGTGTCGCGAACAGCACCACGAGCACGCCCGGCAACTCCGCCGTCCCGTGATCCTCCTCGAGAGGCTCCCAGCTGGTAGTTCCCGGAATGCGGGCCATCACATGCACCTGGGGGCGGGCGCTCAGGCGGGTCCGGTCCAACACCGCGAGTCCCACAGCCACCCCGATACCCTGCTCCACCCCGATCAATGCCACCGTCAGCAGCGTGACCATGGCCAGCCCGAACTCCCACAGGTCGAAATGGAACACTGCGGCAAGGACGCGGACATGGAAGATGCGGACCGCGACGTAGATCAGCACGCCGGCCAAAGCGGCCTGAGGCACGTCCTGCAGCAGCCCGGCCACGGGCACCAGCAGTACCACTGCAGCGGCGGCGCCCAGACCCGCGAGCTGTGTCCGCCCCCCGGCCGAAGCTACCGCGGCCGTGCGGGGAGGGCTGGCGTCCACTGGGAACGACCCGGCCAGACCGGCCAGTACGCTGCCGGCGCCGACTCCGAGGAAGTCACGGCCCACGTTGACTGCGTACCCTTCTTGGTCGGCAAATGCTCGGGTGGTCGCAGCCGATTGGGTGATCACCACCAGCGCGACCACCCCGGCGAGAGGGAACACGCTCCCGAGGGAGGACCACGAAATTCCCGACAGCCCGAAGCTCGGCACCCGGTGGGCGACTGTGCCGAGCACCGCGACACCGTGTGTCTGCAGGCCCAGGGCGGCGACGAGGACGGTGGTACCGATGAGTCCCACCAACGCGCCAGGAAGCCGCCGGTCGATCCGCTCGGCCGCGACGACCACCACGAACACAGCAATGCCGATGCCCATCGACCAGCCGTTGGTGGCGGGGAGGTGTCCGATGACGGTACTGACCCGATGGAACGCGGAACCGGTCGTGGTCGGCAGACCCAGTAGATCGGGAAGCTGGTGAACGATGATGATGACTGCCACGCCTGCGAGGAAGCCGGCGATGATGGGAGCCGAGAGGAGCTCGGCGATCCACCCGAGGCGCAGAATGCCGACCAGAGCCACCAGGATGCCGACGACCACCGCCAGCACGCCCACCAGAGCGATGTAGTGGGGTGAACCGGACGAGGCCAGTCCGGCGATACCGACAGCGAACAGCGGGGCGATGGTGGAGTCGGCGCCCACCGACATCTGCGGGTTGGAGCCCAGCAGTGCGAACGCCACGGTTCCGGCTACAAAGGCATAGAGGCCCGTCACCGGTGGCATGCCGGCCAGGCGTGAGGTGGCCAACTGCTCGGGGATGGCGATGGCCAGAAGGGTGAGAGCGGCCAGAGCATCCGCCCCCAACCATGGCCGGCGGTAGCCGCGCAGCGACGACAACAACCATCCCGGCTTCATGTCGAACACTCCATCTGTACCCTCCCCTAGGGGAAACTAACCGACAACTGTCGCCCGGGACCCTGCCAACTCACCGTCAGCGGCGGGTGGATCGCATCCAAGTACTGATCCTCGACCACGAGGTAACCGCCCCCCGGGCCACGAGTCATCAACTCCACCCAGAATCAGGTGTGCAATTCGGGTCGGGGCCTGCGCGACAATCGGACGGTACAGACCGGTCCGGTCGGTCGTCGGCCCTCGGCTTCCGAATCCGGTGACCATGGAGTGACGGCGGGTTCGAGGCGGGCCCCGGCCGGCCGGCCGGGATGAAGCGATGGGCGTCAGCCGTTGACGGGCATGCCCTCGGCGATGGGGCACGTTGTCCCCTGCGTCGGTTCCCAGGCGATGCGCGGAAGCTGGCGCGCCAGAGAACCACCGACTCTTGCCGCGTGAGATTTGGCTTTTTCCGCTGACGGGCCCGCCCAGGTCTGGTCGATGGTGGCGACCCAGAATCTGTACCATCGGTCGAAATGGTCAGCGGTGAATGCCTGTTGATCGTGAACGTGGCGGTGAGCGACGAGAATCGCCCCCCGGTAGGTCTGGTGACCGAGCAGTACCCGGCACCAGTAGTCGATCAACAACGGGATGTGCTTGCTCCAGTCCACCTCGGCAACTTCTTCGAAGATCTGGCCGAGTACCTCGTCCATGATCAGCTCGCGGTAGAAGCCCACCACGAGGTCATGAATGTGCTTGCGGGATGTGAGATCGGGCCGCACCCCGGCCGGTGTTCGCTGGGTATCGACCATCATTGGCTGCCGGGTGGTCCCCATCAGGACAACCGTTTCCTCGGAAGGTGCCACGGACCCTCGCACTCTCGTTCATTTCTCTAGTAGAGGCTTCAGATACTAACCCAATGACGGGACGTGACCGAATCCGGCCGACCGATCCGTTTCATCACAGTGAATCTGGGGCGATTGAAATGGACCCACCCAGACACCGGTAGCCGGAAAAGCTGGAAATGCGGCAGCGCAACAAGCAAAAGGAAGGACACCCATGCCAGGGCGGTCAGCCAGCCAGAGCTCACTGGGAGGTGCCGGTGACGAATGCCGCGGGTCGATAGCGGTCGAGAGTGGCGTGGTGTAGGCGGAGTACTCCTTCGGCTCCCGTTTCGAGAACCGAAAGGGCACCAACCCCGAGGAGCTCCTCGGGGCGGCTCACGCCGGGTGTTTCACCATGGCCCTGGCCCCGGGCCTGACGGAGGCCGGCCATCCCCCGACCCGCATCGATACGACCGCCCGGGTGGGGATCGAAAAGGGGTCAGGTGGTTTCCGGATCCCCAGTATCGAGCTTCACACCGAAGCCGAAGTTCCCGGTCTCGATGCCGCGCCCTTTGAGAAACTGGCCGAGTCGGCGAAGTCCAATTGTCCGGTGTCACGGGCTCTGGCCGGAACCGAGATCCGCCTCGAGGCAAAGCTGGTTTAGCCACACGGGCTCGACCCGGCACCCAACGTCGTTCAGTAGGGGAGTGCCCCTTCCAGGGGAAGAAACCGGTCGCTGATGTCGCCGGTAAGTCCGGGGGCCTCGGGATCGAGGACCAGGACCGGGCTGCCGGCGGGCCGGGCCAGATCAGCCAGGGACACCCAGATGAGCCCCGGGCTCAGGCGCGACCAGAAGTAGTAGGTGAGGTTGGTGAGATCGACGGCCGAGGTCCACCAGGTCGGGTAGACGCTGAAGTCGTTGTAGGGAGCCCCGGGAGGGCAGGCCACATTGCTGGCGATGTGGATGACGCCGGCCACCGCCTCTTCGACGTCCCGGGGCGGGGGTAGGTGCTCGAGGAAGTAGGTCGCCCGGACGAAGCGGTCGGTAGACAGGATGTCACCGGGAAGTGGTAGGTCACCGCCATAGGGAAGGTAACGACGAAGGTTGGCCAACTGTTCGTCGAACGTCGGGTCGTTGGCCATCACCGCATACTCGGGTCCGTGGTGCACCACCAGTTTGCCGGCGATCGGCTCCACGATGGCCGAGTCTCCGTGCGTGTCCTCCAGCGACATATGGCAGTGGAGGTTCTGGCCCCGGATCGGGACCGATTCCACCCTCATGCCCTCCATGGCGTCGACTGCCTCCGAGACGGTGGCAAAGCGGTCGAGCACCCACTGGCCCCAGTGGGTATTGCCGATCACCGGACCGTCGCCGGGGGCGCCGAAGTCGGCACTCTCGAGGTACAGCAGGTGGACGCCGAGCCCCTGGTCGTTCATCCCGTCCACCGTCCCCGAGTCGAACATGCTGAGACAGACGCTGGCGAACTTCGATTCCCATTCGATGGCGCCCGGCGCCCCTCCACTGCGGCGGAGCCCGGCCGGCAGCGACCACAGCCGGGGCTCGTCGCTCACCAGCCAGTCCATGGTGCGAGATGCCACCTTGGCTACGCCGTTGTCCGACCAGAAGATCCGTGTGCACACCGGGGCGCCTACTCTTTGCCAGTCACGTCCCCCCGGCTCTCGGACGGAACCTTCCCATGGTACGACCGCAGTGACCATCGCCGGATAGGGTGAGCCGCCGTGGCCAGCCCTGTATCCGGATCGAAACGAAGGTTGCGGCCCGAGCAGTTCACCAAGGGCCTGAATCCACGCCAGCTCGAGGCTGTCGAGCACGGGGAGGGGCCGTTGCTGGTGCTGGCCGGCGCCGGCAGCGGGAAGACCAAGGTGCTGACCAGCCGGATCGGCTACCTCATCGCCTCGGGGGTCGTCACCCCCGATCGGGTGTTGGCCATCACCTTTACCAATAAGGCAGCCCGCGAGATGAAAGTGCGCCTGGGCGCCTCGCTCGGTTCGGTGGCCCACGACATGTGGGTCTCCACGTTTCACAGCGCCTGTGTGCGGATGCTCCGGCCCTACGCCGATCGGGTTGGACTGACCCGCCAGTTCACCATTCTGTCCGAGGACGACTGCAAACGCCTGCTGCGTGACATTTGCGATGACCTGAACATCGACGTCAAGCAGATCCCGGTGGGTGGGGCCAAGGTCGCCATCAGCTCGGCCAAGAACGGGCTCATCGACCCCCGTCAGCTCTCGATCGAGTCCTCGGATGACCGATCCAACGCTCACGCCCGCATCTACCGCGAGTACCAACAGCGCATGGTCGCATCCGACTGCGTCGACTTCGACGATCTGCTCGTCCACGCGGTCCGGCTTCTCACCGAGCACGCCGATGTCCGTGAGCACTACCAGGCCCGGTTTTCCCAGGTGCTGGTGGACGAATACCAGGACACCAATCGTGCCCAGAGTGTCATCGTCGAACAGTTGGCCGCCGAGCATCTCAATCTGTGCTGTGTCGGTGACGGCGACCAGTCCATCTACGGGTTTCGGGCTGCCGATGTCGGCAACATCCTCAATTTCTCCCGTACCTTCCCCACCGCCACGACGGTTGTTCTCGAACAGAACTTTCGATCGACAGGCACCATTTTGGATGCCGCCAATGCGGTGATCTCCCGCAACCTCACCCGGGCCGACAAGCGACTGTGGACGCGGGCCGGGGAGGGCAACCTGATCGCCTTGCGGGCGGCTGACGACGCGGCGGACGAGGCCTCGTGGCTGGCCGACGAGGTGGCCACGCTGGTGGGAGAGGGTGTCCGGCCCGGCGAGATCGCCGTGTTGTGCCGGGCGAAGACCCTGGCCCGACCGATCGAGGCGGAAGTTGTGCGCCGGGGCATCCCGTGCCGAACGGTGGGAGGGACGTCGTTCTTCGAACGGAAAGAGATCAAGGATCTCATCGCTTACCTCCGTTTGGCTGCCAACCCCCAAGACGAACTGTCGTTTCGCCGCTGCGTCAATGTTCCCCGCCGAGCCATCGGTGACGCCAGCATCAAGAAGATCCGGGCCTTCGCCCAGACCAATGCGCTGCCGCTCGGCGACACGCTGGCCCGTCGAGAGGAGATCGACGATCTCCCGAAACTGGCCCGCGAGGGGCTTGACCAGTTCACCCGATTGCTCGATGAGGTGCGACTGGCGGCTGGAGCCGGAGGTGCCCTGGGAGCCATCGACGCGGTCACCGCCGATGGTGAGTTTGTGCGCCAGTTGCTCGACGCGGCCGTCGACGACGAAGAGCGTCGGTACCGCCAGGAGAGCGTCGACCAACTTCGCTCTATCGCCGGCGACCACGCCACCGTCGAGTCGCTTCTCGATATGGCGGGGTTGATCACCGAAGCGGATGACTCCGGTGATGATCAATCGCGTGTGTCGCTGATGACCATCCATGCGGCCAAGGGACTGGAGTTCGGGGCGGTGTTCGTGGTCGGGATGGAGGAAGGGGTCTTCCCCGATCGGCGGTGCATGGAAGAGGGCGAGCTCGAAGAAGAGCGTCGCCTGGCCTATGTCGCCATCACCCGGGCCAAACGTCGCCTGTATCTTTCCCACGCCCGCCGCCGCCACTCTTTCGACCGGGTGGTCGAGAACGACCGGAGCCGCTTCCTCGATGAGATCCCTGAAGAGCTGATCCATTTCTTGGACGTTCCGACCGAGACCACCACGGAAGTGTTGGGTCGGTTCGCCGCCATGAGGTCGACCCTCGGCGTCTGACCGACACCGACACCGACACCGACACCGACACCGGCACCGGGTACCCGCGGGTGGTCGTCGGTTGGGACGATGAGCCCACCGGTGGATACTTCACTGGCCGTCACGTGGGAAGCCTTCCGACGGGGCTCGGTACAGGGCTGGCCCGAACGCTCGCTATCGTCGGCACCATCCATGGGACCAATCAGACACCAAACCGTGGCCGATCGGCGCTCCAGAAACCGGTCGACAGCTGTCGCCACCACGCTGGTGCTGGCGGCCTCGGTGGCGCTGGGGGGCTGTTCCCTGTTCTCTTCTCCCGGGCCCCCGCCTGCCCCCAGATCGTCGTTGGCCCCAACCGGGGCTGTCGGCTACGTGGCATGCCCGAACGCAGTGACCCCGATCGAACTGGCCAAGGACAACACGGTGGAGCCCGACATCCGGCTTCCGATCTCCGGCGCGCCCGCTCCGGGGAATTTTGCCATCACCACCTCGCCCAACGGGCGCTGGGCCTACGTGGTGACCTCGCAACAGGTCGCCCCGACCACCACCTCGGCCCAGACGACCCAGAACCTGGTGATCCCCATCAATCTGGTGACGCAGCGGGCCCAGACCCCCATCCCCATCCCCGGTTCCGGAGGCACCCACAGCATTGTGGTGTTTCCCGATGGTCTCACCCTGGTGGCTTCGAGCGGAAACACCCTGGTTCCCGTCGACCTGACCGATGGCAGGGCGGGAACCCCCCTCGATCTCGGCGCGGGTCATGCGGTGTTCGGCATGGCCCTCAATGCGGCAAGCACCTCGCTCTACGTCTTGGTGTCGGGGGCGGTGATTCCGGTGGATACCGGACGCGCAACCGCCGGAGCCCCGATCCCGACCGGGCTGACTGTGTCCTCGGTCTATTCACCTCATGGCATCGTCCTCAGCGCAGACGGGTCGACAATCTATGTGGTGGGCCAAGGAGGCAAAGACTTCGGAGGGCGCCTGCTCCCCATCTCGGTTGCCACCGGCACGCCTGCGCCAGAGGCGTCGTTCGACAAGTTCGGCATCGCCGCGCCCGCGGCGTTGATCGTGGCGCCGAATGGAGCGATGGCCTATGTCGTCGACTCCGCCAACAACTGGGTGAATCCGGTGCCGTTGACACCGTTGGGCGCACCGACTCCACCGGTTCGCCTGCCGGCACTTGTCGGTGTCCCGGGCGGTACCCAGCATCCCACCGACATCGTGCTCGCCCCCGATGGGGTCACCGCGTTCATTGTGGACGGCTTCGACTCGGTGGTTCCCTATGCGACGACGAGTCAGATCTACGGCCGGCCGGTCCCGGTATGTGCCGGGGCGTCATCCATGGCGGTGGCTCCGGCTCCCTGAATCCGCCCGGTGGGTCTCTATCCGGGGCCAGGCTTGGTGACTCCTTCGCCGGCCGCCTGTACCGCGACGGCGGCGTCCTCGTTCCGGTAGACGGCCGGCTCGAGGCCGGCCGCATCCAGCAGTTCGTCCAGCGCCAGCGGGATGTCGGCGGCCAGGTCCCACACCTTGGGCATGTTCTCCGGGCACGAGATGATCCCCCAGTACATGATGCCGCGGTAGCTCATGATGGTGATGTTCACGCCCATCCCCTCCATCACCGGACCGAGTGGGAATCCGCACTCGAGTTCGGCCCCGCCGAGGTAGAGGGGGAAGTCGGGTCCGGGCACGTTGGAGATGACCAGGTTGGCAATGGGCCGATGGCGGTCGGCCAGCTGCATCCGGCTGTAGAGGCGAGCGGCGTTGGCAAAGAGATTCGGGGTGGCGTGCTCCGCCCAGTTGAGGAGGGTGTCCGCCCCCAGGGCATTGTGCTCTTCCTTGGCCCCTTTGGTCCCCTGGTGGATGGCTTCGAGCCGCTCGAGGGGGTCGTCGAGCTGCGACGGGAGCTGCACGAACATCGACGACACCTTGTTGGAACCGCGCGCGTTGGCGGTGGTCGTCCGGACCGACACCGGGACCACGGCTACCAGTGGCTTGGAGGGCAACTCGTGGCCGTGGAGGAGATACGACCGGAGCGCCCCGGTGCAGACGGCGAGGACGACATCGTTCACTGTGGTTCCCATTGCCGACTTCAGCCGCTTGACGTCGTCGAGCCCGATGGCGGTGAAGGCCACCGACCGGCGCCTCGAGAGAGAGCCGTTGAACGACGTGCGGGGTGCCGACAACGGCAACGCCGCCTTGCCGAGCCCCGGTCGTTCTTCCGATCCGATCCGAACCTTCCGAACGTCGAGCACCCGTGAGCCGGTGCGCACCAGGTCCCGAGTGAGCTTGAAGGGAAGCATTGCCCTGTCCACCGTGGCAGTTCCGAGCAGTTCGAGATTCGAGGGGATCCGATCGTCGTGCACACGTTCCGGTGGAGGAGGCGTCGGCCCCGGGTCGGGCTCGAGGTCGAAGAGAATGGACAGCAATTCCGCCCCGGACACCCCGTCCACGGTGGAGTGGTGCATCTTGGTCACGAATCCGACCCGGTCGTTGGCCAACCCTTCGATGATCCACATCTCCCACAACGGTTTGGACCTGTCGAGTTGGCGCCCGGCGATATCTCCGGCAATGGCCGCCAGCTCACGGAGCCCACCCGGTTTCGGCACCGCAGCCAGGCGAACGTGGTAGTCGATGTCGAAGTCGGGGTCGTCCACCCACACCGGGTGGCCCCAACGGAGTGGGACCTCGACCAGGCGGCGTTGGAACACCGGCGCCAGAGGGAGCCTTTCGGCAATGAGCCCCTTCATCCGGGCGAACGAGTAGCCACCGGGGACCGTGGCCGGGTCGACCACCGACGTCATGACGACGTGCATATGGAGATTCGGGTTCTCCAGATACAAGAAGCTTGCGTCGAGACCGCTCAGACGTTCCATGGGTATCCGTTCTCTTTGTGCGCCCTCTGGGAGCGAAACCGGCAGGCCGGCCCAGCGATTTGCTCGCCCGATGGCCTGATGGTGTTTTATGGTGCAATGTACTGGGGATTCTTCGTTGTCAGCATTGTCGTTCTTCTGCTCACGGTCAACGCCTTCTTTCCGATCCGGCGGGAGCCACTGAGCGTGATCAGTTTCGCCTTGGGATGGATCCCGGATGAACTGCCCATCCAGGTGATGCTCGTCGATCTGATCATCGCCCTGGTGTTCGCCCACTACGGCACCTTCCGCCATTGGCCGGGATGGGCCGGTCTGGCGTTGACGGCAGGTTCGTGGGTCGGCCTGGTGAGGTTGGCATTCATCGCCCAAGGGGCCAAGGGCCTGGTCGATGAAGCATTGGCCGGGGCCGCCATGGGTCCGGTCGAGGTCGAGGGGTTCGACCCCAGCCCGGCGTGGAACTACTGGTGGAGGTTGGCCATCGCTGTGCCCTTGCGATGGAGAGCCATCCGACGGATCCGGAACATCGACTACTGGGGTGACGGCATCAGCCGGCACCGGCTCGACATCCTCGAACCGCGTGGGGGTCCCCCCAGGCCCGGCCCGGTACTCGTCTATATCCACGGCGGCGGCTGGGTCATCGGGGACAAGCGCCAACAGGGCATCCCGATGATGCACGAGTTGATCCAGCGGGGATGGGTCTGCGTCGCCATCAACTATCGGTTGAGCCCCAAGGCCACCTGGCCCGATCACATAGTGGACTGCAAACGGGCGGTGGCGTGGGTGAGGGCCCACATCGCCGAGTACGGCGGGGACCCTGAGTTCATTGCCATCTCGGGGGGATCGGCGGGGGGGCACCTGTCCTCCCTTCTCGCCCTCACCCCCAACGAGCCCGAGTGGCAACCCGGGTTCGAGGACGCCGACACCTCGGTTGACGCTTGCATACCCTATTACGGGGTCTACGACATGACAGGTGATCCGGCCGGTTCGGGAGCCTTCGGTCCGGGCATGCTCGAAATGCTCGAACGGCATGTGATGAAGTTGCCGTTCGAGAGCAATCGTGAGGTCTTTGTGCAGGCATCCCCGACGGACCGGGTGAGCAGTTCCGCTCCGCCCATGATGGTGTTCCAGGGGGTCAACGACACGCTGGTCTCGGTGGAGGTGGCCAGGAGTTTCGTCGCCCGCCTGCGTGAGGTTTCCGAATCTCCCGTGGTCTACGTAGAGCTTCCCCGCACCCAGCACGCCTTCGACGTGTTGGCCTCGATCCGGTGCCGGCACACCAGCATCGGAGCGGTGAGGTTTCTCGAGGGGATGCGGGCCAGGGCCGCCCACTGATCAGGCATCATCGCCGAATGCTGGGCACATTCGTGAGCTTCTGACGTAGAGTCACATAACTGGCGATCATGTCCCGGGATGACGGTGGCAGCGATCCGAGTGAAATCTGACCACAAACGAGGGGGAGTGCTTGATGGTTGCATCGTGGAAGATGCGCATGGCCGCAGTCGGGGCGGTCATGCTGGTAGGTGTGACAGGGGTTGCCTGTAGTTCGACCAATTCCACGTCGTCGACGGCCACCTCCGCGGGAAGCGGTGGGTCGAAGATTCCTTCGAGTGCATTCAACGACCACACCGGGATCACCTCCTCCTCCGTGCAGCTTGCCAACGTGTCGACATTGGACGGCGGACTCTTCAAGGGGGCGGCGGTGGGCACCGAGGCCTACGCCGACTATGTGAATTCGACCGGGGGAGTCAACGGTCGGAAGCTCATGGTCGACAGCGGCAATGATGGATACAACAACGGTGCCAACAACAAGTCGCTGACCCAAACGGCGACCCAAAAGGATTTTGCGCTGGTGGGAAGCTTCTCGCTCAACGACAGCTACGGCGGAACGGTGCTGACTCAGAATCCCGGCATGCCGGACGTCTCGGTCACCCTCGACCCAGCCACCGGCAAACTCTCCAACGTCTTCAGCCCGGTACCGTTGGGCAGCGGATGGGAGTTGGGCCCGCTCCAGTACTTCAAACAGAAGTTCCCCACCGGAGTGACCGCGGTGGGTTCGCTGATCGCCAATGAGCCCTCGGCCGAGGCTCAGTGGCAGGGCGAGAAGGGTGCCATGCAACATATCGGCTACAAAGTGGTCTACTCCTCCACCTTCCCCATCACCCAAACAGACTTCACCCAGAACGTCATCGCCATGAGAAACCAGGGGGTGAAGATGCTCTTCATCGAGCAGATGCCGGTGAACTATGC
>JADGOI010000013.1 GCA_017883075.1 Acidimicrobiales bacterium
AAACCCCCGGGGGCCTCAACTCCCCAGACGTTCGCCGACTTCGGGACGCACACCCCGCAACCAATCGGCCACAGCCATAGGTTGCTTGCCTTCCGGCTGGACGGTTATCAGCCGGAGGCGGGTTCCCTCCCCGGCGGTGACCAGCTCCCCGGTCAGGGCACCCGGGCTGTCGCCCTCGGAGACCGTCGGCTCCCCACCGGCCGGCGTGCCCCGATCAGCCCGCAGCACTCGCAGGCGCTTTCCTCGGAAGGTTGTCCACGCCCGTCCGAGGCTCACCACCCTCCTCAGATGGGCGGCGGCCATCTCCCAATGCAGTTGGAGTTCCTCGGAGCGGATCTTCTCCGCGTAGGTGGGCTCGCCTGCCTGGGCGCGGGGAGTGGGCAGGCCGGCCAGTCCATCCGCCAGATGGTCCTCCAGCAGCCGACAACCGATACCCACCAATCGCCGCTTCAGCTCGTCCACCGACTCGTTCTCGTCGATGGCGGTGTCTTCTTCGGCATAGATGGCCCCGGTGTCGAGGTCCACGTCCACCGCCATCAGACACACCGCGGTTTTGGCGTCGCCGGCCAGGATGGCCCGTTCCACCGGGGCCGCCCCTCTCCAGCGAGGGAGCCGCGAAAAGTGCAGGTTCACCATCGGGATACGATCGAGGACTGCCGCCGGGATGATCCGGCCGTAGGCAACAACCACCCCGAGTTCGGCGCCCGCACCGAGAACATCCTCGAGCACATCGGTGACCGGAAGTCCCAGCTCCATGGCGGCGGCCTTGACCGGGCTGGGAACGAGAGCACTCCCCCGCCCCCTGCGCTTGTCTGGTCGGCTGACCACCAGCGCGATGTCGTGACCGGCAGCTACCAACGCCCGTAACGGGTCTACCGCCGCCTCCGGGGTTCCCAGATATACCAGTCGCACCATGGGCCTGGACGCTACAGGTGGTTGTCCCTACCCGGGTGACCCAGCTCGAAGTGCTCGATCTGGGGATTGGGTGGGCGGGCTCCCGCGCCGCATCATCCGGTCAGAACTACCGGGTCCGACCGGGTCGAGACGACCTCAGATCTCCCGTTCATCGCTCGACGACGCCGATACCAGCGTGGACTCCAATGCGGTGGTATCGAAGCCCAGTGCCCGATCGCGTAACACCCGCAATGCCTGCTTGCGCATGTCATCCTCCAGTCGCTCCACCATCAGGACACCATCGAGATGGTCGACCTCGTGTTGAAAGACCCGGCCAAGGAACTCGTCGGCCTCGATCGACACTTCCCCGCCATCGAGGTCGTAGCCACGGATGTGCACCTCCATCGGTCGGACGATCCCCAACCGGAGGTCGGGAATGGAGAGACACCCTTCCTCGTGGTACCACTCACCGGCCGTCTCCACGATGGCCGGGTTGATCATCACCTCGGGCCCCTCACCCACGTCATAGACGAACAGCCGTTTTTGCACTCCGACCTGGGGGGCGGCCAAACCGGCGCCCACCGCGGCATACATGGTGTCCACCATGTCATCCACCAGGCGGGCGAGTGCCCCGTCGATCTGGTCGACGTCCCGAGCCACCTGTTTGAGCACCGGATCTCCATAGGTGCGGACCGAATAGGTGGACATGCCGGCCATTCTACGGCGTGCCCCGTCGATGTGTCACCGTGCGGAGCCCGAGCGGTCACCCCAGCTGGGTGCTCTCAGACATCGATCGGATCCACCTCCACCCGGAGTCGGCCCGCCGGCCGAGAGGTCGACGCCAACCCGTCGCACAAGGTTCGATGATCTGCCGCCCTTATCAACCAGCGGTCAGGATCCGTGAACGACAGGGAGAGCCCACCGACCGCCCGGAGTGCCTCGGCGTAGTCCGCGGACCCCGGGCCCCGCAACAGGGCCAGGACGCCAAATGGCGGGAGGGCCAGGGCCTCCCGGAGCTTCCGTTCGGGCTCGGAAAGAAGAGTCGGGTCGGCATGTGCCGCGGCTCGGAGCACCTCGTGATGGGGGATTCGGGTCTGGACGAGAAGCCGACCGCCAGCCCCCCTGCCCCCGACCAGGCATGACGCCCGTGCCAGCAGAGCAAGCGCCTCCTCCCCGCCCCCGAAGCGGGGGGCCAACAGGTGTTGGTCGAAATCGAGGAATGCCACCGCGTCGACCCTCGAGACTCGGTGCAGGGCCGCTTCGGTCCCCACCACCAAGCGGGCGCCAGAGCCCGAAGAGTCGGCCGAGTCGCCGGTCAGCTCGGTGGCCTTCACCCCGACCAAGGCCGAGAGTTCCTCGGTGGCCCGGGACACGCCGATCCGGACCACCTTCAACCGGGTGGAATCGCACTCTCCACACATGGCAGGTCGAGCGTGTCCGCACCGCCGGCACTCCAGGTCACCGCCCAACTCTGCCTGGGCCACCGGGCCACCGCAGCGGGTGCACCGGGCCAGGGCCCCGCACAGTGCGCAGGCCAACAGGCGGGCCCGTCCCTTCCGGTTCAGGATGCACACCGCCCGGCCCGAGGGGGTATCGAGCACCGAGTGCAGGAGCTGGGCCAGGCGCTCGGAGAACAGCCCGGTGCGGGGATCGTCCCCGGTTCGGTCGACCACTTCGACGACGGGCCATCCGCGGCGCTCCACCGCCCGCTCCGTCGTCACCAGCGCTCCCTGCTCGAGACGAACCACCGGAGGACAGGGCGTCACCAGCACCACCGGTGCCTCATCCCGTTTCCCCCGTTCGATCACCACGTCCACGGCTGACCACGTAGGCGAGCGCTCCTCCCGGTAGGCCTCGTCGTGGGCATCGAGTACCACCGCGGCCCTGAGCCGCTCCAGCGGGGCCCATGCTCCCGATCGGGTCCCCACCACCACACTCCTCCCGGACCGTGCCGCTTCCCACTCTTCGGGGAGCATTGCCACTGCTACCCCGGATCGCCGCAGCCTGTCTGCCAACTGCGAGGCTCGGGTATGGGACGGTGCCAGCATCAATACTCCCGCCGAGCCCATCCGGTGGATGAGCTCGAGGGCGATCAGCGAGGCGTCGAGGGCCGGGGCAAGCCGGACCACGGAGAGTGACGGGGCACCGCCGAGCGCCTTGGTGACGATTCCCACCGACGCCCCACCGGGTGACGACACCGAGGCCGAAACAGGCGGCCCGGAGCCGGACCGGGACTGCCCGGGGTGGGAAGCACCGCTACCCGACCTGACCACACGCGGCGGCGATGCCGTCCCCAGGAATGCCGACACCGGGCCCGCCCACCGCCACGCCGCCCACTCCGCCAGCGCCACCACCCTCTCGGGTGGTCCCTCTCCACTGGAGAGGGAGATCGGCTTGGGAACGACCCCGACGGGAGGGACCACGTTGTCCTCGATCACCCAGGCGCCGACCCGGCGCCCGTGGAGGTTGATGCGCACCCGGCTGCCCACCCGGATGCCGGCCGACATGCTCTCGGGGACCGTATAGTCGAACCGCCGATGAATGGCGGGAACGTCGGGGACCAACCGGACCACCCGTTCCCCCTGGCGGCTGGGCCCCGTTGTCGGCATCAGCCCGGGGCTCGGCGCGGCTCTCAGAGTCCGAGGGCCTGCTTCAAGTCGTCGACCCGCAGCGTCTCTTCCCAGGTGAACTCTTTTTCGCTCCGGCCGAAGTGGCCATAGGTGGCGGTCTTCCGGTAGATCGGACGTTTGAGATCGAGATCCCGAACAATGGCGGCCGGACGGAGGTCGAAGATCTCGTCGACCGCCTTGGCGATTTGCGCCGGATCGACCTTTTCGGTGCCGAATGTCTCCACCAGCAGGGACACCGGGCGAGCCACACCGATGGCGTAGGCCACCTGCACCTCGCATCGGCTGGCGGCACCGGCGGCCACAACGTGCTTGGCCACCCACCGGGCGGCATAGGCCGCTGACCTGTCCACCTTGGACGGGTCCTTTCCCGAGAAGGCGCCGCCACCGTGCCGGGCCATGCCACCGTAGGTGTCGACGATGATCTTCCGACCGGTGAGCCCGGTGTCGGCATGCGGTCCCCCAAGCTCGAACACCCCTGTCGGGTTGGCCAGAATCCGTACGTTGTCGGTATCCAACTCGGTAGGCAGTAACGGGTTGATCACATGGTCACGGAGGTCAGGCAGCAGCAGAGTGTCGAGATCGACACCCGGGTCATGTTGGGTCGAGATCAGCACCGTCTCGAGGGCCACCGGGCGACCTTTGTCATAGGTGACGCTGACCTGGGTCTTGCCGTCGGGACGGAGGTACGGGAGAACTCCCACCCTGCGCACCTGGGCCAGACGTTGGGCCATCCGGTGGGCCAACCAGATGGGCAGCGGCATCAGGTCGGGAGTTTCGTCGCAGGCGTACCCGAACATCATGCCCTGGTCCCCGGCACCCTGGGCGTTCAGCTTGTCCTCTCCACCGGTTCCGGCCCGCACCTCGAAGGCGTTGTCCACGCCCTGGCCGATGTCAGGCGATTGTTCATCGAGTGCCACCAAGACCCCGCAGGTCTTGCCGTTGATGCCATAGGCGTCATTGTCGTACCCGATGTCGAGCACCGTTTGACGAACCAGGGTGGGTATGTCCACGTAGGTGGTGGTGGTGATCTCACCGGCCACCAGCACCAGGCCGGTGGTCAACAGGGTCTCGCACGCCACCCGGCTGTTCGGGTCATCGGTCAACAGGGCGTCGAGGACGGCGTCCGAGATCTGGTCGGCCATCTTGTCGGGGTGGCCTTCGGTGACCGACTCGGAGGTGAATGTGTATCGGGTGCTCACTGGTGGTTCCATTCTCTTCAGGAAGTGTCGTTACGAGGTTGCAGGGTGCAGATGAGGCTAGGTGATAACGACGCCGGCAGCGACGTGAAGGGGCGAGGTGACCCGCCGCCTATCGCGCCGACAAGAGAGCGACCACCCTATCCAAGACTGCATCTGCCACTCTCATCTTGCTGGTCAACGATATTTCTGTGGTGTATCCGTCGGCCCCTAGCACCGTGACGGCGTTGGTGTCGTGGTCGAATCCGACTCCGGCAGCGGACACGTCGTTGGCAACCATCAGGTCGACCCCTTTGCCCACCAATTTCGCGGTCGCCCGCTCGGTCACCTCATCGGTTTCCGCTGCGAAGCCAACCAGGATCTGATCCGAGGTCCGGCGCCGTCCGAGCTCAGCCAAGATGTCAGGGGTCGGCTCGAGGATGAGTTCGGGGATCCCGTCGGACTTGTGGAGCTTGGACGGGGACATCTTCTTGGGCCGGAAATCGGCCACTGCAGCCGCCATCACCACCACATCGGCGCCCGCCCCACGATCGAGCATGGCCGCCTCCATGTCGGCGGCGGTTTCCACCCGGTAGACGGCAACCCGGTGGGTCACCGGGCGGTCGGTGGTGGTCACCAACTCCACCTCGGCTCCTCGGCGGGCGGCGGCCTCGGCGATGGCGTGGCCCTGCTTGCCCGATGACCGGTTGGTCAACACCCGCACCGGGTCGATCGGCTCACGGGTACCACCGGCCGACACCACAACTCTCACCCCAGCCAGATCCAGGGTCGTGCGGGAGTCCAGCAGGCTGAGCACCGCGTCAACGATCACGGCGGGGTCAGCCAGTCGGCCCGAGCCGACATCACCACCAGCCAGTCGCCCATCGTCGGGCGGGATGATCACCACGCCCCGGGACCGCAAGGTGTCCAGGTTCTGCTGTACGGCCGGGTGGTCCCACATCTCGGTGTGCATGGCCGGGCACACCACCACCGTGGCGGCAGTGGCCAACAAGGTGGTCGTCAACAAGTCGTCGGCCAGGCCATTGGCATAGCGGGCCAAGAGATCGACGGTGGCCGGAGCCACCACCACCACGTCGGCCAACTGGCCGAGCCGGGTGTGGGGTATGGGCGAGGCCTCGTTCCACAAGCTGGTCTGGACTGGCTCGGAACCGAGCGCGTTGAACGTGGTGGCTCCGACGAAGTGGACGGCACGCTCGGTCAGCACCGGCGCCACGTGCACTCCGGCGTCAACCAGGCGACGACAGATCTCCACCGCCTTGTAGGCGGCGATCCCGGCAGACACTCCGAGCACTACGAAGGGTTTGGTGCCGCCCGTCATGCCGATCGGGCCAACCTGACTAGTCGGTGGGCTCGGATTGGGCGAGAGCGTCATCGGCGCCTTCGACGGCCACCAATCCCGCCTCGGACGCGGTCCCGGCCTGTTCGGCCAGTGCGGCTTCCGCCGCCAGCGCGGCCTCGGCGGCCAGCGCGGCCTCTTCCTCGGGATCGGGACGGCTGTAGGTGGCCTTTCCTGCCGCCACCTCTTCGAACGCGATCGACAGGGGCTTGCCCGACAACGAGGCCACCTGCGGTGGCACCACGACACCCAGGCCCTCGCCCAGGGAGTTGTAGTAGCTGTTCACCTGACGGGCACGGCGGGAAGCCAGCGCCACCAAGGTGAACTTGGAGTCCACCTTGTCGAGGAGGTCCTCGATGGGTGGGTCCATCAGTGTGCTGCGGTTCTGGGCCATCACGATCCTTCAGATGCGTCGTCGGGTGGGGCGTCGAGGGCTTCTTCTTCGCCTCTGGCGGTTCCGCCAGCCGTTTCGCCCCCAAGGTGGGCAGCGGAACGGCAACTATCCACTATACCGGTCACATCGGCAACGGCCCGCATCAGGCCATCATTGATGACCACCGCATCGGCAATTCGTCGGCCGATGGACTCTTCTTCGGCACCGGCCTCCAGCCGTTTGGCCACATGATCCTCGTCGTCGCCACGCTCCCGGAGCCGCTCGGCTTGAATTTCGGATGTGGGCGGTAGGAGCAGGATCAGCGTGGCATCGGGTCGTTGCGCCCGCACCTGTCGGGCGCCCTGCAAGTCGATCTCGAGGAGTACGTCGACGCCATCGGGGGGTTGGGGCACCGGGGTCCCGTACAAATTGCCCAGGAACTCGGCCCATTCGAAGAAGCCTCCGGAGTTGGCCTTCTCCTCGAACGAGGCGCGATCGACAAAACAGTAGGCATCCTCGGCTTCTCCCGGTCGCCGGTGGCGGGTGGTCCACGACCGGCTGAGCCAGAGCCGCGGGTCGTGCTCGACCAACCTGGCGGCGATGGTCCCCTTTCCGGCTCCCCCGGGGCCGAAGAGGACGAAGATCATCGGGCCGGGCCGGCGGGCGGCCGGGCCCGACGGAGAGTTGCTCAGCGAGCGGTCTCGCGGAGCAGCGACTGGCGCTGATTGCTCCCGAGTCCCTGAAGGCGACGACTCTCACTGATCCCCACCGTGTCCATCAATCGCCGGGCCTTGACCTTGCCGAGACCGGGAAGCGCCTCGAGAACCGAGATCACTTTCATCTTCCCTATCGTCTCGTCGCCGTCGGCGGCAGTGAGGAGCTCGGGGAGCTTCAGTTGTCCCATTTTGAGCCTCGCCTTGACCTCGGCCCGCTCACGGCGGACCTTGGCGGCCTTGGCCAGGGCGGCTTGGCGCTGTTCGGGCGTAAGTGCGGGCGGTTGCGGCATGCCCGCGACGATAGCGCCTCTGCGAGCGCCGGTCACGATGAATGGCGAGGAGATGGCCATGGTGGATCTCAATGCCGGTCCGGGAGACGGCGAGACGCCCATTTCCTCGGACCTCGCGATTCTGAATTGTGCGACCAGCGTCAATCCCTCCTTTGGTCTTCACGCCGGGAATCAGAGGGTGATCCGGGACAGCGCCATCGCCGCGACCGAGTACGGAGTGGTCATCGGCGCCCAGGTGTCCTTCCGGTTTCACCTGACCGGCGAACATCGAGGTAGCCGGATCGCTACAGTCGATGCATGACCAGTACCGAAGAAGCCCGTCCCACCAGTGTTGACAGAGACACCGCCACGTTCGAATCACTCAATCCGGCGTCCGGTGCCGTTGTCGCCACGTTCCCCATTGACAGCGACGTGGCGGTGCGCTTCGCCGTCGAGCGGGCCCGCATCGCCTTAGAGTGGTGGCAGTCCATCGGATTCGACGGTCGGGCCCGGCACCTCGCCTCCTTCAAGGGGGAACTCGCTCGGCGCATGAGTGAACTGGCCGATCTCATACACGAGGAGAATGGTAAACCGCACGCCGATGCCGTTCTCGAGATCACCCTGGTCATCGATCACATCTCGTGGGCGGCCGGCCACGCCCGCAAGGTGCTCGCACCCCGCCCGGTCTTCCCGGGTTTGCTCGCTCTCAACAATTCGGCCAGCGTCGAGTACCAGCCGCTCGGCGTGATCGGGGTCATCGGCCCTTGGAACTATCCGGTGTTCACTCCGGCAGGTTCAATCGTCTATGCGCTGGCGGCCGGAAACGCGGTGGTATTCAAGCCAAGTGAATACACCCCGGCAATCGGCAAGTGGTTGGTCGATGCCTGGGCCACCGCAGTCCCCCGGGGGCGCGACCTGCTCACGATGGTGACGGGACTCGGTGACACCGGGGCCGCCCTCTGTCGTTCCGGCGTGGACAAGATCGCGTTCACCGGGTCTGCCCGCACCGGCCGAAAGGTAATGGCGGCCTGTGCGGAGAACCTGGTCCCGGTGTTGATGGAATGCGGCGGCAAGGATGCACTCATCGTCGATGACGGTGCCGATCTCGAAGCCGCTGCCGACGCAGCGTTGTGGAGTGGCATGAGCAATGGGGGCCAGACCTGCATCGGCACCGAGCGCGTGTACGCCACCGAAGCGGTGTATGACCGGTTCCTGTCCATTCTCACCGAGAAGGCCACCAAACTCCACCCCGGTTCCGAGCGCAACGCGGCATGGGGACCTCCGACCATGCCCTCGCAGATGGAAGTGATCCGGCGCCATGTCGGGGATGCCCTCGGCCACGGTGGTCGGGCGGTGGTCGGAGGTATGGATACCGTCAAGGCAACAGGTGTGGACCCGACCATTCTGGTCGGGGTTCCCGAGGACTCGTCGGCGGTCACCGAGGAGACATTCGGGCCCACGCTGACCGTGGCCAAGGTGCGCGACGCCGAGGAGGCCCTCACCCTCGCCAACGCGTCCGGCTACGGCCTGGCCGGGGCAGTCTTCGCCCGGTCCCGCCAGAGGGGCATCGAGTTGGCCCGCAGAATGCGGTCGGGGATGGTATCGGTCAACTCGGTCATGACCTTCGCTTTCATTCCCGGGTTGCCGTTCGGCGGGGTCGGCGAGTCGGGATTCGGACGGATCCACGGCCCCGATGGTCTACGCGAGTTCTCGCGGGCCAAGTCGATCACCGCCCAACGCTTCGCCCTACCCGTGAACCTGACCAGCTTCAACCGGCCGGCCAAGGCCACCGATGTGTTGGCCAAGGTGATCAAGCTCATCCATGGACGCGCCCGCTGACTGGCCCGCGCGAAGTGGGTCAGCCCAGTGCCAACGCCATCTGGTCCCGGGATGCCAGGGCGGCGGCCCGAAGCGAGGTCAGGTCAGGGCCGGCAGCCAGAACCGACCGGGACGCGCTGGCCAACACCGAGCCGGGCCCACACCCACGGAACAGGTGGGCTACGTCGCTGGCCGTGGCGCCCTGTGCCCCCACTCCGGGGGCAAGGATCGGACCACCCAAAGACCCCAGAGGAAAGGCGGAGGGCACCAAGGTGGCGCCGACCACCGCCCCGGCCGTTCCGGGTAGGGGAAGTCCTCCGGCATTGAGCTCGGCAATCTGAGCCAGCAGCATGTCTTGGACAGAAGGACCGCCGCCCGACTCGGTGAGTGCCTCCTGAAGGGCCCGACCTTCGGGATTCGAGCTCCGCACAACCACGATCACTCCTCGTCCGTGGGCGGCGGCCAGGTCGAACATCGGTTGCAGCGAACCGATTCCGAGATACGGCATGGCGGTCACCGCGTCGGCCACCAGGGGACTCCGGGGATCGAGCCACGTCGAGGCGTACGCCTCCATGGTGCTGCCGATATCCCCCCGCTTGGCGTCGGCAATGACCAGGAGCCCGGCATCACGGGCATCCTTGATCAGTGTTTCGAGCGCGGCGATGCCGGCTGATCCGAATCGTTCGAAGAACGCCACCTGTGGCTTCACCACCGGAACGACCCCGGCGAAAGCGTCGACACACCGTGCCCCGAACTCCCGGATCCCGGCGACATCATCGGACAAACCCCAGGCGTCGAGCAACGACGCCGACGGATCGATACCGGCGCACAATGGACCGGTCCGGCCGATGGCCGCCATCATTCGAGCGGAAAAACCCTCGCTCACCAAGGCGTCAGCCATGGGCTGCCCCAATCAGATCGCTCACCGAACGCACCCCCCGACGGGCGCACCACGATTCCATCTCCTCCAGTACCCGAAACGGAGCGCGGGGGTCACGGAACGTGGCGGTTCCCACTTGGATGGCGTTGGCCCCGGCCATCAGCAATTCGATCGCATCGGAACCGGACATCACACCGCCCACACCGATGATGGTGGCGTCGGGCAGGGCGGAACGGACGTCGTACACCGCTCGCACCGCCACCGGATGGATCGCCGCTCCCGACAGCCCGCCACCACCGGCGCCAAGGTGCGGCCGTCGCTCGTCGATATCGATGGTCATCCCTAGCACCGTGTTGATCAGGGTCACCGCCTCTGCTCCGGCCCCGATGGCCGCGTCCGCCACCTCGGCCACGTCGGCCACGTTGGGACTGAGCTTGGCCCACAGGGGCAGCGGATTGGCCTGGTGAACGGCGGCCAGCACCTCGGCAGTGGCTTCGGGTGAATGGGCAAACATCCGGCGGCGGTCTTCGACATTGGGACAGCTCACGTTCACTTCAATGGCGGTGAGGCCATCCACTCCCGCCAACATGGTGGCAGCCTCCGCGTAGTCGGCCACCCGCTGGCCCCAGATGCTCACCACCACCCGGGCTCCTGCGGTGACCAGCAGAGGGAGATCTTCCCGGATCCATGCTTCGATACCGGGGCCCTGGAGACCCACGCTGTTCAACATCCCCGATGGCGTCTGATGGACCCGGGGGGCCGGGTTGCCCGGCCACGGACCAGGTGAGATCGACTTGGCCACCACCGCGCCGAGGGACGACAGCGGAAAGTAGGCCTGCAACTCGTCGCCGTGACCAGCGGTCCCCGATGCCGTCATGACCGGATTGGGCAGCTGAATCGAACCCAGCCGACACGTCATGTCCACATCGCCGGCGACCATCGCCCGCCACGCCTTCCGGACTCGAGTGGCCCGCACCCCCGGGCTCACCGGGCGTGGTACTCCTGCAGTGACCTCACCGAAAGTGGATGACTGACCCAGTCGGTGATCCCCGCCGCCGCCGCCTTGAAGGCAGCCACCGTCGTCAAACACGGCACCTGGTGGGACAGTGCGGTAGCACGGATATGGATCCCGTCAGCCCGGGGACCTCGACCCCGGGGGGTGTTCACCACCAGCTGCACCTTTCCGCCGGAAATGAGTTCCACCGCGTCCACACCGACAGCCTCGCGGTCGCCGACCTTGGCCACCACCGTGGCCACCGGGATGCCTTCGGCCTCGAGCACCGCCGCGGTGCCCGAGGTGGCCGCCAGCTCGAATCCCAGCGAGACAAACTGTCGGGCTGCCTCCAGGCCCGCCACCTTGTCCCGGTCGGCCAACGACAGAAAGACCGTCCCATCGACCGGCAGACGATTGCCGGCGGCGATCTGACTCTTGGCGAAGGCCAATCCAAAGGTCGTGTCGATGCCCATCACCTCGCCCGTCGAGCGCATCTCGGGGCCGAGCAACGTGTCCACCCCCGGGAACCGGTTGAACGGCATCACCGCCTCTTTCACCGACACATGCCCGGCGATCGGATCGCACAGCAGGCCTTCGGCCCGGAGCTCGGCGAGCGTGGCCCCCACCATCACCCGAGCCGCTACCTTGGCCACCGGGACGCCGGTTGCCTTGGCCACGAACGGGACGGTCCGGCTGGCACGCGGATTGGCCTCCAGCACGTAGGCCAGGTCGTCCTTCACCGCAAACTGCACATTGCAGAGGCCACACACTTGGAGTGCCTCGGCGATGACCCGCACATGGTCCTCGATCTCGGCAATCACCTTCGGCGACAACGTCTGGGGCGGGAGAGCACAGGCTGAGTCCCCGGAATGGACGCCCGCCTCTTCCACGTGCTCCATCACCCCACAGATCACGACAGCGCCGGTGGCATCCCGCACTGCATCCACATCGACTTCCACTGCGTCCTCGAGGAACCGGTCCACCAACACCGGACGTTCAGCTGTCACGCCGCCTTCCCGGGTCAGGAGACCGGCCATGGCTTCCACGGCAGCCACCAGGCGCTCGTCGTCGTAGACGATCTCCATGGCCCGTCCCCCCAGGACATAGGACGGTCGGACCAGCACCGGATAGCCGATGCCCGAAGCCACCGCCACCGCTTCCGCCGAAGTAACAGCTGTCCCACCCGGGGGCTGGGGTATCCCCAGTTGGGTACACAGAGCGTTCCACCGTTCGCGGTCCTCGGCGAGGTCGATGGAGGCCGGAGACGTCCCGAGCACCAACCCTTCGGGGATGCCGGCCGCCAGTTTCAAGGGGGTCTGACCCCCCAAACTGACAATGACCCCTACCACCCGGCCGCCATCCGCGGAGGCGTTGAGTTCGGCCTCGAGCACGTTGGCCAGATCCTCAGGGGTGAGCGGCTCGACGTAGAGGCGATCCGACGTGTCGTAATCGGTGGAGACGGTCTCGGGGTTGCAGTTCACCATCACCGTCTCGAAACCTGCATCACGGAGAGCGAACGATGCGTGCACGCAGCAGTAGTCGAACTCGATGCCTTGTCCGATCCGATTCGGTCCCGACCCCAGAATGATCACCCGGGGCCGTCCGGATGGGGCGACTTCGTCCTCGTCTTCGGTGGTGGCGTAATGGTAGGGGGTGTGAGCCTCGAACTCCGCCCCGCAGGTGTCAACCGTCTTGAAGGTGACCCCCGGCCCCAGGGCCAGCCTGGTCTCTCGGATGTCCCCGGCGCTGACGCCGTCCCCGAACAAGTGGGCCAACTGGGCATCGGAGAACCCGAGGCGTTTGAGGCGGCGCCACGCCCGCCGGTCGAGATCGGCCACGGTGATGCCCAGGGCGATCTGCAGATCGAGTGCCATCCGGGCGTCGGTAATGGTGGCCATTTCGGCGAGGAACCATGCATCGATCCCGGTGTCGGCGGCCAACCGGTCCACCGACACTCCCCGTCGCAGCAACGACTCGAGTTGGAAGAGGCGCTCGGGAGTGGCGGTGGTGGCCGCCACAAGGAGGTCCTCGACCGGCACCGCGTCGACGTTGGCCTCGGACGGATCGGCATTCAGTCCACTGCGTCCCTGCTCCAACGAACGGATCGCTTTTTGGAGGGACTCGGGGAAGGTCCGCCCGATCGCCATCACCTCACCCACCGACTGCATCCGGGTTCCCAGTTCATCGGTGGCCCCAGGGAGCTTCTCGAACGCCCAGCGGGGAATCTTGGTGACCACGTAGTCGATGGTCGGTTCAAACGATGCCGGGGTCACCCCGGTGATGTCGTTGGTGACCTCATCGAGTCGGTAACCGACTGCCAGGCGGGCGGCGATCTTCGCGATGGGGAACCCGGTGGCCTTGGAGGCCAACGCCGAGGAGCGCGAAACCCGTGGATTCATTTCGATGACCACCTGACAGCCGTCGACGGGATTCACCGCGAACTGCACATTGGACCCACCAGTCTCCACTCCCACCCGGCGTATGCAGGCGAAGGCGGCATCCCGCATCGTCTGGTACTCCACGTCGCTGAGGGTCTGGGCCGGCGCGACGGTGATCGAGTCCCCGGTATGTACGCCCATCGGATCGAAGTTCTCGATCGAACAAATGACCACGCAGTTGTCGGCGTGGTCCCGCATCACCTCGAGTTCGAATTCCTTCTGCCCGGCGATGGACTCTTCGATGAGCACCTCTCCGATCGGCGATGCATCGATGCCTTCGGCCGCGAGTTGGATCAACCGTTGGCGATCCACCGCGATGCCGGTGCCCGCTCCCCCCAGGATGAAGCTGGGTCGCACCATGATCGGATAACCGATCGACTCGCCGATGACCAACGCTTCGTCGAGGGAGTGGGCGAATCCCGAGGCCGGCACGGCCAGCCCGATCTCCTCCATGGCGGCCTTGAACTTCTCGCGGTCCTCAGCGGTGGCGATCGCTTCGGTGTTGGCCCCGATGACCTCCACCCCGTAGGCGTCGAGGACGCCGCGTTCCGATAGGGACATCGTCAAATTGAGAGCTGTCTGACCTCCGAGGGTGGCAAGCAGCGCGTCAGGGCGCTCCCGTTCGATGATGGCCGCCAGCACATCGGGGTCGAGCGGCTCCACATAGGTCCGGTCGGCCATGCCGGGGTCGGTCATGATGGTGGCCGGGTTGGAGTTGGCCAGCACCACCCGGAACCCCTCGTCGGCGAGCACCCGACAAGCCTGGGTCCCCGAGTAGTCGAACTCACATGCCTGACCGATGACGATCGGTCCGGACCCGATGACCAGGATCGACTCAATATCGTGGCGGCGGGGCATCAGGCGCTCCTCATCTCGCTGTCGGTATTCGGAGTGGCTCCGAGGTGGTCCATCAGGAGTCGGAACTCCTCGAACAGGTAGCGGGCGTCATGGGGTCCGGGACCGGCTTCGGGGTGATATTGCACGCTGAACGCCGGTGTGTCCCGGCAGCGGAGACCCTCGATGACCCCGTCGTTGAGGTTCACGTGGGTGACATCGGCCGACTCTAGGGACCCTTCGGCCACCGCGTAGTTATGGTTCTGCGAGGTGATCTCCACCCGCCCGGTCGCCAGTCGTCGCACCGGATGATTGCCGCCGTGGTGCCCGAACGGAAGTTTGTAGGTGGTGGCGCCGAGAGCCGCGGCCAGAAGTTGGTGACCCAGGCAGATCCCGAAGACCGGCACGGTGCCGGCGGCGGTCAGCTTCTCGATCTCTGCGGTGATCCCGGGGAGCGCGGCCGGGTCACCGGGGCCATTCGAGAGGAAGACCCCGTCGGGCTCCATGGCCAGGACCTGCTCGGCCGTGGTCGAGGCCGTCACCACCGTGACGGTGGCCAGCTCGCCGAGTTGGCGAAGCATTGCCTCCTTGATGCCGAAGTCGTAGGCCACCACCCGGTACCGACCGTTACCTCTGACGATGATCTTCGGGGTTGTCACTGCCGACACCAGGTCATGACCGTCGGTGGCGTCCGCCGCCTGGGCGGCACGCAACAGATCGGATTCGGAAGCAGTCCCGAAGGCACAGGGCATGGTCCCCTTGTCCCGCAGGTGACGGGTAAGGCGTCGGGTATCCACCCCGGTGATGCCCGGGATGCCGTGTCGAACCAAAAACTCCTCGAGCGTTGCCGTTGATCTCCAGCTACTCGGGCGATCGGACAGGGCGCGCACGATGATCCCGCGGCAGTGGGGCCGGACCGCCTCGTCATCGGTCGGGTTGACGCCGTAGTTGCCGATGTGGGGATAGGTGAAGGCGATGACCTGGCCGGCATAGGACGGATCGGTGAGCACCTCTTGGTAGCCCGACAACACGGTGTTGAACACCGCCTCGCCGGTGGCGATGCCTTCGCCGCCAAGTCCAGGTGCAGCGGGATCCGCCCCCATGGCCTCGCCCTCGAATACCTCTCCATCGGCCAGTACCAACAGGGCATCGGATCGGGGGGCGGTTCCGTTCCGTCCGGTCATCGCTGCGCCTCACCGTCAATGACAACCGGCTCCCCCTTGAAAACCGTGTGTCGCACCCGCCCGGTGAGGGTCCGGCCGGCGTAGGGCGTGTTGCGGCTCCGACTCGCGAGGGTCATCGGGTCAACGGTCCAGGTGGCGGTGGGATCGATGACACACAGGTTCGACTCGGCTCCAGGGGTGATCACGCCCCCTTGGCCTCCGCCGTTCGAGGGGTCCAGGCCGGCGATGGCCGCCGGCTGCCAGCTCAGGAGAGCGAGGATGCGAGTGAGCGGAAGGTCGAGCTCGGTGATGGCCAGGCTCAGCGCCGTCTGCAAGCCGAGTACGCCTGGAGGGGCCAGGTCGAAGGGAAGGTCCTTGAACTCCGGGGCGTGGGGGGCGTGGTCGGTGGCGATAGCGTCGACGGTCCCATCGGCGAGTCCCGCCTTCACCGCGTCGACATCGCATTGGGGTCGCAGCGGCGGGTTCACCTTGAACACCGGGTCGTAGCCGGCAGCACATGCATCGGTCAGCGAAAAATGGTGGGGAGCGACCTCGGCCGTGACCGGCAATCCGGCGGCTTTGGCCTGTCGCACCAACTCGATCGAAGGCGCGGTGGACAAGTGCAGAAAATGGATCCGCGATCCGGTCACCCGGGCCAGGGCGATATCGCGGGCCACCATCACTTCTTCGGCCAAAGCCGGCATGCCCGGGATACCCAACCGGCTCGACCAGGCCCCCTCGTGCATGGCACCATCACATGCCAGGGAACCGTCCTCGCAATGCTGGGCCAGGGTGGCACCCAGATCCCGTGCGTACTCGAGGGCACGACGCATGAGGCCGGCCGACTGCACCCCGGCCCCGTCGTCGGTGAAGAGGCGCACCCCGAGGGCCGCCAGCTCGGCCATCGGGGCCAGACGCTGCCCTGCCCTGCCTACGGTGATCGCCCCGGCCACCGCCACCTGGGCAGTGGCCGTGCGGGCCAACTCAACGACGTTGCGAACCGCGTCCGCCGAGTCGAGGGGCGGGTTGGTGTTGGGCATCGCCACCACCGCGGTGTATCCGCCCAATGACGCGGCACGGGTGCCGGTCTCTATGGTCTCGGCCTCCTCGTGGCCCGGTTCGCGAAGATGGGTGTGGAGGTCAACCAATCCGGGTGAGACCACACAGCCTCCGGCATCGAGAACGGTGGCCCCCGTGGGTACCACCAGCCCTTCGCCCACCTCTTGGATCCGACCGTTGGCGACAACCACGTCGGCCCGGCGTTCACCGGTGGCATCGATCACGATGCCACCTCTGATGACGAGGGTGGGTTCAGACCGGTTCGGCTCAGACATCGGAACTTCCTTCGACCGCGCTCTGTCCCAGCATCAGGAACAACACCGCCATCCGTACCGCCACCCCATTGCTCACCTGTCCGGTGATGTGGGCGGCAGGCAGGTCGGCTACCTCCGAGGCGATCTCCACCCCCCGCACCATCGGCCCCGGGTGAAGAATCAGCGTCTCGGGCTTCAGCATCGCCGCCCGGCGCCCAGTCAATCCGAACCGGGTCGTGTACTCGCGGAGGCTGGGCACGAACTCACCACTCCCCCGTTCGGATTGCAGCCGAAGCAGCGATACCACGTCGGCGGAGGGGAGCTCTTTGTCGATGTCGTGGCTGACCGCGACAACGGGCCACCCGTCGATCGAGGGAGGAAGCAAGGTGGGTGGCGCCACCAGCGTCACCTCGGCCCCGAGGGCGGCGTAGGCGGCGACCTGCGAGCGGGCCACCCGGCTGTGACGGATGTCCCCCACGATGACCACCTGCAGACTCTTGAACCGATCCATGCCCTCATCGCCACCGCCCAACGCCTGGCGAACTGTATAGAGGTCGAGAAGAGCCTGGGTCGGGTGCTCGTGCCAGCCGTCTCCGGCGTTGATCACAGACGAGTTGGTGACCCAGCCGGCGACTCGGGTCGGGGCGCCCGAGGACGGGTGGCGAATGATGATGGCGTCGATTCCCATCGCCTCGATGGTCTCTACCGTGTCGCGGAGCGACTCGCCTTTCTTCACCGAAGATGATCCGGCCGCGAACGAAAGCACGTCGGCCGACAGCCGCTTGGCCGCCGTCTCGAACGAAACCCGGGTCCGGGTCGAGTCCTCGAAGAACAAGGTGGCGACGGTCCGACCCCGCAGGGCCGGCACTTTCGGATTTGCCCGGTGGGCAACCTCCACAAAGGAGTCAGCCACCCGCAAGACCTCGCCGATGCCATCGGGACCGAGATCGTCAATGCCCAAGAGATGGTGAGGGAACCGATTCACCGACCCACCACGTCCCCGATCGCCACACCGTCTTCAGTGACGTCGACCATCTCGTCGCGTCGGGTGGGAAGGTTCTTTCCCACATAGTCGGGCCGGATCGGCAGTTCACGGTGGCCTCGGTCGACCATGACCGCCAACTGCACGGCCTGGGCCCGTCCATACTCGCTGACCGCGTTGAGTGCGGCCCGAATGGTCCGCCCGGTGAAGAGTACGTCGTCGACCAACACCACGGTGGCCCCGGTCAGATCAAAACTGATGTCGGTCACCGCCTCGGGCAATACCGGGCGCAGACCGATGTCATCGCGATAGAAGGCGACATCGAGGATGCCCACCGGGATGGTGGTGCTCTCGACGGATTCGAGGCTTGCCGCCAAGCGCTCGGCAATGGGAACGCCGCCGGTTTGGAGCCCGATGAGAACCAGATGCTCGAGGCCCCGATTGCGCTCGGCGATCTCGTGGGACATCCGGGTGATGGCTCGTTGGACGTCGGCTGCCGACATCACTTGAGCCCTGGGAACAAATACTGCGCCCCGCGGTCGGGTATGACTGCGCTCGCGTTCGGCCACCGGCTCCTCCTGTCCGTTCGGGCCTCACGGGACCCGCTTCACGGTCAGATGTCGACTATACCGCGAGTGTCAGTTGCGCGCGACGACAGCGCCAGTCACTCCAGGGTGGTCGTGGGTCCACTGACCGATGGACCCGCGAACGCCGCCAGTCCGCTACCCGCGAACATGGTCAGTTGATCGACCAACTCGGCCCGTGACACGGTCCTCGAGTCCACCCACCAGTCGGCAGCCATGAAGACCGATCCCATCAGGGCGTAGCCCAACGTGGCGCCCGGAGAGGGGTCGGCCCCTGAGTCGCGGAGGCCATCCGCCATCATGGAACCCACCACCTCGCCCACCGATACGAGCAGTTGCCGGTCGCCGAGGGAACGGCCGAATCCTGCCGCTCCCTGCACCAGGAATCTGAAGAGTGCGGGCTCTGTCTCCACGAATTGACAGAAGGCGTCGATGGCCCCATGCAGCGCCACCGGAAGTCCAGTCCCTTCCGACACCAGCGTTCCGATGCGCAGGGCCAACTCACCCGACACCTCGGCCGCAAGTGCGTCGGCCAGCGACGCCTTGTCCTTGAACGCTGCGTACAGTGCCGGTTTGGTATAGCCCGCCGCCTCGGCGATGGCCGCCATCGACGCATCGGGCCCCAACCGGGCGATGGCCCCGCGTGCCACCATCACGAGTTGACGACGACGATGTGCGGGATCGGGCCGAGGCCCGCGAGGCCGTCCCCGGCGGGTTGGTCGGGACGAGATGACGGTTTCTCCCATGAATCGAGGATAACCTACCGCCAGTAGTTAATATCCTCGATTCCCCGGGAGGAACGGAACTTGAAATTCGACCCCATGGGCCCGATCCACGGGATGATGGCATCGACGATGCGCAGCAAGTTCGGTGGGCCGCTGGTGTCGTTCGATGACTCCCCCGGTGATCCGGGTCTGTTCGGACCGGAGTCGGTCACCTGGCGGGTGCATTCGGACATGCCCGCCATGCTCATCGGCGGGGTGTCGTCCCTACTGCTTCAGACCCTTCATCCCGGCGCGATGGCCGGTGTGGCCGATTTCTCCGTCTACGAGGAGGATCCGCTCGGCCGACTCCAGCGAACCGGCACCTTTGTGGGCGGAACCATCTTCGGATCTACAGCAACGGCCGAGAAGCTCATCGATATCGTGAAACACGTGCATCTGTCGGTATCGGGAGTCCGTCCCGACGGCGTTCCCTATGCCGCCTCCGATCCTCACCTCCTTTGTTGGGTGCACGTAGCCGAACATGCCCAGTTCCTCCGGGCCCACCAGCTCTTCGGCGTCCGTCCCCTGCGGGCATCGGATGTCGATCGCTATTTCGCCGAGGTAGCAGAAGTGGCGCGCCGACTGGGCGCCACCGATGTTCCCACCGATGCCATTGGCGTCGACGACTATTTCGCCGCTGTCCGGCCGGAACTGCAGTTCGGGGCACAGGCCGCCAAAGGCCTCGAGTTCCTACTGGCACCCAACATCGGCGGCCCGGTGGAACAAGCCGCGTATGCGCCCTTGGTCCGAGCCGCCACAGCCATCCTTCCCGATTGGGCCTCACGCATGTTGGGGATATGGCAACCGTGGCCCGAGTTGGTGGCCAACCGAGTCACCGCCTGGGGGCTATGCCGCACCTTGCGATGGGCCATGGGACCGAGTGAGGTCTTTGATCGTTCGAACCGCCGAGCCAGGGCTGTGATC
The DNA here is from genome assembly GCA_017883075.1 of Acidimicrobiales bacterium. GTDB lineage: Bacteria > Actinomycetota > Acidimicrobiia > Acidimicrobiales > RAAP-2 > DASZIT01. The sequence goes on from JADGOI010000013.1 coordinate 20,109, forward strand.
GGGGCCGCGGCGGCCGCGGCATGAGTGGGTCCGGCCACACCGACCGGACCGTTCTCCCATCAATCCCGAATGCGGGTGGCCAGGGTGGACAGGATCCCGTTGACGAAACGCCCCGAGTCGTCGGTGGAGTACCCCGAAGCCAGCTCCACCGCCTCATTGAGGATGACGGCGGTGGGCACCTCGGATGAACCCAACAGCTCAGCCACCGCCAAACGGAGGACGTTTCGATCCACCACCGCCATCCGGGCCAGGTCCCATCCGATGGCGGCCGAGTCGATGAACTCGTCGATTTCGGCCTGTCTCTCCTCCACCGCCGTCAACAACTCCACCGTGTAGGGATCGGGCGGCACCATGAGGGCACCCAGGATCTCCGACGGAGGATTTCCCTTCAGCTCCGCCTCGTACATGAGTGAGAGCGCCCGTTCTCGGGCCTGGTGGCGGGGTGAGGTCTCCATCATGGAACATGTTGAGATGCAGATGCAGCGGGCGGGCCGATGAGGGCGTGGTCGTTGACAGCCCTCCTTCGGCTCCTCAAGCCCGGGTCAAGTACTCCCCGGACCGGGTATCCACTTTGATCTTCTCACCCGGATTGACGAACAACGGAACCTGCAGCACCAAGCCGGTCTCCACGGTGGCCGGCTTGCGCGCCCCCGAGACGCGGTCACCTTGCAACCCTGGCTCGGTCTCGCTGACCGTCAGCTCCACCGCGGCCGGCAGGTCGACCCCGACAATCTCGGTGCCGTAGAACTGGAGCACGGCATCGTCTCCTTCCTTCAGGTAGTTGGCGGCGTCACCGAGAGAGGCGGTCGTCACCTGAAGCTGTTCGTAGGAGACGGTGTCCATGAACACATAGTCGGCGCCGTCCCGATAGAGGAACTGCATCTCCCGTTTGTCGATGATGGCCTGCTCGAGCTTCTCGTCGGCCCGATAGGTACGTTCGATCACCGCGCCGGTTCGGACATTCTTCAGCTTGGTTCGCACGAAGGCGCCGCCCTTCCCCGGTTTCACGTGCTGGAACTCCACCACCGCGAACAAGCCTTCGGTCAGGTTGAGGGTCATTCCATTGCGCAGGTCGTTGGTCGAGATGGCCATTAGGCGATATTTCTCATCAGACAGGGACTTCTTTCGGGAACCGGGTGAGGGATCGGCTGCCGTCTGCGGTTACCACCAGGGTGTCCTCAATGCGGACCCCACCGGTGCCGGGTACATAGACACCGGGCTCCACGGTGATCACGGCGCCAGGGGCGAGGATAGCAGTTGACCCTGGCCCGACCGGCGGCGCTTCGTGAATATCGAGGCCGACCCCGTGGCCGGTCCCGTGCTCGAACCGTTCTCCCCATCCGGCGTCGTCGATCACCTGACGGCAGACCAGGTCGACCGATCCTGTCTCTACGCCCGGGCGCACCGCCGCCACCCCGGAGCGCTGGGATTCGGCCACCACCGAAAACACCCGGGCCAACTCGCCGGTGGGTTCGCCACCGACACAGAAGGTGCGGGTCATATCCGAGCGATACCCATCGAAGACGGCGCCGAAGTCGACCACCACCGGGTCACCCCTTTGTATCCGGCGGTTGCCCGGCCGAGCGTGAGGCTTCGCCGAGTTCTCGCCGGAGGCCACGATGGTCTCGAACGCACTGTCCTCTGCCCCAGCCATGCGCATGGCGTGGTCAAGGCCGGCGGCAAACCGGGACTCGGTCAGAGGACCGACAGTGCCGGTGCCGGACCCGGCTGCCGCCAACATCGGCAACACGGCTGCCAATGCCTCGTCGGCGATCGCCGCGGCCCGCTCCATCCTGATGATCTCGTCGGCGTCCTTGACCACCCGCAATGCCTCGATCAGGCCCCGGGTCGGCACCAGTTCCGAGGATGCGAAGGCGCCGACCCACGAACGTTGGGAGGCCCACGTCACGTCGTCGGCCTCCAGGCCGACGTGGAGCGCCGATCCCGCGACTTCGGCCAACGCCTCACGCTGAACCTGAACTCCCCCCACCACAACCTCCACCTCATCACCCGCTCCAGAGGCTCGAATCTGTTCGGCCGACTGGGTCCGATACCGCCCGTCAGTGGTCAGCACGGAGCGGTCCGCGGTGACCAGCAAGAGGCCGGACGATCCCGAGAACCCGGTGAGCCAGCGGATATTGGCCGACGTAGTCACCAGTAACGCCTCGATGGCACCGCCCTCGGCGCTGGCCCCGTCGAACAGCTTCCGCAATCGATCCAGCCGACCGACCACCGACATCGGGGAAAGCTGATCGGTCTTCCCGACCCCCACCACTCACGAACCCGATCGTGCCATGAGGAGCCGGTGGGTTGCCTCCACGGCCAGTGAGTACCCCAAGCCCCCGAATCCGGCGATGCACCCATCGGCCACCGGGGCGACCACCGAGGTGTGCCGGAACGGTTCACGGGAGGCAGGGTTGGAGAGGTGCAACTCCACCACCACCCCTTCGAACGCTGCCAGGGCATCGTGGAGCGACCACGACGTGTGGGTCAGGGCACCAGCGTTGATGATGATGGCCACCGCTCTCCCCCGAGCTCCCTGCACCGCTTCGACCAGCTCACCTTCGTGATTGGTCTGGAAGTGTTCGAGTTCGAATCCCAGCTTGATGGCAGCTGCGTTGGCGGTCGCGACGTGGTCGGCCATCGTCTCCGGCCCGTAGATGGCCGGCTCTCTGTCGCCCAACAGGTTCAGGTTGGGACCCGAAAGCAACACGATGAGTCCCGACGAGCTCATGACGACCTTTCCATTTCTTCCAGGGTAGCGACCACCTCGGCTGGATCGATGCCCCTTACCGGTTCGGGCCCGTTGGGCCCATCGAGTACGAAGGTCAGATCATGATGTGCCTTCTTGTCGCGGGCCATGAAGGTCACCAGTTCCTCGGCGTCGGCCCCGACCGGCAGATCCCCGGACAGGTCAAAGCCTCCGACCACCCGGCGGTGCAGGATCACCCGGGAGTCGTCGATGCGCCCGAGTCTTCGGGCCAACGTGGCTGCGAACACCAGGCCGATGGCCACGGCTTCACCATGGCGCAGATCCCACCTCCGGTCGGCTCCGAAAGCCGCCGCCTCCAATGCGTGGCCCAGGGTGTGCCCGTAGTTGAGGATCATCCGGCGATCACCCTCCCGTTCGTCGGACGCCACCACCTCGGCCTTGATGGTCACGCACCGGGCTACCTGGTCGCTGAGCGCGAGATCGAGCAGCGATGCTCGAGGCCCGCCCGAAGTACCGTCATCGCCTGTGGCACCGAGGAAGGCGTACTTGGCCATCTCACCTCGCCCCGAGGCCCACTCCCGGGGCGGAAGTGTGGACAACACCTCGGTGTCACACAGCACCGCCTTGGGTTGCCAGAACGCACCGACCAGATTCTTCCCTTCGGGGATATTGACTCCGGTCTTACCCCCGATTGCCGCGTCCACCTGGCCGAGCAGCGTCGTCGACACGTTCACATAGGAGATGCCCCGGTGAAACGAGGCAGCCGCGAATCCGGCCACGTCGGTCACCACGCCTCCACCGACCGCGATCACCACGTCGCTGCGGCTGATCCCCGCACGGGCGAAACCCCTGCACAGTTCTTCGACCACACCGAGTGACTTGGCCGCCTCGCCGGCAGGCACGGTGAACACCTCGAAGGGCAGGCCCGGATCCACCTCCACCGGTATCCCGGCTTGGGTGACCACCGCGGCCCGCTCTGCTGTCGGCACGACCTTTGAGATCGTCGTCGCCAGCCGGTGACGAGCCCCATCACCCACCACCACGTCGTACCGGCGATCACCGAGCTCGACCGGAATGGTGATCACGCTCCAGCTCCGGGTTCAGCACCCACCAGGCCCGCCTCGGCCAGTACCCGGTCGACCACCTCACCAGCGGTGAGCTCATCGACGTCGACCACCAGGTGGGCGACCGATTCGTAGAGGGGACGACGCAGTTGATAGAGGGCGGTCAATGACTCCACCGGGTTGTCCCCGAGCAGGGGGCGACCCGCCCCACTGCCCACCCGAAGCCCCAGGGTGGCCGGCTCGGCCCGTAGCCACACCACGACACCCGATGCCTTCAACAGGGCGCGGTTCACCCCGGAGAGAACGGCTCCACCCGCCACCGCTATCACCGCCGGTTCGTTGTCAGCGACCGCCTCGGCCAGTACCCGGCCCTCCTCGGCCCTGAATGCCGCCTCTCCATCCTCCGCGAAGATCTCCGGCACTGTTCGCCCGGTATCGGCCAGCACCTGGGCATCGGAGTCCAAGAACTTCCAACCGAGCCGAGCGGCGGCCATTCGCCCCACAGTCGTCTTGCCCACTCCCATCATCCCCACCAGCAGCAAATGGTCAGGCATCGGCTACCGGTGCATCAGCCGCCGAGGGCGTCTCTCCCAACGCCTCCAGGTATCCCTGTCGGTTCCGCCGGAACTCGGCCACCGAGTCGCCCCCGAACTTACGGAGTGCTTCTCCGGCCAGGACCAGGGCCACCATCGTTTCGGCCACCACGCCCATGGCCGGCACCGCCGTCACGTCGGTGCGCTCCTTGAACGACACAGTCGATTCCTTGGTCACCACGTCAACCGTTTCGAGTGACGGACGGTTCAATGTGGCCAACGGCTTCATCGAGGCCCGGGTCACGATGGGGGAACCGGTGGAGATCCCCCCTTCGACCCCGCCGGCCCGGTGGGTGTCCCGCATGTAACCGCCTCCGAGTTCACCGGCCAATCGATCGTCGGAGGCGAGGTCGGCGACCCGAATAGCGTCATGGGCCACCGAACCGCGCAGCGCCGGAAGCGCCCGGCCCTCCCCTATCTCCACGGCCTTGATGGCCTGGATGCTCATCAGCGCCTGGGCCAACAAGGCGTCCAGGCGACGGTCCCAGTGCACGTGGCTCCCGAGACCGACAGGGACCCCGTAGGCGATGATTTCGGCCACTCCACCCAGCGAGTCCCCGTCCTTGGCCGCCGCCTTGATGGCGGCCACCATCCGCCCTTCGGCTTCCGGATCCGCACATCGGACCGGGGATTCGTCGATCCGGCCCAGATCGGCCATGGTCGGCAGCATCCCGGCATCCGAGCATTCGGGGCCGATCTGGACGATGTGGCTGAGCACATCGATTCCGATCTGTCCCAGAAGCAATTTGGCCAAGGTTCCGGCCGCCACCCGGGCCGCCGTTTCGCGGGCAGAAGCCCGCTCGAGGACGTCGCGAGCATCGTTCAGTCCGTACTTGAGCATTCCGGCCAGGTCGGCATGGCCGGGCCGAGGCTGGGTGAGTACCTTGGACGGAAGTCCGGGGGCCGGGGACATCTCCTCCTCCCACTTCGGCCACTCGGTATTGCCGATCTCAATGGCGATCGGCGACCCAAGGGTACGACCGTGGCGAACGCCCCCCACCAGGCTCACCTCGTCGGCTTCGAAACGCATGCGGGGCCCCCGCCCAAATCCCAACCGCCGGCGGGCCAGACCGCGTTGAATATCCTCGGTCGTCACCAACAGGCCTGCGGGCATCCCTTCCACCACCACCACCAGGGCTCGGCCATGGGACTCTCCGGCGGTCAGATAGCGCAGCATCCGGGCAAATCTACTCGGGGCGCCGCGTCGATCTGATCCGGGATGTCCTTCACCCCTCGGTCGCCGACAACGGCCATGGGTCTACCCGGTCCCAAAGAAGCTGTGGGCAAGGTGGGCTCCGAAGAACACGGCCAGCACGGCCCCAACCGACAACGCCGGGGCGAACGGGATCCGGGTCTTCCGACCCGAGGCCAGCACGGCCATCATCACCAGGCCGAACACCAGGCCGATCACGAACCCGCCGAAGAACGCCAGGTAGGCGTGAACGAGGCTCAGATAGCCGGTGACAATGCCGATCACCCCTGCCAACCGGACGTCGCCGAACCCCATTCCCTGCGGCATGAACCACCAGATGGCAAAGAAGAGTGCAAACGCCACCACACCGGCGATTGCCGCCCCGCTCAAGTGCGTCCATTGATGATCGGCCGCCGAGGTCACTACCAAGAGCGGGACGATGAGGACGAGGGCGCCATAGATCAACCGGCGGGGAACCAGGCGGTAGGAAAGGTCGGTCAAAGACACCGCCACCAACAGCGCGAAGAACACACAGAGAGGCGCCAGGATCAGATCGGCCCCGAAGTGCGCTGCCGCGGCGCCGAAGGATCCTCCGGTGAGGATGGCTGCCACCAGGGTCCGGATCATTGACCGCCCTTGGACCACCACATGGGGGGGGCCACTGTCGGGGACGGCTTCGCTGACCGGGTCGGTGGCTGTCTCCGAGTCCGGAGTATTCAGCTTTTCGGCCGTCTCCACCGCCTCGGCCCGCTTCCGCTCGTCGTCTCGGTGGCTGCGCTCGGCCAGATGTTGGCCGAGGGGGTCCAACACCCCACCAGCCACCAGACCGGCAATGGTGGTCCCTGCGACAAGTACGACGTTCACCCGCAGAAACGTACCGGACCAACCCGTTCGAAGGGGGAATCATCCTCCTCTATCGTGTTGCCCCATGGAGACCCGAACTCTCGACCTGCCCACTCCAGACGGCCCGATGCCGTGTTATGAAGCCATTCCCGAGGAGGCGGAAAGTACGCGCCGAGGAGGGGTGGTGGTGATCCAAGAGGCGTTCGGGGTGAACCCTCACATCGAAGACGTCACCCGCCGGTTCGCCGAGGCGGGCTATCACGCCGTCGCCCCTCACCTCTTCCATCGGACCGGCTCACCCGTATTCGGATACGAAGATTTCTCCATGGTCATGGAGCACATGGGGGCTATCACCGATGAGGGAATCATCACCGACGTGGGCGCGGCGCTCAAACATCTCGAAGGTGCCGGTTGGGCCGGCGACCAGACCGGAGCTGTCGGATTCTGCATGGGCGGCCGTGCCAGTTTCCTGGTGGCGGGAACCTATGCCCTCGGGGGCGCAGTCGGCTTCTACGGGAGCGCCATCGTCACCGGTCGCAACGAGCGGATGGGCTCGCTCCTCGAACTCATTCCAACCCTCAAGACACCTTGGCTGGGTCTTTTCGGCGACGAGGACAAGGGCATCCCGGTGGCCGATGTCGAGCGCTTGCGAGAGGAACTGGCAACCGCTTCCCCAGTGGACACCGGCGTCGTCAGGTATCCCGGGGCTGAGCACGGGTTTCACTGTGACGCCCGGTCCTCCTACGCCCCGGAGGCCGCGGCCGACGGCTGGAAGCGCACCCTTGCCTGGTTGGAGGATCACCTCGCCGCCCCGACCCGGTGACCGGTCCCGCCGGGATGCAACCCCGGCCACCGACGATCAGGTGGGTGCCGGTTCGTAGAACGGGTTGGCGCCACTGGCGTGATCGGTGACATCAACGACGGCAGTCAGCTCGGGAATGGCTTCGCGCAGCATGACTTCGATGCCCTGGGACAAGGTGGCCTTTGCCATGCCACAGCCCTGGCATCCACCGCTGAGGCGGAGGTAGACAGCCAGGTTCACCACTGCCACCAGGTCGGCGCGCCCGCCGTGGACGGCGATGCTGGGATTCACCTGTCTTTCGAGGACCAGAACCACTTGCTGGGCAATCGGATCAGACAGGTCGACCGTGGCCGGAGGGGCCAGGCCGGGCAGAGCCGAATCGGCCGGGGTGTTGGGGTTGACCACCACCAGACCTCCTTCGCCCCCCTCGTTGACCACGAAATCCAAGACGGCCCCCTGGAGTCCGTCAATGCTGCCCTTGGGTACCACCACCGCCAGATCGTCACTGTCCTGCTCCGCGTCACCGACCTCGGCATCCGCCGACGCACGGAAGTAGATGTCGTAGGAGTAGGCGTCGTCGGCGGTACCGGTGATCTCGAGCCACAAGGCCAGTGATGGGGCGCCGGCCTCATCGGCACGGGCGTCGAGCACGGTGGCCCGGGCAGCGGCAGTGACGGTCACTATCGGGCGACTGTCGTCACGCACTTCGCTCATGCCTGCCATCATAAGAGCGTGACCCCAGTTCGATCGAAAGTACCTGCCGATGCTCACGAATGGATCAGCTTCAAGGACCCTGACGAAGAGCGGACTTGGCAGTTCGACGTCACCTTCCTGACCAGTGCCTGGACATGCATCTACGGCCAGGGATGCCAGGGCGTCCTCACCGGACCGGCGCCGGAACTTGAGCAGGGGTGTTGCTCCTACGGCGCCCACTTCACCGGAAAGAAGGATGCCCGCACCGTCGAAAAAGCGGCAACCCAGCTGACCCCGGATCTCTGGCAGTTTCACCGGCAGGGCCAAAAGGGAGTGGTGAAGAAGTTGGCCGACGGGGAGTTGGCCACCCGCATGGTCGACGGGGCCTGCATCTTCCTGAACCGGCCCGGCTTCGAGGCCGGAGCAGGGTGTGCCCTCCACAAGTCGGCAGAGCGCCAAGGCCGGAGCCACGTCGAGCTCAAGCCGGAAGTGTGTTGGCAGCTTCCACTCCGACGTGAGGACGAATCGTCGCCCGATGGACACGTGACGTCAGTGATACGCCAATGGGACCGTCAGCATTGGGGTGAGGGCGGCGAAGAGTTCCATTGGTGGTGCACCGAGGACCCTGCCGCCTTCATTGGGCACGAACCGGTGTACGTGAGCATGCGGACGGAACTGGAGGCGATGGCAGGGAAGAAGGTCTACCGGCGCCTCAGCGCCTACCTCGACGAGCGGATGACCCCGCGGACCAAGGTCTCCCTGCTCCCCCACCCCACCGCTCGGCGGTAATTCCCAGCAGCCTCATTCGGCCAGCGGGTCATCCTCCGCGTAGGTCACCCGGCTCGGGGCCGTCCCCAGAATCTCGTCGTACTCGTCTTCGGTGGCCAAACACCATGAGGCGTGCTTGTCATCGGGCTCCGCACCACATTCGGGGCAACTCCTGTTCGCGGTCGCGACGGAGCGCTTCAGACTGCGTGCTTCCTCGAAGCGGCGATGCCGTCCCTTCTTCACCGAAACAACTCCTTGTCACCGGCCTAGGCGGTACCCAATGCGACCCACCGGGCCGAGGTGACCACCGTCCACAATTGCTCCTCAGTGTAGTGCGGCACACGGGTGGTCGCGTCACGCGAAACGGCCTGTACGATCGGCAGGTGCCCCAAGGATTCGACCCCCAAGCGATGATCGACAGGTTCCAAGCCAGGGCGAATGCCGTCCGGACCCGGGGCCTCCCTCCTATCGAAGGCCCCGAGCGTCTGAAGTTCAAGGAGCAGATGCAGGTCGACTATATGGACTACGCCATGATCGGTGACGCCCAAGCCGACATGGTGGACGGAATCCTCACCCTCCGCATCGATCTGCGACCGAAGGGCGCGTCGCCCGAGGACTGAGATCGGCGCCGGCCGTAGGTGCCCCTCACCCTCCGTAGTTCATGCGGGTGTCCTGCATCCGAAGCACCCCATGCCGTTCCGGACCGGCATGGTCGGCGCCGCCGGCGTCCGAGTCGGGTTCCCGGTCGCCGGACACCTCACCGACATCGACCACTTCGCCGATGAACAGGATGTGACTTCCTTCCCGACCCGCGCCTCCTCCCAACTCCACGATCTGGCAGACCTCACAGGCCAGCCAACCCACCGAGCAGCCGAGGATGGGCACACCCTTTGACACTTCCATGACCGGCTCACCCTGTATGGCGACGATGGCCCGGCCCGGCCCGAATTCCACCTCGCGGGCCGGCTTCACGAATCGGCGCACGATGGCCCGGTCCGAGCGGGCGAGGATGGAGATCGAAAATTTTTCGCTTTTCTGGACCAGTTGCCGGGTTACCGCTCCTGTCTCGACAGCCATTGCCACCAGTTTCGGGGTCGTCGATATCTGCATGACCAGGTTGGCGGTCATCAGGTTCACGTCATCACCCCATCTGCTTCCCACCACGAAGAGCCCTGTCGGCATCGACCACAACACCCGACGTCTCAGCCGGTCATACTCCTCGGGGTCACGTCCCTCGGGAATGGGACCGGCGATACCGGTTTCGATGGGCACGTCCTATTCCTCCCTGCGCACGCGCCGCTTCAGTTTCCGAACGGATCGACGTTCGAGCCCAGCGGGGCGGTGGTAGTGGTGGTCGAGGGTACGTGTCCGGTCATTGACGTGATCCGATCCACCGCCTTGGCCAATTGCGCGTCGGCTCGCGCCCGCTCCGTTGCCGATGTGGCCAGCAACTTCGAATTGCTCCCTGCTCCCTTGTAGCAGTCGGTCCCGGCGTCACTGGCGGTCGCATAGGCCGTGCTCAGGTCGTTGCTCAACTCCGGGTCAGGGGTAGGTAGGTTGCCATTGCCGATGCCGGCGTCACTGGCCAGCAACGCACATACCGATCGGATCTGGCCGGAAGGATCGTGCTGGCTGAATGCCAGGTCCACGTTCTTGATATCCACTTCGATGGTGCCGACCGAAGCCCCGGCCCCGGCCCCGGTCACCCAGACAGACACCTGATGGGCGGGCGTCCCCGATTGCTCCTGTCCCGCACAGCCGGCGAGGACGAACGACGCCAGGGACAACACCGCGACGGTGACTCCCACCTGGCGCAACCGGGACCGAGTGGACGGACCCATGGTCAGGCCGGGAATCCCGTGCGATCGGACCGCCACGAAGAGTCGAGTTGCCGGAGGAATGTCGCACAGCGGTCCTCTTCGACCTGTTCACCAATGGAACCGGCCGCGGAACGCAGGCCATCCAGACAACGGAGGAATGGGCGATTCTCCTCGTGTGCCCAGCGCACAGTGCCCGACCCCTTCCAGCCCGCAGAGCGAAGGGCGTCGAGACCGCGGTGATATCCGACGCGAAAGCAGGCGTACGCCTCGACGTCGTCACGGGCCAGAGAGCCCAAGGCCGCCCAGGCCGCCAACGATGTCGGGTTTGATCGCACCACATCGGACACTGCATGACGCTGCCGCTCCCCCGGTTGGCCCAATGCCGCTGCGAGATCAGCCAGGATGGCGTCCGACTCGGCCGGCAATACCGTCTCGGGGAGTCCGGCGGTCAACCTCACCGGAGACGCGTCCGAGGTTGATTCGGATGTTGCACTCATGGGAGAAGTGTAGGGCGAGGTTGACACGCCACCCCTTCGCCACCACCGGGCCAGGCTCAGACGAAGCTCACCAGGTGGTAGTCCTTACGACCACGGCGCACCACCAGGTAGCGACCGGCTACCAGATCGTCAGCCACCAGCGTTCGGGCCACATCGACCTCCCGCCGGTTGTTCACATAGGCACCGCCCTGCTCGATGAGGGCCCGGGCCCGACCTTTGGACGGGACCATGCCCGTCTCCACCAACAGGTCGACCAGGGATAGACCGTCGCCGTCGAGACGGCTTCGGGCAATCTGCGAGGAAGGCGCGTCGGCGAAGACATCGAGGAGGGACCTCTCGTCCAGTCGGGCCACCTCCTCGCCGAAGAGGGCGGCGGCGGCTCGTTCCGCTCGTTCGGTTTCCTCTTCACCGTGGACGAGAGCGCAGACCCGGCGGGCCAGCTCCCGCTGGGCTTCACGCCGTTCGGGGTGATCGGCCGTGACCTGGTCGAGTCCACGGATCTCGTCGTGGGAGAGGAAGGTGAAGTATCGAAGGTAGGCCCCGACCACCGCGTCCTCGCTGCGAACGAAGAACTGATACAGCTGGTACGGGCTCGTCCTGTTGGCATCGAGCCACACCGTGCCGGTCTCTGTCTTCCCGAATTTGGTTCCGTCCGCCTTCAGCACCAAGGGGGTGGTCAGACCCCATACTTCGGTGTGACGGACTTTTCGCACCAGTTCGATGCCCATGGTGATGTTGCCCCACTGTTCCCTCCCTCCCAGTTGAAGCGTGCAGTCGTAGTGGTCGAACAGGTGGAGGAAGTCGTAGGCCTGGAGGAGCATGTAGCTGAATTCCGTGAACGAGATCCCTTGCCCATCGCGATCGAGCCGGGACTTGACCGAATCCTTGGACACCATCTGATTAACGGTGAAGTGCTTGCCCACATCTCGCAAGAAATCGAAGAGGCGGAGTTCGGCCAACCAATCGCGGTTGTTCATCAACCGAGCCTTGGAGCCGGTTGCGTCGGAACCAAAGTCGAGGAAGCGAGCGAGTTGGGCCTGAATGCCATCGAGGTTTGCCTCGAGCGCATCCGGCGACAGGAGAGATCGTTCCTCGGTCTTCCCGCCCGGGTCACCGATGAATCCCGTCCCCCCTCCGGCCAAGGCGATGGGCCGGTGGCCGGCCACCTGAAGGCGTCGCAGATTGCAGACTTGCAGGAGGTGGCCCACGTGGAGGCTGTCGGCGGTGGGGTCGAAACCCGTATAGGCGGTGAGCCGATCGGCGTCGAGGCGTGCCTCGAGGGACGGTTCGGTCATCTGGTGGATGAGCCCCCGAAAGCGGAGGTCCTCGGCAAGTCTGGACATGGCCTCAGCCTGCCACGTCACCGGAAGCCGTCGGCCAGGTCGCCACCTCCCGAGCACCGCCACCATCACGATCGCAGCACCTCGCCCGTATTGGCCCTATACGCTCACGGGACCGGCGGCCGATGGCCGACCGCGGCTTTCTGCCCATGAAACAAGGAGTTCGCGGTGACAAACCCCTACCTCGATGGCAACTTCACACCGGTACTCGAAGAGCTGACCGAGGATCACGAACTGCCGGTCACCGGCATCATCCCACCCGACCTGGAGGGTCACCTCCTCCGCAACGGCCCCAATCCGGCAGTACTTCCCGCCGATGACACCGAGTACCACTGGTTCAGTGGCGACGGGATGATCCACGATATTTCGTTGGCGGGCGGCAAGGCGGTCGGATATCGCAACCGCTGGGTCCGGACCCGCAAACTGGCGGCCGAACTGGGCACAGTCCCGCCCAAGGGGCCCAGTGAACCTCTCGACGGCCCGGCCAATACCCACGTCATCCGGCACGGTGGTGTGACCCTGGCTCTGGTGGAGTCGGGTTTCCCCCACGCAATCTCCCCCGATCGGGAGCGGGCACGGATACACGACTTCGACGGGGCGCTGGCATCCCCGATGACCGCTCATCCCAAGGTCGACCCGGTCACCGGAGAGCTCTTCTTCTTCGGGTATGACGTATTCGGGCCACCATTTCTCCGCTATCACACGGTGGATGCCACCGGTACGCTCACCCACAGCCAAGAGATCGACGTCCCCCGGGCCACGATGATGCACGACTTCGGGGTCACGGCCACTCAGGTCATCTTCATGGATCTTCCGGTGGTATTCGATCTCGACCTCGCCTCCAGCGGGCGTTCACTCCCTTTCCGATGGATGCCCGACGCCGGGAGTCGGATCGGGGTGATGCCCCGCGACCATGGGGATGGCGCGATCCGGTGGATCGGCATTGACCCGGTGTTTGTCTTCCATGTCCTCAATGCCTATGACGACGGGAATGTCATTGTCATGGACGTCGTTCGTTACGACTCCGCGTTCGACACCTTGCCCGGCGAGATCATTGCTTCGAACAAGCCGGTACTGGCCCGATGGACGATCGATCCGAACGGGAATCGGGTGAGCGAAGAAAGACTCGATGACGCCCTGGTGGAATTCCCTCGGATGGACGACACGGTTGCCGGGCTCCCCCACCGCTACGGCTACTGCACCCTGCTCGGAGCCCAACTCGATACCGCCGATCAGACAGGTCTCATCAAGTACGACCTCCAGCGGGACGAGACCACCCGGTACGACCCCGGTGAGCATCGGGCATCGGGCGAGCCGGTATTCGTTCGGGCCGATGACGGGAGAGGCGAGGACGAAGGTTGGGTGATGAGCGTTGTCTACGACGCCACCCGTGACGCCAGCGATCTGGTGATCCTCGACGCCACATCGTTCTCGGGCCCGCCAGTGGCCACGGTGCATCTCCCCGCCAGGGTGCCGTTCGGGTTCCACGGTTCGTGGTTGCCTTCCACTTCCTGAGCACTGCCGATTGATAAAGTTGGAGTTCTCGCGCTGCCGGGGACAAGTGAGGGTGACGCCAATCCTGGCACCCAGCGTGAGAAACTTGCAGTTGCCACGTCGGTGGGATGAGAAGTCCCGGCCGATCGACGAAACGAACGACAGGCCAACCGACCTTGCGATCCATCGATCTTTCTCAATCGGGCCCACCCGGTACCCTTCGCCATTCCGGCGGCAAAGGAATCTGGTCGTCGCCGAAAAGCCGACCGTGGGGGCTCTCGATGCACCGGGCCCATGCCGAGTAACCGCGAGTTTCCCGGACCCATCCTCGGGGGCCAGGTCCCCATGCCTCGCAATGCGGGTGGGACCCGACCTGCCCCCGAACACCGCCTCAAACCGGCCAAGCGCCGCCGTACGCCGGGCGAACGGATCCTGCGGATCCTCATCATCGTGCTCTCGCTGCTCGTTGTGCTCGCTGCAGCCGGATATGGCTACTTCCGGTACGAATGGGCCCAGATCAATACCGCCGTCTGTCCCAGCTGTATCGCGGTGGCCAACGGAGCGGCATACAACGTGCTGGTACTCGGCTCGGACACCCGGACGGGCGAGACCAGCGCACAGGCACAGCAGTTCGGCAACCAGACCACCGCGGGCGGGCAGCGCAGCGACACCATCAAGATCGTCCATGTCGATCCCCAGGCCGGCACCGCCAGTATCCTGTCCATCCCCCGCGACACGTTCGTCACCCTTACCGGCGTACCGGCCTCGTCGGGTGTGTCGTCGAAGAACAAGATCAATGCCGGCTTCGCTTCGGGGCCGAACGACACGAACCCGAGCGGGACCGGTGCCAACGGAATGGT
>JADGOI010000172.1 GCA_017883075.1 Acidimicrobiales bacterium
AGTCGACTTCGCCCTCCACCACCCGGAGGATTTCTCCTCCGGCATGGGTTCCGTTGATCTCGGCCAGTCAGTACCCCTCATCCCGCTGCAGGTCGACCCTCCAGATCACCGGAATTACCGCCGGCTTCTCGACCCCATCTTCGCTCCGCGGCAGATGAATGTCCTGAAGCCGGAGATCACCCGACTGGTGAATGAGCGCATCGACGGTTTCATCGACCGGGGAGAGTGTGATTTTGCCGAGGAGCTGGCAGTGCCTCTGCCGTCGTCGGTGTTCTTGGCCCTGGTGGGGCTGCCGCTGTCAGAGCTCGACCTCTTCTTGAGCATGAAGGACGGCATCTTGCGCCCCGTCGGTTCGGACCTGGATGAGATCCAGGCCAATCAGAAGGTGGCGGCTCGCCAGATCGAGGAGTACTTCGCCGAGGCGATCAAGGACCGCCAGCAGCACAAGGGTGACCACGATGACATGCTGAGCCTGTTCCTCGGGGCCGAGATCGAAGGGCAGCGCCTGACGGTCGATGAGATCGTGGGGATCTGCTTCTTGTTCATCCTGGCCGGCCTCGACACGGTCACCGACAGCCTCGAGTGCTTCGTCGCCTATCTGGCGCAACACCCGGATCAGCGTCAACGAATCGTGGACGATCCGTCGATCATCCCCTCCGCGGTGGAGGAGCTCCTCCGCTGGGAGACACCGGTGACCGCAGTGCCCCGATTGGCGATGAAAGACATGGACCTCGGCGGTTGCCCGATCAAGAAGGGTGACAACATCGGGGTGAGTATCGGTGCGGCCAATACCGACGAGGAAGCACTACCCGATGCCGGCATCGTCGATCTCACCCGGAATCCCAACAAGCACCTGGCCTTTGGGGGCGGCATCCATCGTTGCCTCGGGTCACATCTGGCCCGCATTGAACTTCGGATCACGTTGAACGAATGGCATCACCGGATCCCCGACTACTCGCTCGCTCCGGGCGCCGAGTTGAGCTACATGCCGGGACTCCGCCAGATCGAGAAGCTCCAGCTGGTCTTCGACGCGCCCGGCTCCGGAAGAGGGTAGCGAGTGGACCTTCGCCTTTCTGATGACCAGCAGCTGTTTCGGGAGACGACCCGAAAGTTCCTCGAGAGCACCTGTCCGCTAGAGACGGTCCGCCGGTTGGCCGACGCGGAACCCGCGGGCTTCGACAAGAAGTGGTGGAAGCGCGGGGCCGAGCTCGGATGGGTCTCGATGTTGGTGGCCGAGGAGGACGGGGGAGGATCTATCTCCGGCCACGGGCTGCTCGATCTGGTGCTGGTGGCCGAGGAGATGGGCCGGCTGGTCTCACCCGGACCGTTGGTTCCTACCAATGTGGTGACCGCGGCTCTGGCCCGGTCGGGCACGCCGACCCAACGCCGGGAGTTCCTCCCTGGTCTGGTGAACGGGGATACCGTCGCCGCCTGGTGCCTGGGAACGCCGGTGGCCGGCATCGACACCGCGGGAGGACGGGTGGAGGCCGCCCCCAGTGACGGCGGCTATGTGCTCGACGGGGTGACCGGACCGGTGGAAGCCGGTGGCCAAGCCGATCTCTACCTGGTCACGATTCACACAGGTGACGGTGTGACCCAGTGTGTGGTGCCGTCGGATACCCCGGGTGTGGCCGTGGGCCCGGCCCACGGACTCGATCTGGTCCGGCGTTATGCCCAGGTCCGCTTCGATCAGGTGGTCGTACCCCCGGATGGCGTACTCGGCGTAGCAGGCGATGCAGCCGCCGACGCCGAGCGTCAGCTGCAGATTGCGGTGGTGCTTCAGGGCGCGGAGATGGTCGGCGCGGTGAATCGGGCCTTCGAGTTCACTGTCGAGTACGCGTCCGACAGGTATTCCTTCGGCCGCCCGTTGGCGTCGTATCAGGCTCTGAAGCATCGGTTCGCCGATATGAAGGTGTGGCTCGAGGCAGCGCACGCCACCGCCGACGCCGCGGCTCGAGCGGTGGACGTCGACTCGCCGTTGGCGGCCGAGTTGGTGAGCGTGGCCAAGTCCTACATCGGTGATCACGCCCCGGCCATTCTGCAGGACTGCGTGCAACTTCACGGCGGGATCGGTGTGACATGGGACCACGACCTTCACCTCTACCTCCGCCGGGTGGTGACCGACCGCTCCCAGTTCGGAACGCCCGGCGATCACCGGGAGCGTGTGGCCGTGGCCATGGGGATGTAGGAGGACATCGATGAGCACAACCGATGGCAATAGCGTTGCCGAGGAAGAGACTGACGCCGAGGAATCCGTGGACTCGTTCCGGACCCGGGCCCGGACGTGGTTGGCCGAAAACATGCCCCTTCTTCCCGATGGCGCCACCAATCAGCTCCTGGCCCGGGAAGACGAGTCAGGCGAGAGGGCCCGTCGGCTCCAGCGGTTTCTCTTTGACGGCGGTTTCGCGGGGATCTGCTTCCCGGCCGCCTACGGCGGCCAGGGCCTGAGCCGGGCCCACCAGCGGGCGTTCACCCAGGAGTCCCTGCCTTACCAGATGCCCACGGTGTTCAACGTTCCCACCCTGTCCATTTTGGCGCCGACTTTGCTCGACTTCGGTACCGAGGAGCAGAAGGTCCGGCACATCCCGGCCATGCTGTCCGGTGACGAGTTGTGGGTGCAGTTCCTCTCGGAGCCCAGCGGCGGTTCGGATCTGGCCGGGCTGATCACCAGGGCCACCCGGGATGGCGACGTCTTCGTGCTCAACGGATCGAAGATCTGGAGCTCAGGTGCCTTCCGCTCCGACTATTCGCTGTGCCTGGCCCGCACGGACTGGCAGGTGCCCAAGCACCGCGGTCTCACCATGTTCATCCTGAAGATCCACCAGCCCGGCATCGAAGTGCGTCAGATCAAGATGGTGAACGGGACAGGTGAGTTCTGCCAGGAGTTCTTCGACGACGTGCCCATGCCGGCCACCGATGTCGTCGGAGAGGTCAACGATGGGTGGACGGTGGCCTCCCGGCTTCTGTTCCACGAACGTGATGCGACGGGCGGCGGCTCTCCCTACGTCAGTGGGGTGGCCACCGCCGTCGCCGGACAGGACGGCCAACGGTCCGACCTCTTGGATCTGGCCCGGGAATCCGGCCAGACCGCCGATCCCCGGGTCCGCCAGCTGGTGGCTGAGGCCCGGGTCAACGACAGGGTGCAGAGCCAACTGGTCGAGCGGGTGACCACCGGCATTCGCACCGGCGCATTCCCCCTCCCGGCGGGCGCCATACCCAGCCTCTTCGCCGCCACCAACACTGAGCGCCACTTCGATATCGGCCTCGAGATCGCCGGCGCCGGCGCCGGGGCCTGGATCGACGACGATGCTGACCGATGGGGGGAGACCTACCTGCTCCGGCAGGGACTCAGCTTGGGCGGAGGCAGCAACGAGATGCAACGCAATATCATCAGCGAGCGGGTATTGGGGATGCCGCGGGAGTACGCTGCCGACCGCGACAAGCCCTTCGATGAGGTTCGCCACAACTAGCCGGCGTCAGGCGACGTTTGCCCCGTTTGTGTCGAGCCGATCCGCCGGGGCTGGCGCCCGATCCATCGGGCTGCGTGCTCGGGAACCTGGATCGATCAACGCCTTCCGCTGCACAGACGGAACGATCGGTAACGGTCGTGAGGAACAAGCACTCTTCGGATCGGGCCGCGGACAGCGCGACCCGAAGCAGACGATCGGGGGCAGGGAGCTGCGCTCTTGCGGAGCCGACATTCGGGGACACTTGGTAACTTGACCCCTCTTACCAAGTACACTGACCGTATGGAGGCGATCAAGCAGTACCTCGTATCAGCTTCAGGCCAGATGTCGGTGCCGGCCGCCGTGCGCCATCGGTGGCATCTCGACAACGGGGGTCCAGTCGACGTGATCGACCTCGGATTCGGTGTGCTCACCGTCCCCGCCGGGGAGGCACGAGGCCTGTTGGGCGACCTACTCAGTCGTGAGGATCACGCGGCATTCGTCGACTCACTCACTGACGATCCCGACCTCGCCACCACGTGAGCCAGGTCGTCCTCGATGACCATCTCTTACGCGACGTCCTTGCCGACGAACAAGGACGTCGCCTGGCCCGGCTTGTCGAACAGAACGAACTTGCGACGACGAACCTCTACTACGTGCGTCTCTGCAAGAGCGTCGTTGCGGCTCGTGGAGGAGCACTTACCGGGGGTTGGTCAGGCGAACGGCGACGGGAGCTCGGGCGTCGCCTTCTGGATCTTCCTGAGTCGATCCTGATTCTGCCAATGCGCCTGATTGGCTACCGCGTGGCGGAGCTGGCTGGCAGTCAGCGAGTCTCAACCCTCGGCGCCGAAGCTGTTGCAGCCGCCGAGCACCTCGGCGCATCCCTCTGCGTCTGGGACGGGGACGACGGTCCCGGCATCCGCGAGGCGGCTCGCGCAAACCGGGTCACCTACCGCACAATTCCACGTTGAACCTTGCAAGTGGCGCGCGCTTCCCCTTGTCGCGAATACCGTGACGCTGACCCGGCGATTATGGGCACCTTGCGGATGTCGCTCGGTCGGGACCAAGGGCTTGACCCGGTTCGACGGACAGGTTGCTTGTGTTGATTATGCCGCCTGATGGGCGGCGTTGCGGT
>JADGOI010000067.1 GCA_017883075.1 Acidimicrobiales bacterium
CGGGTCCCAGATTGGCCGACGACCGGGTCACTTGCGGCCGAACCGGCGAAACCACCAGTTGGGATCGCGGGCATGGGCATGGAAGTGGTCGGGGATCTGACGCATCACCCGGTCGAACGACCACCCATCCAAGCCCAACCGGTCGTCGGCCACAGACCCCAGTCGGGCCAGCATGTGCTCCACCTCCGACTCGGGAGGTTCGTTGCCATGGAACTTCCAGACCACCATGGGAACGTCGCACACTTCGCAGTCGGCCACCCAGCACGTGTCGTCCTCGTAGAACCACTCGGTGATCTTGGCGGCTTCACACAGCTCGCACTCGGGGGTGGGTTCGGGTGCGGTCATCACAGGGTATAGATCGTCACTGAGGTGCCGGGGGGAACGCTGGTCCCCGCATCGGGGGTGGTATGGAACACGCCACCCTTCGCCGGTCCATAGACGTTGCCGAGTGTCAGACCGACTTTCTGGAGCGCCGCCGTTGCTTCGGGAACCGAGTCGCCGGTCAGGTTCGGGACCTTCACCGGTTGCGGCCCGAGGGAGACGCTCACCGTCACCGTCGACCCGAATGCCGCCGGTCCGGCAGAGGGGTCCGGCGACGTCCCGATGACCTGACCGGAGGGGATCGAGGAGCTGTAGGCGCTGCTTTGAGCCGGGACGAATCCGGCCGCGGCAAGGGCGGCGGCGGCGGCGGCATAGGTGGAGCCGGTACCGGTCACCGAAGGGACGGCGACCGGAGCATGGCCCTTGGATGTGATGATGGTCACCGTCGATCCATAGATGGCACTTGTGGCCGGGGAGGAACCAAGGATCCCACCGGCCGGCACTGACGAGCTGTACTGGGCGGCACTGTCCGGGCAGACACCTACCAAATTGACGGCCTTGAGAGCCTGGGCGGCGTCGGCACAGTTGGAATACTGACTCAGGTTGGTGGGAATCGTCACCGGGGGCGGCCCTCGCGAGACGATCACGTTGATGGTCGACCCCTGCTTGGCCATGGCCGGGTGACTTCCGGCCTTGGCCACTGGTTGCTGACTCAGGATGAGGCCGGGCGCCATGCTGATGCTGTACTGCTCACCGCTCTGATGCACCTTGAACTGACCAGCAGAACTGGTCTTGACCGCCGCCGGAAGCGTGTGTCCCACCAGAGAAGGCACTACGTGACTGGGCGTGAACATCTGCTGCTTGGCTGCCAACACGACTCCGGCGGCTATCAACGCCGCCACCAACACGATGAGGCCGGTAACCCACAACCATCGACGCCTGACCCGGGTGCCACTCGTATCTTTCGTCGTAAGGGGGTCGGTCGGAGATCCTTCGGTGGGCGTCTCGTCCGATCCCGTCCGAGGAAGGAGAGGCATCGAGACACCCAGTTCGGTGGCATCAGTCCGATCCGCGCCGCCGCCGGTGTGAACCAGGGCGCGTGCCGCGTCTCTGTGCCCGCCGACCGGAATCGCCTCAGCCAGTGCCAACGGCTCGGGCTCGGGCAGCGCGACTGCCAGGGCCTGCAGTCTCAGTGTCAGGGCGGCGGCATCGTAGCGCTCCTCGGGTTCGGGGGCAGCTGCGCATACCAACACCTCGTTGAGGGGTCCGAGCGCTTCGTGCTCAGGCAGCAGGGTCCCCACCCGGGCCATCAACGTGGCGATGGTCGTATCACCGACGAACGGCGCCCTTCCGGTGACTCCTTCGTAGAGCACCAAGGCGAGGGCGTAGATATCGGCTTTCCCGTCGAGAGTGCGCCCCTCCACTTGCTCAGGAGCGGCATAACGGGCCGTCCCCAGGATGGCGCCGACCGGCTCGGTCCACGTAGCCTCCGCCAGGGCACGGGCCAGGCCGAAGTCGGCGATCCTCAATCTCCGCTCGGCATCGAAGAGAAGGTTGGCCGGTTTGATGTCCCGGTGCACCAGGCCACGGCGGTGGGCGTAGTCGAGGCCGGCGGCCGCTTCGATGCCGATGTGGACAGCCTGCTCGGGAGTGAGCAGAACGCCGGAGTCATAGACGCGGCGGAGGCTTCCTCCGGCCAGGTACTCCAACACGAGATACGGTTCACCACCCTCTTCGCCCCAGTCGTAGACCTGAAGAATGTTCGGGTGGTTCAATGCGGCCACCGCCCTCGCCTCAGCCCTGAACCTCTTCAGAAAGGACGAATCGCCGGCCAGGGCGGGGTGGAGCACCTTGATGGCCACCCTCCGGTGAAGGGAGACATCTTCGGCCAGGTACACGTGCGCAGACGCGCCGGTACCCAAGGCGGTGACAAGTCGGTAGCGGTCGCCGAGGACCCGCCCGATGGAGTCCGTAATGCTCGGCATCGTTGCCTCCAGGGTACCGATCAGCGGGGCGTCAGCGGTGGAGGGTGGCACTCACCAGGGAATTCCCGTGTTCCGGTACGGGATCGGCCGGGAGAAGAGGGATGGTCCTCGCTCACATGGATCCATTCGGGAATCCACGTCTTGTGCCGGTCTCGTGGGTCACCAGACCACGGCCCAGGGCAGTGGAGGTGATGCCGGCCCGGTCGACATGATCATGGTCCGCAAGCTCATGGAGTCGTAGGAGCCACGGGCGGCAGACGGGATCCGGCCGACGGCCGCGTTGTTCGACTCCGCGATCCCATTCGCCAGTTTCCATTCGAGAGTGGCCTCGGTGGAGGATCGATGGTGCCGGATCGTCCGGGCAAGCTTCACGAAGGGGCGAGGCGGGACCGGCAGGCGGGGGGAACCCGACTCGTAACTGGACCCCTGTCCTTTCCATTAACTCGACACCGCCGTCCCTCCCCAGCAATTCCTCGGAATGGTAAACAAGTGTCGTGGCTTCTGACCTTGATGCCCAACCTGACGCGATGAAATCGGCCCTGTTCGCTCTGCAGGTGTGGAAGTACAAAGAGGGCGAAGTGCTGTCGTTGATGATCCATCTCGGCGATCGGCTCGGGCTGTATCAGGCAATGGTTGGACAGGGTCCGATGACAGCGGCAGCGCTGGCGGCGTCCACCGGGCTGCACGAGCGATGGTTGCTCGAGTGGTTACGAAGCCAGGCAGCCGCCTCACTCATCGATACGGTGGATGGCGAAGTCTTCGAGTTGAGCCCTGAGGCGGCAACTGTCCTGGTCGAAGCCAGCGACAGTTTGTGGTTTGCGGCCGGCGCCTTCCAAGGAGGAGTCGCCGCTCCCGACGTTGTCAACCGCCTGGCAGATGCATTCCGGACGGGGATCGGTCTCGCCTATGACGACCTCGGCCCATCGGCCGCCCATACCGTTGAGCGGATGTTGGGTCCCTGGTCCCGATTGGCCCTGGTGCCCGTCGTTCTACCCGCACTCGATGGCGTCGTTGCGCGTCTCGAACGTGGTGCCCGGGTCGCCGATGTCGGCTGCGGATCTGGTGTGGCCTTGCTCACCATGGCGGATGCCTTCCCCAACACCCGCTTCGAAGGATACGACCCGTCCGAGCACGCCATTGCTCGGGCTCGCGCCAAGCTTGAAGAGGGATCCCAGTCCAACGTCGTCTTCCATCTCGCCGGGGCCGTCGACCTTCCGGCCGAACCCAGCTACGACTTCGTACTGACGTTGGACTGCCTTCACGACATGCCCCATCCCGCCGAAGCCCTGGCCGCCATCCGGCGGAGCCTCCATGCTGACGGGACCTTGCTCATCAAAGACATACGGTCGGGCGTCACCTGGGACGAGAATCAACGCAATCCACTGTTGGCCATGATGTACGGGACGTCGGTCGCCACCTGCATGTCATCAGCGCTGTCAGAGCCCGGTGGGGCAGGTCTCGGCACACTCGGCCTGCACCGGGAGCTGGCACAACAGATGTGTCGGGAGGCCGGCTTCACTCAATTCACTCTTCACGATCTTGACGACCCCGCCAACCTCTATTACGAGGTCCGTCCCTGAACCGCTGAGGGGTCGAGTCGATAGGCCTGGATCATTCGTCCCGCCCCTGATCAGGGAGCCCGCGCGTCCACGAAGAAGCAATCTCTGCCTGCGGCGATGTCTATTGCCAAACACGCATTCAAAGCAAGAGAAAAGGACTCCTTGAAGATATGCCGTAGTCGCAGTGTCCACCGTCCGAAGGTGACCAACGATGGGAAGAATTCACGATTCCCACCCGTGCCGGGTCGCCCAGCGCCTTGAACACCGCTGAAGTGGCGCGGGTCCGCCAGACAGGCGGCGTGTTCATCGCCTCCGACAGCATGGGGAACATAGGACTGGCCGCTTTTCACAGTCATGACACCCATGACCTGGTCGATCCCGCCGCCGTCGGGTATGCCTCGTCACCGAACGACCGATTCGCCTTCGACGCAACTCATCCCTTCGATGGAAGCTCTCCCGTCTCGAGTAGGGCCACGAACTGTTCCACGCCATTCACCACCGGAATGCCGAGTTGCTCCGCCTTGGTCACCTTCGAAGCCCCGGGGGATTCTCCCAACACCACTGCGAACGTCCTCTTGGACACGCTGCCGGGTGACTTTCCACCTCGAGCCACGATGGCCTCCTCCGCCTCCTCCCGGGTCAGGCCCTCCAGGGTCCCCGTTACCACCACTGATTTTCCGACCAGAGTCCGATCTGCGAACGGGACGCCTACCGCGCCGCCGACGACTTCCCCTCGGCCAGGCTCTTCGACGTTCACCCCGGCGCGCCGCAACCGGTCCACCACCCCCCGGTTGACCTCCGAGGCGAACCATTCGGCCACACTGGCGGCGATGATCGGGCCCACACCATCTACTGCGGCCAGCGCCGGTTCGCCCGCCGACACAATTCCGTCGAGGGTTCCGAATGCCCGCGCCAGAGCCAGCGAACCAACTTGGCCCAAGTGACGAATACCCAGACCGACCAGAAGCCGGTGAAGTGGCCGGGAACGAGAAGCCTCGATGGCGCCCAACAGATTGGCAATTGACAGTGCCCCGAATCCCTCTATCCCGGCGAACGTATCCGGGGTGAATGAGTAGAGATCGGCCACGTCAACGAGCAACCCACGGCCGACGAACAGCTCTACCCGCTGCTCTCCCAGCCCTTCGATGTCCATGGCGGACCGGGAACCAAAGTGGGAGATGCGCTGCACCCGCTGTCCGGGGCAATCGAGATTGGTGCAGAACGTGTCGCTCTCACCCTCGAGCCGTGCCAACGGAGCGCCACAACTCGGGCATACAACCGGGAAGGTCCATTCCGGTGGTCGACGTGGCTTTCCTTGGGCGCCGACGAGGACCGGCCCGACAACCTCGGGAATGACATCACCGGCCTTGCGCACAACGACGTCCTCACCTGGACGCACGTCCTTCGCCCGTACCTGATCCTCGTTGTGCAGGGTGGCCAAAGACACAGTCGATCCGCCAACGAAGACCGGCTCGAGGACGGCGAACGGGGTGGCCTTGCCGGTGCGCCCGATCGACACCTCGATCGCCCGCAGCCGGGTGGTCCGTTCCTCGGGGGGAAACTTGTAGGCGATCGCCCATCGGGGAGCCCGGGAGGTGGCACCGAGTCGCCGTTGCAACGACAGGTCATCGACCTTCACCACCACTCCATCGATCTCATAGCCGAGGTCGTGGCGGTGCTCCTCCCAGTGTCGACAGAAGGCAAGCGCCTCGCTGAGGCCATGCACGACCCGGTGCTCGGGATTGATGGGGAAACCGGCTCGGCCCAACCATGCCAGGGTGGAAGCGTGGGACGAGACCAACTCCTCGGGGAGTGTCGACCCCGGTGGGTCAGTCTGGGGTTGAAGGTCACCGACCTGGTAAGCCCAGAATGACAAGGCCCGGGTGGCGGTGACGGAGGCATCCTTCTGGCGAAGAGACCCGGCCGCTGAGTTTCGCGGGTTTACGAAGAGTCTTCCCTCGGTCTCAGCCTGGCGCCGGTTCAACTCCTCGAAGGCGGCGATGGGCATGTACACCTCTCCCCGTACCTCTATCACCGCCGGGGCCTTCACCGACGAATCGAGAGAGTCGGGGATATCGGCGATGGTAGCGACGTTGGCAGTGACATCCTCACCCACCCGTCCGTCTCCTCGGGTGGCGGCCTGCACGTACCGACCATGCTCGTAAGTGAGAGACATGGCCACCCCGTCGATTTTCAATTCGCACACGAAGGCAGTGTCGGCGGGAATGTGTTTGGCCAAGCGGTCCGCCCACGCTTCCAGTTCGCCCGGGTTGAACGCATTGTCGAGGCTCATCATCGGCACCCGGTGGGCGACCGGGGAAAAGAGCGTGGACGCCGGCGCGCCGACCGAACCGGTAGGAGAATCGGGTACCCGCAGGTCAGGGTGGTCGGATTCGATGGCTAGGAGTTCACGTACGAGCGCGTCATACTCGGCGTCGGGAATCTCGGGAGCATCGAGGTGGTGATATCTGTCGTTGTGATACTCGATCAGGTCCCGAAGCTGTTCAGCCCGGACGGCCGGATCAATCCCACCGGGAGGGTCGGTCACGCGGCAATACCCGAACCGATCACTGCGTCGGGGTTGGCGGGGTCGTAGAGAGCGACCGTCTGACCCGGAGCGATCCGGCGTTGTGCGGTGGCGAACGTCACCGCCAACCTGCCGTTCCCGTCCGGGCGGACCGTGCAGCCCACCGGACGCCCATGCGCGCTGCACTGGGCAATGGCCGCGCACTCCCCCGGCCCGGCGCCTTGGGTCAGGTCGTCATCGACCCAAGTCACCGTGTGCAGATCCACGCCGGAGGCGTTGGCCGCCTCGGGGGTGCCGATCCGGACCCGGCGAGCCGGGACGTCGACAGCTGTCACATAGCGTCGTCGGCCGTCGTCCCCGTGGCCCATGCCTCGCCGCTGGCCCACCGTCACCAACTCCACCGCTTCGACCGGGCCGAGATCCTCCCCGGTGGCGTCGTCGACCAGTCGGCCATCATGGAGCGGAAGCCTGTCTCCCAAAAAGCCTTGACGACCCTCGTCCGAGCGGATGAAACACACGTCTTGGCTGTCGGGCTTCATGGCGGTGCGGAGACCAAGACGGATCGCCTCCTCGCGTACCTGGGCCTTGGTCAGCCTCCCCACCGGGAACAGCGACCGGGCCAACTGGTCCTGTCCAAGCATGGCCAGGACATATGACTGATCCTTGAGGGGGTCGGCGCCTCTGATCAGACGGTGCCGCCCTTCCGCGGTGGTCATCCGCCGGGCATGATGTCCGGTGGCGACCGCGTCGAACCCCAACGACCGGGCACGGTCGAACAGTCGATCGAACTTGAGGTACCGGTTGCACTCGATGCACGGGTTCGGGGTTCGACCTATGGCATGACCATCAACATAAGGGGCCACCACCCGCTCTTCAAACTCAGCTGTGAAGTTGAACACATGGTGGACGACGCCAAGTTGGTCGGCCACCCGTCGGGCGTCCTCCACATCGGCCACCGAACAACACCCTGAGTCGGATGACCCACCCCATAACTTCAAGGTTGCCCCGACCACCCGGTCACGACCGAACTCCTCCACCAGCAGGGAGGCGGCTACCGAGGAGTCGACCCCTCCGGACATGGCAACAAGAACTCGCACTGCTTTAGTTTCGCAGGCGGGCGACCACTCCGGGGACAACAGCCAGAACATGATCAACCTCGACGTCAGTGGATGTTGTGCCCAGCGAAAAGCGGACCCCACTGCCCGCCACCGCCGAATCCAATCCCATGGACAGCAGGACGTGGCTGGCATCGACCGCACCACTCGAGCACGCCGCTCCCGCCGACGCCGCGACCCCTGCCTCGTCGAGGAGCACCATCATCGCCTCGCTCTCGATCCCGGTAAAGCACAGGTGGGCGTGCCCAGGCACTTTGCGGGACCGATCTCCGGTCTCTTCGGCTCCTTCCACCAAGGCCAGCAGACCGTCGACCAGCCGGTCCCGAAGAGCGGTGACCCGGGCCGCGGTATCTGAACGCTGGTCCACGGTGGCAGAGAGGGCAGCGGCCATGGCAACTATGCCAGCGACGTTGTGGGTCCCGCTCCGGCGTTCGCGCTCCTGCCCGCCGCCATGGGTCACCGCGTCGATCGGGACGCCATTGCGGACCACCAACAATCCCACCCCTTTTGGGCCACCGAACTTGTGCGCACTGAGCGCCAACAGATCGACAGCCGCGGTGATCGGTGCCATATCGAGCCACGCCGCCGCCTGGATGGCGTCGGTGTGCAACACCGCTCCCGGAGCCTGTGCGCGCACCAGACGGGAGACTTCGTCGAGAGGTTGCACGGTACCGATCTCATTATTGACAGCCATCACCGAGACCAGTCGAACCTCGGACGTGCATGCCTCGGCGAACGAGGCGAGATCCACAATTCCCGACCGGTCGGTCTGGACTTCACGGAGTTCGATGCCACCCTGTTCGACCGCGGCGCGACAGGTATTGAGGACGGCATGATGCTCCATCGCCGAGCAGACGATGACACCGGATCGGCCGTCGTGAGACGATGCCCGAGCGCGAAGAGCTCCGGTGATGGCCAAGTTGTCGGCCTCGGTCCCGCTTCCGGTGAACACCACTTCTCCGAGGTCAGCACCGAGTAGATCAGCGATTTTCTCCCGGGCGTCATCCACGGCCAACCGTGCCCTTCGGGACTCACGATGGCTGCCCGAGGCGTTCCCGAACATCTCGGTGCCACTCAGATACGGCAACATTGCCTCGACAGCCTCTGGTCGCATGGGCGTGGTTGCCGCATGGTCGAGGTATGCACGCATATCTCCAGTCTGACCGACACGGGACGATGCCCCTGCACCTGGGCACCCCCGGACCTGGGCACCCCTGCACCTGGGCACCCCCGGACCTGGGCACCCGACCGTGGGCATCTGGGCGCCCGACCCTTCTCACCCCCGACGAGATGGGAAACTTCATGTCTTGTTCGCCCGCCCACCGCGTCTGGCCATCGATTGGAGCAACTGACCAGTGCCGACCATGAATCGACATTCGCGCCCGAGATTCCACAGGCGGCGCCGACGGGTGGTCTCCATCTCGGTGACGTTGGCGGTAGTGGTGGCAGGAGCGGTGACCCTCATCGGGCTGCTCGGGTCTCCAGCGGTAGTGGCCTCGACGTGCACGTTCGGAAAGAAGTCGGGCGGTGGCCTGTATGCGATCACCCCTATCCAAGCTCAGAACGCGGCTCTCATCACCGCCGTCGGTCTGCGCAAGGGGCTACCCGACCACGCCGCCACCGTCGCTCTCGCCACGTCGTTGCAGGAGACCCAACTGCAGAACCTCCCCTATGGCGATCGCGACTCGGTCGGCCTCTTCCAACAGCGACCCTCCGAGGGTTGGGGCACGACAGCCCAGATCATGGACCCCTCCTATGCCGCGGGGGCCTTCTACGACCATCTCGCCCGGATCCCGGGATGGGAGTCGCTGCCGGTGACCGATGCCGCCCAGCGTGTCCAGCTCAGCGCCACCCCCGACGCCTATGCCCAGTGGTCACCCGAAGCCCACGCCCTGGCGGAAGCATCCACGGGAGAGGTCCCGACTGGGCTCACCTGCCTTCTCAGTAGCTTCGGAGGCGCGGCTCCGACGCATGCGGCGCTCACCCAAGCGGCATCCGCACAGCTGGGCCCGGACCCGTTCGGCACCCCGGCAAGCACCCAACGAGGATGGCAGGTCGCCGCGTGGGCGGTGGCCAATGCCTACAGCTTCCATCTCATCACGGTTACGTTCGGCGGGCGCACATGGACCTCGGCGTCGGGGACGTGGGTGGCGGCACCGGTGGTCAACCACGTGGAGACGTCGACGCAGTGACGGGTCAGGCCACCCACACCGACTTTATGTTGCAGAATTCGCGGATCCCGTGAACGGACAGTTCGCGGCCGACCCCTGAGGTCTTGATCCCGCCAAATGGCAACTCCGGCATCGACGCCACCATGCCGTTCACGAAGACCTGGCCGGCCTCGAGCCCCTGGACAAACTGCTGTTGTTCATCAGGGTCGCCGGTCCACACGCTCGATCCGAGGCCGAAGTCGGTGGCGTTGGCCACCGAAAGTGCCTCTTCTGCGCTCGACACCCGAAACAGGAGTGCCACCGGGCCGAACACCTCTTCGGTTGCCACCCTCATCTCAGAAGTGATGTCAGCGATCACCGTCGGCAGGTAGTAATAGCCCGCCCTGTCGGGTCCTCCCGGGCCCACTACCCGCTCGCCACCGCAGAGAATCGACGCCCCATGGGTGCGGGCGTCCTCCACCAGGGCTTCGATGTTGTCTCGGGCGACCGACGTCACCAAGGGCCCGACCTCGGTGGCCGGATCGAAGGGGTCCCCCACCGACAGGGCCGCCACCCCGGCGACAAAGGCGTCAATGAAGGCGTCGGCCACCTCGTCATGCACGATGAACCGTTTGGCGGCGATGCACGATTGGCCGGTGTTCTGCATCCGGGCCTGCACTCCCACCGGGACGGCCCGATCGAGATCGGCCGACGGCAGCACGATGAACGGGTCACTGCCCCCAAGCTCGAGGACGACCTTCTTGATGGCCGCTCCGGCCTGGGCCGCCACCGCCCGGCCGGCACCGACGCTGCCGGTCAAGGTGACGGCCTTGACTCTGGCGTCAGCGATGATCCCCGGCACCTGATCAGTCCCGATCAACAGGGTCTGGAAGACGCCAGGTAGAGCGCCGGCCCGCCGAAACAAGTCCTCGATCAGCAGAGCGGTCCGGCACACATTTGGAGCGTGCTTCAACAACCCCACATTGCCGGCCATGACGGCTGGGGCAGCAAACCTCGCCACCTGCCACAGGGGAAAGTTCCACGGCATGATGGCGAGTACCGGTCCGAGAGGCTGAAAGGTCACCAGTCCGAGGGAGGCGTCGACCGGCATCTCCTCATCGGTGAGAAAACTCTCGCCATGCTCAGCGAACCACCGGAAGGCACTGGCACACTTGGCTACCTCGCCCTTGGCCTGGGCGAACGGCTTCCCCATCTCGGTCGTCACCACATGGGCGATATCGGGGAGCTCACCTTCGAGGAGTTCGGCCACGGTGATCAGCAACCGAGCCCGCTCGACGAAGCTGGTGGCGGCCCACTCGGGTGCGGCCCGGGCCGCAATGGCCAGACGGGCTTCCACTTCGTCGAGATCGAAGGGTTCGAAGGACTGAAGGAGTTCGCCGGTGGCGGGGTTGATCGAGGCCAGTGGTGGCCCTGCGTCGGTCGGACTCATGGAGCGATTCTCCCTCATCAGCGCGCCGGCGGGAAGCCGACCTGGGCGGCAACCTGTCGGCGCTGCACTTTCCCGGTAGCGGTGGTAGGTAGGTCTTCGACGATGAAGTACTGCTTCGGCCGCTTGTACCCGGCCATCCTGGCGGTGGCGTGGGCCTCGAGAGCGCTGATCAACCGATCGGGCTCGGCACTCTCCGCCGTGGCATCGGGAACCACCGCCGCACACACACGCTGCCCCCAGGTCTCGTCGGGAAGACCGAACACCGCCAAGATAGCCACCCCGGCCACCTCGCACAGGACATTCTCCACCTCGGCCGGATAGACGTTGACTCCCCCGCTGATGATCAGATCGTCTCGCCGCCCGTCGAGATAGAGGTATCCATCGGAGTCGAGGTGCCCAAGGTCCCTGACCGTAAACGAGCCATCTCGCCAGGCCGAGGCGGTCTTGTCCTTGTCTCCCCAGTATTCGAAGCGGGCAAAGTCGGGAGGCCGGCACCACACGGTGCCGTCGTCGTCGACGGTGATGGTTCGCCCTGGGCGGGCCCTACCCACGCTGCCGGGGTGGACCGTCCACTCATCGGACGAACACGAGGTGAACTGCCCTTCGGTGGATCCGTAGAACTCCCACAGCACGCCGTCACGGACCCGCTCGAGGGCGGCGCGTTTCACCGCCACCGGGCATGCCGATCCGGCGTGGACCAGGAGCCGGAGGGCGTCGAATCGTTCCGGGAGCTCTCGCCCAAGGGCCAAGAGTCGGGCCAGAGCCGAGGGGGCCATGAAGGTGGTGGTCGGGATCACACCCGCGCTGCCCTTCAGGGCGGCGAGTGCGGCAGTGGCCTCAAATCGACCGAGGATGACACAGGTCCCTCCCCGCAGGAGCGTCCCGGCCGCGAACCTGACCGACACCGAGTGATACATCGGTGAGCACACCAAGTGGACGTCATCCGGCCCGAATGACCACAGGTCCGCCTCGTCGGTGAAGGCATGGGCGGCGGTGGACTCGTCCCACACTCCCGACCACACGCCTTTGGAACGGCCGGTGGTACCCGATGTGTAGTGCATGGGCCGCCCTCGCGGAAAGCGGGCCAACTCAACAGGGGTTCCTGTGTCGAATGCCGCCAGTGCGGCGATGTCGGTCACCACCAATTTGGGTTCGGCGTCGGCGATCAACTGGTCCCGTTCATCGTCGAGCAGAGTGGCATTGAGCAGTACGGGAATCACTCCGGTCCGAAGCGACCCCAGCACCGCGCAGAGGAGTGCCGATGAGGACGGGAGACAGAAGACGACCCGATCGCCGACACGGAGACCGGCCGCTGCCAGATAGCCGGCCGCCCGACCCTGTGCCGCTTCGGCGTCGGCGGGCGTCAGAACCTCCACAGTGGTCAGGCCGGTCGATGCCATCTTCGATTCACCGATCATGGAAGCTCCACGGTCGGGACGATCTCCTCGGCGTCGTCGAGTGCACCCAGCAGATGGGGCCGGAAGGTCGCCAACAGGCCGAGGACGACCAGAAGGATCACGGCTCCGCCGACGGTGACCGGCCGAATCCCGATTCTGTCGGCGATCAACCCCTGGAGCACGGCGCCGATCGGATAGATGATGCCCAAGGCCATCATGTAGAACCCGATCACCCGGCCACGGGATGCGGTCGGGGCACGCAGTTGGACCACCGTATTCAACCCGGCCAGCACCGCGATGTAGCCGGCACCCACCAGTACGAACGTAACCAGCGACCACCACAAGGTCGGCGACAACCCGTAGTTGATGAGCAGGAGCGGCAACAAGAACAACGCACCTCGCACCATCCTCCGACGTCCCAACTGCTCGGCCAGGGTGGGCAGTACCAGGGCTCCGATCACCGCACCGACGCCCTGGGCGGTTACCAATAGCGCAGTTCCCCCCGATCCACGGCCGAGGGCCGCCGACATCACCGGCACCAGGGCGATGAATGGCGAGGCCAGGAGGGCCACCACCGAGATGAGGATGATGGCGCTGCGACATCCTGGCTCGCTCATGGCCGTACGGGCGCCCTCGGCGATCCGGCGGTACATCCGTCGATCCCCTCCGACTGGTGCCGGCTTGGGCAGGCGGATCAGGCTCAGGGCCATCACCACCGCGGCAAACGATGCAGCATTGACGGCGAATGTCAGGGTGTAGTCGTGATGGATGAGGGTGAGGCCCGCCACCGCCGGCCCCACCACCCGTCCCAGGTTGAACTGGGCCGATGACAGCGAAATAGCGCCGAGGAGGTCTTCCTTCGGCACCAGATCCGGAAGCATCGCCTGGTAGGCCGGAAACCCGACGGCCCCGGCTGCCCCACCGAAGAAGGCCACGATGACCACTATCCCCGGTTGATCGTGCCCGGTGGCCACCAACACGGTGAGCACCGTGGCAAAAGCCATCTCTCCCAAGGTGGTCACGATCAACCACCGGCGACGGTCGAACCGGTCAGCCAGTGCCCCGCCCACCGGGGCGAGCAGGCCCATCGGGATGAACGCAGCCGCG
>JADGOI010000014.1 GCA_017883075.1 Acidimicrobiales bacterium
TCGCCTTCTACTCGGGCCTTGCGGTCCTGCTCCTCGCGGTTGAGTCGCCGATCGATTACTGGGCGAGCGACTACTTCTTCGTGCACATGCTCGAGCACCTCCTCATCGCCTTCTACGCGCCGATCCTGATCGTCCTCGGTGCTCCGTGGATCCCCCTTCTCTTCGCGTTACCGGTAGGTGCTCGCAGAAAGGTGGGTCGCTTCTTGATCCTCGGGCCCTGGTCACGGCTTCTTCGACGGGTCGGAAGATTTGTCACCGATCCATGGTTCGCCCTGATCTCCTTCAACGTCGTCATGGTCGTCTGGCACTTTCCGGCCGTTTTCGACTTGTCCGAGCGCAACCAGACCGTTCATATCTGGCTGATGCACGGGAGCTTCTTCATCACCGGCGTGCTCTTCTGGCTGCAGATCATCCCCTCGCACCCCTTCAGGTTGAAGGCCAGCCCGATCTGGCAGGCCGGAGCGATAGTCGGTACGAACATCGTGATGTTCGTGCTGGCCATGGCCCTGAGTATTTTCAGCGCGTCGAGTTGGTACTCGGTGTATGCACACCTACCCGGCGTGAATTTGGCACCCTTCGCCGACCAGCAGATCGGCGCCGCCATCCTCTGGGTCTGTGGTGACTTCTGGGCGGTGCCGGCCCTCATTGTGGTGATCAAGCGGGCGATCGACCAGGAGGGATCAATCTCCAATGTGCTCGAGCGGCTTTCGCACCGCACCGCCGCACCGGCCGTCCACGATCTGCGTCCGCAACGGACCAACACTGCCGACCGGACCTAGGGCCAGGCCAGAACCTGTTCGGACCATGCGATGAATAGGTGCTTGACCAGCACCCTTGGTCGGCATACTGTCGGTCTCACCTTTTAGATTCTTCACGAAGTTTTAGGTAACGTCCGGCGTCTGGATAGAAGCAGGCACGGGAGGGTCCGAGGTCGGGCCTGATCGAGTCCTCGACGGCATGAGGGGTACTGGATGTCATTTGGGGGAAGGCTTTCCGTGGTCCTCGGACTCTTCGTCGTTGCCGCGGGGTTGGCTGTCTGGGCCGTGGTGGGCTTTATGCTCCCGACGACACCGACCGTCGACTTCACCGCCGCGCAGCCATCGGGTGCCCCGGTGGACCTGACCGTGCAGACGGTGGGCACGATCGGATTCGGGGCACATCCCACATGGGTCTCGTACCTGGTGAAGAACCCGAGTGGCCAGTGGGTCCACTCGACCGTTTGGAAGGTGCCGGCGCATACCCGCATCAACCTGACCATCGAGCAGTACGACTCGGGGAGCCCCCTCCGCAATCAACAGTGGGGCCTCGTGGCCGGAACCACAGGCGGCGTCGCGACTCTCAATGGCAAGCCGATCGCTTTGTACGACTCCAACAGCGGCAACGGAGTTGGCCACACGTTTTCGATCCCGACCCTCGGAATCAGCGTTCCCTTGGTCGGTATAGCGGACGACGCCAAAAATCCCTGTAGTCAGGCACCGTGTACCACCGACTTTGACCACAACGTCATCAAAGTCTCGTTCGTGACACCGGGGCCCGGTGAGTATCCGTGGCAGTGTTACGTGCCTTGCGGCTTGGGCTTCTTGTACGGAAATGGGGGACCCATGAGCACCCTTGGATACATGGGCGGCTTCCTGGATGTCACAGCGTGACCATCGACAACGCAGAATCTGAGGGCCAGGGCGTGGCGGCAGAGGCGGTGATCGCACAGCCAGGCAAGGAACCTCGCCACATCTGGCGCATGGTCGCCATCTGGCTGGTCCTCTCCGCCGTTCTCGACCCCCTCTTCTATATTCTGGTTGGGCCCCACGTTCCCCCGGGGACGATGACCTCCGCGGCGAAGGACAATCAGTTCGACTTCAATATCCTGTTGGTGGCTGCCCTTCCGGTGTTTCTGGCGGTGTGGGTCTACCTCGCCTACTCGGCGGTGGTGTGGAGAGCTTCCCGCAAGGGTGCTCCTGAGCCGGTCGGAGGGGCGCAGGCCCGGACCCATCTCGGCGTGCAGGTCGGGTGGATCGTCACCACCACCGTGATCGTGCTCGGACTGTTCGCCTTCGGCACGGTCGAAGTGATCACCAAAGCCGGTTCCGGCGGAGGTGAAGGGCCCAATCCGATCTGGACTCCCACGTCGGCCACCATCCTGCCGGTGCAGGTCATCGCCCAGCAGTGGAAATTCACCTACCGCTACCCGACCTTCGGGGGGTTCGAGAGCCAGCAGCTCATTGTGCCCAACAACACCACCATCGCCTTCCACGTCACCTCGCTCGACGTGATCCATGGTTTCTGGGCCTATGAGTTGAGCATCAAGGCTGATGCCAATCCCCAGCAGGACAACGTGGCCTACGCAACCACCCGTCAGACCGGAAGTGTGACCGTTCGATGTGAGGAGCTCTGCGGCTTGTGGCACGGAGCGATGTTCAACTACGGGAAGGTCGTCTCCAAAGCTGCCTTCATGGCCTGGGCGAAATCGACAGAGGCCGGCACTGCCGCCAATACCAAGCTCTTGCCGCCCTTTGCCTACACGTACGTGCCCGACGCAAACGGCTCCGATGGCGGGTACTACCCCGACAACGTGGATCCCTATAGCAACTCAGAGGTCTACGGGGCCAAGCCGGCGGCATCGTGACACCGACCATCTGTGGATCCCAGTGCACCAGTCCTGCTAATGATCGGAGTGGCCCGTCGATGATCGGACCAATCAGCTTCAGCCCGGCACCGTTGAAAAAGGTGATGGTCGATCAATGACCGTGACTGCCGAACGCGAGACTGAAGTTGTCTATCCCGACCCCACTCCACCTGTGCTCGGCGGATTTCAGGGATTGCCTCAGCGGCCCGGTTGGCTAAGCCAGCACCTAGGCACCGCGGCGATCGGAGCAGTGCTCGGGTATCTGCTGGGACACTGGCTCGGAAACGTCGTTGCCAGCGGTTATACGAACATCGCAGACAGCGGGGTAAACGCCGTGGCGATCACCGGGGGCCTGCTCCTCGGCGTCTTCGGATGGCTGTTGGGAATCGGCGCGTTGAACTATCCGCTGGCGAAGATGGTCGGCCTCGAACTGCGTCCCGATTATGAGTCGACCAGTTGGACCAGGTATCTGCGCTACACCGTCGACCACAAAGTTGTGGGACTTCAGTACGTCATCGGCGTACTCGCATTCCTCTTCACCGGTGGGCTTCTGGCCATGGGGATCCGTACCGAGCTGCTCTCTCCCTCCAGTCACCTCTTCGGGCCGGGGACCTACATCGCCATCGTGAGCGAGCACGGCACGATCATGATGATGATGGCCACCTCGGTCATCGTGGGTCCGCTCGGCAACTGGCTGGTGCCGTTGATGATCGGAGCACGGCGAACCGCGTTCCCCAGGGTTGAAGCCTTCAGCTTCTGGATCTTCACTGCCGGGTACCTGGTCATCCTCTCTGCCCTCTTCTACGGCGGGTTCCCCACCGGATGGACGGGCTACGCGCCTCTTCAGACCCAGGCCGGTGGAGGCATGATGTCCTACCTGGTCGGCTTCGCCGTCATCGGGCTGGGCATGATGGCCGCCGGCTTCAACCTGGCGGTCACCATCATCAACTACCGAGCACCGGGTATGACCTGGAGCAGGATCCCCATCTTCGTGTGGTCCATCCTCGCCACCTGCGCCCTACTCACCCTGGCTACCCCGACCCTGGTGGCCGCAGGGTTCTTCGGCATCCTCGACCACACCGCCCAGACTGCCTTCTTCGTGACCGAACACGGAGGAAGCTCCTTCCTCTGGGAGAACCTCTTCTGGTTCTTCGGCCACCCTGAGGTGTACATCATGGCCCTCCCCGGGTTCGGGATCGTCTTTGAGATCCTTCCGGTCTTCACGAGGAAGCCACTCTTCGCCTACAAGGTGGCGGCGGCGGGGATGGTGGGAGTCGCCCTCCTGTCGTTCTTCGTATGGCAGCACCACCTGTTCCAGAGTGGGATCAATCCGGACATGCGGCCGTTGTTCATGCTGACCACCGAGCTCATCTCGATCCCGACCGGGTTCATCTACTTGGTGGGCCTGGGAACGCTCTACAAGGCGAAGATCAAGTTCGAAGTACCGATGCTCTTTGCACTGGCCCTCTTCTTTAACTTCCTCATCGGCGGGATTACCGGAGTCTTCCTCTCCGATGTCCCGGTCAACGTGACCGTGCACGGAAGCTTCTTCGTCCTGGCCCACTTCCACTACACCATCATGGGTGGATTGATCTTCGCCTTCTTCGGAGGCCTCTACTACTGGTTGCCGAAGATGACCGGCAAGACCATGAACAAGAAGCTGGGGCAGATCCACTTCTGGATCATGTTCATCTTCTTCAATCTGACCTTCTTCCCGATGTTCCTGATCGGCTTGCTCGGCCAGCCTCGTCGGGTATTCGAATATGCGCAGAACCTGCAGGCGCTCAACGATTTCTCATCGGTCAGCGCGTTCATCCTCGGTGCTTCGTTCCTTGTCTTCGTGGCCAACTTCGTGTGGTCGATCTTCATCAAGCCGACTCCGGCGCCGGCCAACCCATGGGACTCGCTCGGACTCGAGTGGCAGACGCCGACTCCTGTCCCGTACTACAACTTTGAACGCATCCCCGTCGTTCTGAGTGATCCGTATCACTACAGCGAGGAGAACGCTCCCGCTGTCGCCGATCTCGGCGAAGAAGGTGTACTCGTAGCAGCTGGGGCTTCGTCCCCTGCGAGTGTCGCCGAGGATCCCCGACCGCCGGCCCAATGAGTGGAGACAACGCGGTGACTGATACAGCCGACAAACCCCAGATGTTCACCGAAACTCCCGAGGAGAGGGAGTTCGAACTGCGCGCTGCAGTCGGTGCCTACTGGTCCGGAGGGCGTCTGCTGATCGGCATGTTCACGTTCCTCTTCGCCTCGCTGGCCTTTGCCTACTTCTATTTGAGGTCGAACAATGCTGGGCAACTCTGGCGCCCCGGCGGTATAACCGCGCCGACCGGAATCGGTGGGGCAATCTTCGCCGTGGCGGTGGCGTCCTCACTGCTCGCCATCTACGGACAGGGGCGCCTTCGATCGGGATCGACCCTCGATTGGGAGGTGAGTGGCTGGACAGCGGTCCTCGGAGGACTTGTGGCCATCGGACTCCAGATCTGGCAGCTGACCCAGCTTCCCTTCTTCCCCGGATCCAGCGGGTACGCATCGTGCTTCATCGGTTGGGCGGTGATGAACATCATGCTGCTCGTCAGCGGGGTGTACTGGCTCGAGACCAACCTGGCCCTCTGCATTCGACTGCGTCGCCTCGACGCCGAGGACGGGACACTGGCTACCTCGGTGGGTCCCGTCGCCCAGCTCTTTCGGGCCAATGTCGAGTCCTGCACGTACTTCTGGGGATTCATGGCGGTGGTGGGCGGCCTGTTCTGGGTGTTCTTCTACCTGATCTGATCAGGACGATTGATCACGAGTAGGGGCAATGGGTATCATTTTGGACACGAAGCGAGAGTGAGGTCGGTAGGCCAGTGAGCGTTGCCACAGATAGCTTCATCGGGCCACAGATACTGACTCTCGCCATTCCCCTCGGCACCCTGTTCGTGGTCTGCCTCTGGGGATTCTTCCAGCGCCAGTCACACCGATGAACCAAGGGGCCGCGTCACACCGGTCCCTCGAACCACAGGGCAGCAGAACTTACGAGGCCGATCGCGCATTCCTCTTTGTGGGGGCCGTCATACTGTTCATCGCCTGCCTGGTCCCACCGTTCTCCTCATACGCTCGGCGTTATGAATTCGTCGAGGCTCTCCAGTTCGCCATATTGGCTGTGGTGGTTCCCGTATTGGTAGTCAGTGGATCGCCCTGGCGTCTGCTCCGCATTGCTGAACACCTACCTCCAGAGGACCGTGATAATGCGGGCTCGGGGGCGAACTCACTGCGGTTGGTGGACGAGTTGGCCGCTCATCGGCGGCGCCATCCTGAGGCGCTACGCAGCGTGCTCTTTGCTTCCCTGTTTCTTGCTGGGGTGACGCTCTGGAGGATTCCATTGACGGTCGATGCCTTAGTCAGGCATCCGTGGTTGGTGGGCGTCGAAGCGGTCACCTTGTTGATGGTCGGCGTCGGCCTCTGGCTCGAGCTGATCGAATCCCCTCCCCTCTCACCGAGGCTGTCACGACCCAACCGGATCGCCTTGGCCGCTGTCTCCATGTGGACAATCTGGGTCCTCGCCTACCTGGTCGGACTATCGCATGGGGCGTGGTATCACGCCTACTCGCATCACCCGGGGCAGGGCCTCAGTCTCTCTGCCGACCAGCAGCTGACGACAGGGATGATGTGGTTCGTTTGCGGTTGTGCATTCATTCCGGTCATCTTCTGGAACCTGATCCGCTGGTTACAGTCGGAGGAGGATCCAGACGCAGAACTGCACCGCCTGGTGCGACAGGATCGAACCCGGGGTCGCTCATTGGATAGCGGCCAAACCTCGCCGTAAGCGGTTGTGGCGTCGAAGTCAGCTGTTGGGGACGGCGATCAGGTGCCGACGAGGTGTGGAAGAGCCGGCAGGTCGGGCATCGGCAGCTTGGCACCGAGAATCCTGTCGGCCGCTTCCACATAGGCGTCGGCTCGGGCCCGATCCTTGGCAAGCAGGCCCTCCTGCTTGGTGAGGTCTGCGATCGTCGAAGTACTTCCCGAGTTGACAGAGAGATTTTGGATGTCCTCGATGGCGGCGAGTGCATCGGAGCTTACCCAGAGGGTGGACACGTCAACCACCTGCCCGATGTTCTTTCCCGCTGGTGAACCCGACGCCTGCACATTGGAGAGGTCGAAGATGTCACTGTTGGTGAACGAGCAGGCGGTCTGGTCATCTCGCAGCATGGACGGCGTCAGCGATCGATCAGCAGCGGACAATTGACCCGTCTTCATGTCCTGGTAGATGGTGAATGTCTCCTGGATGGCATAGGCACATCCTCCGACGTCGGTATTGATCTCATGCATGATGCTGGTTTGGTCGGCAATGTCGGCGGAGACGGTGGTGTGGCTGGGCAGATCGACAATTACCGAGGCGGCGACGACGACGACGACTGCCGCGGTGACCAGGACCCACGTTCGCTTGTACCAGGCGCCCTTTGTCGGCGTCTCGGCAATGATGCCGTCCAGATCAAATGGATCCTGGGGATCGGATGGGCTGGCGATGTTGTCGGTCATGAGGGCCCTCCAACCAGGCTTTCGGCCGCGTGGGCCATCCCTTGGGCGAATTTCTGAATGCTGTCGGGGGACAGGGTGTAGATGCCGAAATGATCCTCATTTGCGAACGGGGTGGCGCGCAGTGTCAGCCGGCCACTGGGATCGATGAAATACATGATGTCACTGTGGGTGACCACCCGCGTCTTCTTCCCGACCGCAATGGTGATGCCATAACCGGTCCAGATGCGATTGAGATCGGTGACGGGCCCATTGAGAAACGTAACGTTCGCCAGGTTCGCG
This sequence comes from Acidimicrobiales bacterium, assembly GCA_017883075.1. Taxonomy (GTDB): domain Bacteria; phylum Actinomycetota; class Acidimicrobiia; order Acidimicrobiales; family RAAP-2; genus DASZIT01. Next base: position 7,430 of record JADGOI010000014.1, read on the forward strand.
AGGCCAGTCTGGGTCAGGGCGGGTGGGGACGGGACGACGGATGTCTGCAAGGGGTCCGAGTTGACGATCACAAAGTCAACCGCGGCAATCCTTGGACCCAGCAGTTGATCGGCTTGGGCGATTTCCTTGGCGAGCACCGGGCAGATGTCGTCGCACGCTGAGTTGAAGAAGGCAAGGACGGTCACCTTACCCGGGGCGTATGCAAGGGTCCAGGGTTTGCCGTTGGGATCCTGTAGGGAAATTGCGGGGGCTCGGTTGCCGGCTAGTTGGCTCAGTCCTATGAACGCATTCAGGGACGCGCTGACGGGAGGAGCGCTGGGCGGGGCGGGCGCGGGGGGCGGGGTGTCGCTGGTTCCAGCCAGGGTGGTCGGCGGGGTGGCGATCAGTGCGCTGACCCCTGCATTGCCGATGAAATGCTCGGTCAGGACACCGCCCACAGCGAGAACCGCGAACCCGGCGATGATCCAATGGATGAACTTTCGGGGGACCGGCACTGATCCGGCACGGAGTGCTGCCCCTCGGTCGATAGGTACTTTGCCGGTGGCGAATGCCGTGGCGCGATCCTCGGGCGAAAGGTGCGCTCGAGGGTGGGCAATCGGTCCGTCAGTCGGCGGCGCCGTGGTTGTCCTGTCCGGGGGATCGCTGGTCACGGCGTCGCCGTCTTGGTGGTCAGGACAGCTGCCCAGTGGCGCAGAGACGCAAGCGACTGGGCCCCGAACGCCGCATGGACCACCCGGCCGTTCGAGTCGAGGAAGTAGGTGACCGGCAGAGCATTCAGGAGATAGGAAGTCGCCACGGTTGCGTCACCGTCGACGGCGACGGGATAGGAGGCCTTGGCACCAGCGAGGAGAGTCTGGGCGGCCGATCCGTTGGAGTCATTCGAATCGACTCCGATGATGGCCACCCGTCCGGCCGACTGAGCGGACAACGCTGCAAATGCGGAGAGTTCGGCCTGGCAATTCCGACACCACGAGGCGAAGAAGTTGACGATGGTCGGCTCCCCTCTGGTACCCGCCAGTGAGACCGGTGGCCCCCCACCCAGGCGGGGAAGGACAAAGGCGGGTGCCTCGCTGCCGATTGCGAGTGTCGCCGGTGGCGTCACCGGGTAGGACACCGAGCGCTGGCTGTGCGGTCGGGTCGCCACGTAGGCGATGAAGCCGATGAGGAAGAGCGCCGCCAACGCTGCCAGCAATTTCCATACTTGCTCGCCTTTCTTGACCGGCGTCTTCTCGGAGGTCGATCCGGGCTGTTCGGTGAGCATCATCGAGCTGTCTTCGAAACCGAGGATGAGGTCGTTCGGCGCCCACGTCGGCCGCAACGTAGAGCATCGCAAGGCCGGCCGTGGAGGAGCGCACCCGGTTCGTTCACCACGATGATCCGGAATTCGCACAGTACTGCGGACGTCGATAAGGCGGGCAGCGGTGAGGATCGGTGCGGTGGCGACAGAGGTGAAGGCGATCCTCACCGCTCGCGCGGGTGCCAGCGAGCCGAGCCATGAGGTTTGGTCGTGTCCAAATCACCTGGTGCACCCGAATCCATTTGTCGGCGACAACGGTGCCGGTGTCGCATGTGGGCTTCGATCAGATCCCTGTGACAAAGCACGTCCAACGGTCTAGCACTGGGGCTTGCTCCCGGATTCGCTCAGAAGGGCATGTGGGAATTGCGATGCGCCGGGAGGGGACTTGCCGCATCTCGGTGGGCCAGCCGCGTCCAAGCCAGGTCGTCGGGCGGTTCGTGCTGGTAGTGATGTGACGGCGACCGGTGGTACTGGTTCAACAGCTGTCATTTCGGAATCACACTGCCAGCAGATTAGTCGTGGCGCTGCAACAATGCCGGTAGCCCCAAAAGGCCATGCCTCAGTATGCGAACCGGTCAGAATCCGAAGTCCTGCCTCTGGTTGACCCGGACGCTGCATGGTCGCCGAGCCAACCCTCTCCCATGCCGAGCCCGGGTCGATCCGGTGCCGATCCGATTCGGCATCGACAAGGTGAGCCGGGCGATCCGACAACAGGCCTGTAGGCTGCCGTTCGTTCGATGGCGACAGCCAGCAAACTCGGTAAAGGGTGACGTCATGTCCCGGCCGTCGTGGGGATGGGTGCGTGAACCCGGTTGGAGGGACGACCCATGGCCCGCAACATCCTGCTCATCACCAGTGACCAGCAACGGTATGACTCGCTCGGCTGCAACGGCGGAACCGTGGCCCGCACGCCGGTCATCGACGCCCTGGCCGCCGGTGGCGTGAACTACCAGCGGGCCTACAACCAGAACACCGTGTGCATGCCGGCCCGGTCGACCATTCTCACCGGTCAGTACCCGCGCACCCACGGAGTGATCGCCAATGGCGTACCGCTGCCGGTCGACGCCCCCAGCGTAAGCGCCTACCTCGGCGACAACGGCGGCTATCGCACCGCGCTGTTGGGCAAGGCCCACTTCGAACCGGGTTTCGACCTGGGAGGAAAGTGGGAGGAGAACAATCGGGCCCGGCGGGGCGACACAGGTCCCTGGCGGGGATTCGATCGCTCGATACAGGCCATGCACACTCCGGCGGTAACCGTGCCCAGCTTCGATGACGGTCCGGATCGGGTGGTCCCCGTGGCGCATTACGGGCGCTGGCTGGTCGACAACCATCCCGAATACGTGGATGGGTTCGCCAGCCTGCTCAGTGCCGAAGGTGGTGGTGACACCGGTGCTCCCGAAACGAAGAACAACCCCATTCCGACGGCCTCCTACCATACCGATTGGATCGCGGATCTGGCGGTGGAGTGGCTCGGAGGCCTCGATGACAGCGCCCCCTGGTTCTGCTGGGTGAGCTTCCCTGATCCGCATCATCCCTGGGACCCACCGGCATCGGAGCTCGACCGGGTGCCGTGGCAGGATCTTTCGTTGCCGCCCGGCCACCCCGGCTCAGAAGACGAGATCCGTCGCATCCTCGGGGCCAAGCCCGCGCACTGGCTGGGCTACTACGACGGCACCTGGCAGAACCGGGAGGGAGGACCGGCCACCTTTGTGCCCTCGTCGCTCACCGATGATCAGATCCGTGAAGTGAATGCCAAGACCCACGTGATGAACGAGCTGATCGACGAGGCGTGCGGACGGATCCTTTCCACTGTGGCGGCAAAGGGCTGGGAGTCCAATACCGATGTGCTGTTCACTACCGACCATGGCGAGCTCCAAGGCGACATGGGTCTGCTCTACAAGGGCCCCTACCACGTGGATGCACTGATGCGGTTGCCACTGGTGTGGCGTCCGGCACCGTCGGCCTGCGTGTCACCGGCGGTCGTCCCCGAACCGGTGGGCCAGGTCGACATAGCGCCGACCTTGTGCGCCATCGCCGGTCTGCCCGTCCCCGAGTGGATGGAAGGACTGCCGTTGCCGGAGTCTTCTGCGGAGGCAAGAGGCCAGGAGCGTGAACGCGTGCTGTGTGAATGGGATAGCCAGTTCCCCGGATACGGCATGCACCTGCGGTCGATCGTCCGTGACGGTTGGCTGTGCACCGTCTATGAGGAGAGCACCGACGGGAAACCGAACGGACTCGAAAAGGTGATGGGTGCCGCGGTACTCCGCCCGAGCGGCGTTCACTACCAGGGTGACGAGGGTGAGCTCTACCGGCTGGACGACGATCCGTGGCAGTGGGAGAACCGATGGAGCGAGCCGTCCATCCGCGCTGTGCGCGATGACCTGGTGGCCGATCTGTACGCAGCCCTGCCTGAGGGCCGCAGCCAACCTCTCGAAGTGGAGGCACCGGCCTAGACGATGATGGGGAGGTGGTGCCCGGTCACCCGGGCCCGGTAGTCAACCTGGTCTCACCTGTCCCGAGGACCTGGCCAAGGGTCCCGCGGTCCCGCGGTTCATCCAGGTGCTACCAGCGAGCGGTCGCCCGAAAGCCCACGGTCGGCATCGGCAGCGGTGAGCCCCGTGCTCGGGGGCGGGTGGCTCATCGAACGCCGCGGGCGTCTTGAACCATCACCGCCAACAGCCGTTCGACGACAGTCACGGGTTCGCGGGCCGGGGCCCGGCAAGCAGTTGGGAGCCGAGTCGGGCCTTGTTCGTCACCTCTCTGCGCTTCCATCAGTGGAGACGAGGGTGAATTTGCGGATCCGCTGGGATCGGGCATCCTTGCAGTATGGACGGCGAACGGGTCTGCCAACCAGACTGACGCCGCCGACCACCGATGGAGTCGCCCCCACCCGTCCGATTCCGCCGAGCCAACCAGAGAGAAGAGGCCATGCGTACAGCTATCACGGATCTACTTGACATCGAGTTCCCGATCTTTGCTTTTTCCCACTGCCGCGATGTTGTCGCCGCGGTTACCAAGGCCGGTGGGCTGGGAGTCCTGGGTGCAGTGGCCCACTCCCCGAAGCAGTTGGAGATCGACCTCCGTTGGATCGAGGAGGAGGTCGGGGACCGGCCCTATGGCGTGGATCTCATCGTCCCGGCGAAGTACGCCGGCGACGAGGCGGGTGGCTACACCATGGACGACATCCGCAGCCTCATCCCGGCTGAGCACCAGGCATTCATCGACGACATCCTCGCCCGCTACGAGGTCCCTGACCTACCTGCCGGTGACGAGTCCGCCGCCGGTCGGGGCATCGGGAACACCAACGGAACCGCGGCGCCGTTTTCCGCCGCCGCCGCCGGTCCTCAACTCGAGATCGCCTTGGCCCATCGGACCGCGTTCGTGGCCAATGCCCTCGGGCCTCCCCCGAAGTTCCTGATCGACCGGGTCAAGGCCGAGGGCCGATTGGTCGGTGCCCTGGCCGGCAAGGCGGTCCACGCCGAACGTCATGTGCAGGCCGGAGTCGACATCATCATCGCCCAAGGGTACGAAGCCGGCGGTCACACCGGAGAGATCGGATCGATGGTCCTCATCCCCGAGGTGGTCGACGCGGTCGCCCCTGTTCCGGTGCTCGGAGCCGGGGGAATCGGGCGTGGGCGCCAGATGGCGGCAGCCATGGCCCTCGGAGCGCAGGGGGTCTGGTGTGGCTCGGTGTGGCTCACCACCGACGAGGCCGAGACCCATCCGACGGTGAAGAAGAAGATGCTGGCCGCCACATCGGCCGACACCCTGCGATCCCGATCGCTCACCGGCAAGCATGCCCGCATGCTCAAGTCGGCATGGACCGAGGAGTGGGAGCGGGCCGACACGCCCGATCCACTCGGGATGCCGCTACAGCCCATCCTGAGCTCCGAGGCCCAGCGACGGATCAATCGCGGGGCCCACATGCCCGGATCCGGTGCCGAGAAGTTGGCGAACTACTTCGTCGGCCAGATCGTCGGCGCCATGAACCAACCGAAGACGGCGGCGCAAGTCGTCTTCGAGATGATCGAGGAGTTCATCGACGCCTCCCAGAGCCTTGCCCATCAACTCGAGACCTGACAGTCCGGTCCCTGGTAGGGGCCGGGTCTGCTCACGCCCTGACGGTCTCCCGGCCGGCCGGATGGCTGTCCCCGGTTTTCCATTCAGCGGAACCGCTGTGATAATACGCAGTGACGCCAGAGGCAACGCTCTGATCTACGCCGTGGGGGGCCCGTGACCGACACTGCAAACATCGACTCGACCGACCAGGTCATCGCCGAACTGGGCGACTGGTTGTCGTCCAACTGGGACCCGGATCTCACCGTGGGAGCCTGGTGGGAACGACTGGGTCTGGCCTGCTGGTCGGCCCCGACACTCCCGGCCAACGCCTACGGCCGGGGGCTCTCCCGCAATGACGCGGTGCGGGTGGCCCAGGAGATCGATCGTTTCGGTGCCCTCGGTGCCCCGGCCGGTCTCGGGCTCCTACTGGCGGCCCCGACCATCGCCACCCATGGCACCCAGGAGCAGATCGACACCTTTGTCCGTGACATCGTCACCGGGCAGAAGTCGTGGTGCCAGCTGTTCAGTGAGCCGGCGGCCGGTTCGGATCTGGCCGGCTTGCAGACCAGGGCCATCCGAGACGGTGACGAATGGATCGTGAATGGTCAGAAGGTCTGGACGTCGGGAGGGCAACACGCCAACCTCGGCATGCTGATGGCCCGCACCAACCCCGAGGTGCCCAAGCACCAGGGGATCACCTACTTTGCCATCGAGATGATCCAGCCCGGAGTGGAGATACGTCCGCTCAAGGAGATGACCGGACGGGCATTGTTCAATGAGGTCTTCATGACCGACGCCCGGGTGGCCAACGATGCACTGATCGGTGGGGAGAACAACGGCTGGGCAGTGGCGAATACGACCCTGGCCAACGAACGGGCCGGTCTGGGCTCGGGGGGAGGGAGCGGTGCCGGTGGCGCCGCTCTTCCCGGGACAGTGGGTGGCGCCCTCGACGGTCGGGCCGGTGACTTTGCCTCCGTCAAGGGTGGGAAGAAGAGCAACGGCTCGGCCAAGTCGAAGAAGGGTGGTGGGGACGCGGCCATGGTGCAGGCCCTGGCCGGGGGCACCAAGCTCCTGGTGGACCTGGCCAAGAGCAACGGTACGGCCGCCGATCCCAAGGTCCGCCAAGGCCTGGCCCAGCTCTACACCTGGGGTGAGCTCGGACGGTTCAACGGGTTGCGGCTGAAGGCGGCCAAAGCCAGCGGCAGCGATATCCCGGGCATGCCCAACATCTCCAAGCTCTCGATGAGTCACATCATGCGGCTCTCCCGCGATCTCGGCCTGCAGATCTCCGGGGCGGCCGGGATGTTGCACGGCTACAACCAGAAGGACCGCGAGGCGGTGGCGGCGGCGACCGGGAACCCGCTGGTCGGTTTCGTGACCGAAATGGCGATGTTTGCCCAGGCTCCCTCCATCTACGGGGGTACCGACCAGGTCCAGAGGAACATCATCGGAGAGCGCGTCCTCGGACTGCCCAAAGAGCCCAACAACGATCGCACCACTCCGTTCTCGGAGCTTCCCAAAAACGTCTGATCCGATCGTGGGTTCGGGCATGCACGACGCCTGCCCCACCTGATCCATGCATTTCGTAACCACCAAGACGTAACCACCAAGAGGAGAGAACATGTCAGGAATCTGTGACGGCCGAGTGGTCATCATCACCGGCGCAGGGCGCGGTATCGGCCGGGGCCATGCCATCGAGTTCGCCCGGCAGGGCGCCAAGGTCGTGGTGAACGACCTTGGCGCCGAAGTGGACGGGAGTGGCAGCTCGGCGGGACCTGCCGGCGAAGTGGTGGAAGAGATCCGCGGCATGGGTGGCGAGGCCATCGCCAACGGGGAGGACATCTCTGACGCGGACGGGGCGAAGCGTCTCATCGATGCGGCCATCGAGACATACGGCGGACTGGATGTGCTCGTCAACAACGCCGGCATCCTGCGGGACCGGATGCTCGTCAATATGACGGTCGACGAATTCGATGCGGTCATCCGGGTGCACCTGCGGGGGACATTCGCGCCGATGCGTTGGGCTGCCAGCTACTGGAGGGACCGAGCCAAGGCGGGACAGGCCAACGATGCCCGGATCATCAACACCACCTCGCCTTCCGGCATCTACGGGAACGTCGGGCAGACCAACTACGGGGCGGCCAAGGCGGGTATCGCCTCGATGACCGTCATTGCCGCCATGGAGCTCGGCCGCTATGGCGTCACCGTCAATGCCATCGCCCCCGCCGCCCTCACCCGGATGACCGAAAACCTGGGGATGGGCCAGCCGACCGAGCGGAAGCCCGACGAGTTCGAACCCAATGATCCCGACAACATCGCTCCGTTGGTCGTCTGGTTGGGTAGCCCCGAGTCCAAGGACATCACCGGCCGGGTGTTCAATGTCTTCGGCGGCCATATCTCGGTGGCCGAAGGGTGGGTGGCCGGTCCCGGTGCCGACAAGGATGATCGTTGGGACAGTGCCGAACTCGGTTCTGTGATCCCTGATCTGGTGGCCAAGGCCGCCCCGAACGCCAATATGTTCGGTCGCCGGGGGTGAAGGTCGACCCGGCGGCGGCTGGAATGGACGACCAGCGGCTCGAACGGATAACCGAGCACTTCAATGAACGCTACGTGGCTACCGGGAAACTGCCCGGATGCCAGGTGACGGTGGCCCGGGGCCAGAGCGTGGGGTATTTCAGGTCGTTCGGCACCATGGACCGTGAACGCCACAAGCCGGTCGAAGAGGACACCGTCTGGCGGATCTACTCGATGACCAAACCGATCGCGTCGATCGCCCTCATGCAACTCTATGAACAGGGGGCATTCCAACTCAGCGACCCGGTGCACCGTTTCATCCCCGAATGGCGGGGCCTGTCGGTGGAGGAGTCGGCCGAGGACGGATCGGTCCGCAACGTCGCCCAGGACCGACCCATGTCGGTGCGTGATGCGCTGATGCACATGACCGGCCTGCCGGGCAGTGTGGTTGCCGACCATCCGGTGGACGATCGATTCGCCACCGCCCTCCGGGCGTCGCGCTCGGGGATGACCCTCGAGGGGATGTGCACGCTGTTGGCCGACTTTCCCCTCAAATTCCAACCCGGTACCCGGTGGAACTACGGGCTCTCCACCGACATCTGTGGTCGCTTGGTGGAGATCATCTCGGGCCGTCGGTTCGACGATTACCTGCACGACGAGATCTTCGGGCCCCTCGGCATGCCCGACACCGGCTTCTCCGTCCCTGACGGATCAGCCGATCGCTTCTGCGCCTCGTATCTCTACCAACCGGGCGGAGAGCCGAAACTGGTCGACGATCCCGACACCAGCTCGTATCGCCGCCCACGCTCCTATCTGTCAGGAGCCGGCGGACTGGTCTCGACGTCCGGCGACTATCTCCGGTTCTGCCAGATGCTGCTGGGAAAGGGAGAGCTCGACGGCCAACGGGTCATCGGTCGCAAGACCCTCGAACTGATGACCTGCAACCACCTTCCCGGCGGTGGAGATCTCGGACAGTTCGTCAGTGGGGGATTCGGGGAGTCAGGGTTCGAGGGGGTCGGATTCGGCCTGGGGTTTGCCATCGGCCTGGGCCCGGCCGCCACCGGCACCGCCGGGTCCTTCGGTGAGTACTACTGGGGTGGGGCGGCGTCCACCGCGTTCTGGGTCGATCCGGTCGAGGAGGTGACGGTGGTCTTCATGGCCCAACTGTTGCCGTCTACCTGCTATCCGTTCCGGTCTCAACTTCGCGCCCTTGTCTATCAGGCACTATTGGACTGAGCACCAGCACACCCGGGGGGGGCTGCATGACGACGGCAATTGTGACGAACACTCCGGAGGTCGATGGGGATCCGGAACGCGTGGGGTGCGAGATGGGGAACATCGTCGGTTGCCCGCCTGGGAGAATTCAGGTCGGCATGCCGGTGTCGGTGTCCTGGGCGGCTCTCTCCGACGGTCGCCACGTTCCCTGTTCGAGCCGAGGCGTGAGGAGAATGCACGATGACGACAACATCGGTTGAAACCCAGCGCCGCCGGGAGCTGGCCGACAAGGGCATGACGATCGCGTTCTGGGCCGACCGTCAGGGCGACCGGGAGGCGATCATCTCGCCCACCGGCACCCGCACCTTCAGGGAGTTGAACGAGAACGCCAACCGTCTGGCCCGGGCCCTCCGCCGGCGCGGGCTTCGGGCCGGGGATGCTGTGGCGCTGTTGTGCGACAACCGTCCCGAGTTCGCCGAAGTCCTCTTCGCCTGTCAGCGCGCCGGGCTTCGTCTGACCACCGTCAACTGGCACCTCACCGTGGACGAGGTCGCCTACATGGTGGACGATTGCGAGGCGAAAGCCCTGTTTGCCGACGCCCCGCGGGGAGAGGTGGCGGTGGGGGCGGCGGCACGAGCCGATGCCGAGGTGTTGGTGGTGGCCATCGGAGGCGGATTCGAGGGGGCGGAAAGCTACGACCGGATGCTGGCCGGCGAAGACGGAGCCGACCTCGAGGACGCGGTGCTCGGAACCAGCATGCTCTATACATCGGGCACCACGGGTCGGCCCAAGGGCGTGTCACGGCCCCAGGGCGGCACACCGTCGTCGTTCAACCTCAACATCTACGGCTACGACGAGGATGCCGATGACCGGCACCTCTGTACCGGCCCGCTCTATCACGCCGCACCGCTCCTCTTCTCGTTGGCGGTGCCACTGGCCTTCGGGGTGGGGGTGGTGCTCATGGAGCGATGGGATGCCGAAGACGCACTCCGCCTCATCGATGCCCACAGGATCACCCATACCCATATGGTCCCGACGATGTTCCACAGGCTCTTGTCGATATCCGAGGAGACCCGCCGGCGCTACGACGTCTCCTCGCTGCGCTATGTCCTGCACGGAGCCGCTCCGTGCCCGGTGGTCACCAAGCAGCGCCTCATCGAATGGCTCGGGCCCATCGTGTCCGAGTACTACGCGGCCACCGAGGGTCTCGGGAGTTTCGTCGACTCGGCGACCTGGTTGGCGCACCCCGGGACGGTCGGCAAGCCACTGGCCGAGGGTCTGGTGATGGTGGCCGACGACAGGGGTACCCCACTCCCGCCCGGTGAGACCGGGCTGGTGTTCCTCAAGGCCGTCGACGGGGCCGCCTTCGAGTACTACAAGGATCCGGCCAAGACCGCGGATACCTATGTGGGCGAGTACTTCACCCTCGGTGACGTCGGGCACTTCGACGAGGACGGGTATCTCTATCTCACCGACCGCTCGGCCAACCTGATCATCTCGGGTGGCGTGAACATCTACCCGGCCGAAGTGGACGCCATCCTCTTGGAGCACCCGGCTGTCGGTGATGTCGGCACCATCGGCGTTCCCGATCGCGAATGGGGCGAGGCGGTGAAGGCGGTGGTGGAGTTGCAACCGGGCCTGCAACCGAGCGACGAGTTGGCGGCCGAACTGATTGCCCACTGCCGCGACCGACTGGCTCACTACAAGTGCCCGCGGACGGTCGACTTCGTCGACGAGCTGCCCCGTCTGGACAACGGCAAGCTGTACCGACAGGTGCTGCGGGAGCGCTACGCCCACCCCTCGCCCGGTCGCCTGCTCCCCTAGGCGCCTACCGTCGCGATCCCGCCGTCGACGGGGATGATCGCGCCGGTCAGGTAGGACCCTGCCCGTGAGGCCAGGAAGATGGCTGTCCCGGCCATGTCATCGGGCCTCCCGATTCTCCGAAGCGGGGCGGATGCCTCGATGTGCTCTCGGAATGCCTCGAGGGTGGCGGCCATCATCTTCGATTCGAACGGTCCCGGCGCGATGGCATTGACGGTGATGGACGGGGCCAGTCTTTTGGCCAAATGGCGGGTGAGTTGGTGCACTGCCGCCTTTGACGCCGAGTAGGAGTACGTCTCCATCTGCGGGACCTGAATGCCATCGATGGAACCGATGTTGATGACCCGGGCCGGATTCTCTGCGCTCCCCGACGCTTCGAGCAGAGGGAGGAGGAATTTGGTGGTGTGAAAGACACCCTTGACGTTGAGGGCCAACACCCGTTCCCACGCTGCCTCGTCGAAGGATTCGATGGGGGCACCCCAGGTGGCCCCGGCGTTGTTGACGAGGATGTCGAGCCTGCCCTCCCTGGCGGCCAGCTGTTCGGCCAGGCCCCGACAGCCGTCCTCGGTGGACAGGTCGGCGGGAAGAGAGATGCACTCGCCCCGGGTCGACAGTTCAGCCGCTACTTCATCGCAGACCTCGGCCTTTCGCGACGAGATGTAGACCTTGGCCCCGGCGTCCACGTACCCCGAGGCGATCATGAGGCCGATGCCCCGAGAGCCTCCGGTTACCAACGCTGTCTTCCCGGCGATGGAGAATAGTTCGGTCATATGATGACTCCCTTTTGTGGGCCGGCACTGACGTTGACGGGGCCAGCGTAGGGGAGGGGCCCTTCGAGGTCGAGACGACGAGGCGCCCCGCCTTCGGGTGGTGATGATGGCCGACGGGTTCCCCGATGGTTCACCGTAGGGCTGCGACCCGGGATGGTTGGGTGTCCGATGGCGACCGGCCCCGGACTCTGAGCATGGCGGCGATTCCGACGAGGAAGACCACCATGGAGAAGAAGAACGAGTCGCCGTAGAGAAGGTTGAGCCCGTGCAGGTTGTACTCGGCGCCATTGCCGTGGGGAGGCCACCAGATAGGAGCCTGCCAGAACAACAGGGCAGCACCGATCGCCCAGAGGCGTCCGAATTTCGGGCGGTCATCACCCAGCCACAACCAGAGGATGACCGGCACGATCCACACCATGTGGTGGTCCCACGAGATCGGCGACACGAGGAGGCCGGTCACGGCACAGACAAGGACCGCCAGTATCCGCGAGGAGGAGCGATGGGCCCATGCCGCCAGACAGACGCCGGCGACCCCCACCACCACCACCAGCAGGTCCACCACCAGCGCCGGCACCGGTGCATGATTGATGCGCACGACGGCGCTCTGGATGTTCTGGTCACTGATGTAGTTCACGCCCACCCGGTTCGCTTGGTAGGCGTATTTCGTCCAGAACTCCCACGAGGTGCGAGGAACGACCACGAACATGGCCAGCCCCAGGGCGGCGAACGTCACCACCACGACGACGGCTGTCCGGGTCCGCCGGGCCAACCACAGGTAAGGCACGAAGATGAGCGGGGTCAGCTTGATGGCTGCGGACAGTCCCAGCAATGCCCCTTCGGGAATCGAGCGCCGGCAGAGGCGCCGGGAGATGGCGAGGTCGCTCATGATCAGGAGGGTCACCAGAATATTGATCTGGCCGAAGCTCATCGTCTGGAAGATCGGATCGAGGTGGTAGGCGGGCCAGGCCAGGAGCAGCGACCACCACAGGAGATGGGTGCGGGCCATGGCCGGGCGCACGGCTCGGAGCGAGACGCCGATGAGCGTCACCAGGAGTGCTGCGTTGAACGCGGCCCAGAGGTAGATCGCCGCCTTTGCCGGCAGCAGGCTGAGCGGGACGAAACAGAGTCCGGCAATGGGCGGATACAGGAACGGGAGACCGAAGTCCGCCGATCGCGCCGTGTAGATGTCACCTTTGAAGAGATGGGCGGCGCCGGTCAGGTAGACCTCGATGTCCCCGTGCTTGTGGGTCGCCAGTTGAAGCGCTTGCACCAGGAGATACGCCCCTGATGCCGCGGCTGGTCCCCATAAAACCCAACGCAGTCGCATGGGGGCTGAGGATACCCGAGGCTCCACGGAGACCGACCGAGCGCACGGTCATCCCTGCCCGTAGTTGTCGATGAGCCACGGATCCGACGGGTCCCGGTGCATCGGGATGTTCCGGAATCAGTCCGGGTTGCCGATACCGAACCGGAACTGGGACTTCTCGGTGGTCGGGACCGGCGTCGATCCGGTGACCTCACGCTTTTCAGGCGCGCGCTCTACCAACTGAGCTACCCGACCCCGCCTCGGCGAACCGAGGTGGCGGACCTGACGGGATTTGAACCCGCGACCTCCGGCTTGACAGGCCGGCGTGCACTCCAGGCTGCACCACAGGTCCCCAACCAGCCAACGAGCTGGGGAAAACGCACCCCCAACGGGATTCGAACCCGTGTTACCGCCTTGAAAGGGCGGCGTCCTAGGCCGCTGGACGATGGGGGCTCAAACCCGATCTGGGCTACTGGAGAGTAGCAGAGCCTTCATCGGGCACTGGCCGGTTGTCCGTCGTCAGGGAGTTCCGCGCCCAGGACGTCGATAATCGTCCCCTGCAACACTCCCAACAGGTGGAAGACCGCGTGTTCGGGCTCCGACGGGTCCCCCGGGGCCGGATCCACCATGCCCTCGCTGACATCGAGGCGGGTCCCGATGACCAGTCGCATCGATCCGATCGCCGACAGCCATCCGGCGAGCTCATCGGCGCTGAGGGAGTCTGCCGTCACCGTTTCGGTGAGGACCTGTACCGCGTGGTGGTGGTGGCTGTGCAGCGCTCCGTCGACCAGCTCGCGGTACTGCTGCTCGGCCTCGGAGGTGTGGGTCCCGACATATGCGGGGGGAAAGAGCCGGGTGGCCGCCGGGTCGTCCGAGTCGATCATCGGGATCATCTGTTCGGCCAGTGAGCCGAGCAGCGCCCGCACCTGGGGCGACAGCCGCACCGCATACCGCCCGTCCCGCCGACGGCGGATCGGTGAAGTGAAGGACATCAGCCGACCGGTATCGGAAAGGGGATCATCTTCATCCCGATTGTTCCATGGTGGCCCACAACCCATGCTCGTGGAGACGATAGACATCGAGCTCGGCCCGATCACGGGTGCCCGAGGACACCACGGCACGACCCTTCACGTGGACATCCATCATCAGCTTGGTCGCCTTCTCCTTCGAGTAGCCGAACAGCTTTTGGAAGACAAACGTCACGAATGACATCAGGTTGATCGGATCGTTCCAGACGATGACCAACCAGGGTCGGTCGGGCGCCACCGACTGGTCGGTGTCGGTACGGACGTCTCCCGCCGGAACGGTCTGCACGTCGGTCAACCGGTGCCGACCTCTGCTGTGGCCGCGTGGATGGGTGTGGCCTGCCCGGTACCGTGCACCGCGGTGTCGAGGCGATCGGCGGTGAGCTCGGGGGCATGGACCGACATCCGGTGGTGGAACCAGATCACCGTCGACCACACCACCGACGCCCCCAGCACGTGGATCCCGACCAGAACGGGGGGAAGGTGGGTGAAGAATTGGGTGTATCCGATGATCCCCTGGGCGATCATGACCACCAGCACCACCCGACCGGCGTTCTGCACCGATGCGGGGGCATCGCTCCGCCAGAGCATCCAGAGCAGTGCCAGCAACACCACGACGGCGGTGATCACGATCTCCGCATGGATCCGGGTCATGTCCCCCAGCCCGAGCGGTATCCGCTTCGCCCCTCTTCCGCCGGCATGGGGCCCGGTGCCGGTGGTGGTCGCCCCGGCCGCGAGTACCACCACGACCACCGCCACCAACAGACGGCTGACCCACAGCGCACCGGCCGACACTGCCACCACGCCACGCCCCCCTTTCGAACCGGCCCGGAGGGTGAGGACCACCGCCACGGCCAGGAGTGCCATCCCCACCATGAAGTGGGTGGCCACCACGTACGGATTGAGTTTGGAGTAGACCACGACGCCGCCCAGCACCGCTTCACCGATGACCCCGAGGATGAGGCCGGCGGACAGCCACCGGAGGTCTCGCCTGACCGGCGAGCGGCGCACCGCACCGATGACCGTGGCAGCGCAAGCCACCACCAAGGCGACGACCACCACCCGATTGGCAAACTCGATCAACGGGTGGAGGGCCAGCACCGGGGTCAAGTGGTGTTGGGAGCAGTTGGGCCAGTCGGGGCACCCGAGACCCGAGTCAGAAAGTCGGACAGCGGCTCCGGTGACGATATTGAGGACAATCACGGCCAGGGTCAGCTGACAGAGCCGAAGAAAGGGGCGTGGGCCGATACGCAGGGAGGACACCGTCCGTCAATGATATCGGGCCGCCTGCTCCCTCCGCCTATCGGCACCAGGACAGTCCCGCTCTGGCCGGATTACCGGCGAGGTCGTAGTGTGGCGACAATGTCGACGCCGGCTGTTGCCCTGTTGGGCCCACGGACTGGTGGATCCCGGATCGGTGCCTATGTCGCGCTCACCAAGCCGCGCATCATCGAACTCCTGCTGGTCACCACGCTCCCGACCATGATCGTGGCCAAGCGCGGCCTGCCGTCGATCGGGTTGATGGTGGCCACCTTGGTGGGTGGCACCCTGGCCGCCGGTGGGGCCAACGCCATCAACATGGTCGTGGACCGGGACATCGACAAGGTGATGCACCGCACCCGGAACCGCCCGCTGGTGACCGGGGCCATGACCCCTTCCAACGCCTTGATCTTCGCCATCGCGCTGGAGGTGGTGGCCTTTCTCGAATTGTGGCTCGTCGTCAACCTGCTGTCCGCGGTGCTGGCCCTGTCGGCCACCCTCTTCTACGTGTTCGTCTACACGCTGTGGCTGAAGCGGACATCCAGCCAGAACATCGTGATCGGTGGGGCGGCCGGGGCGGTGCCGGTGTTGGTGGGTTGGTCGGCGGTGACCAACAGCCTGGCCTGGACCCCGGTGGTGATGTTCGCGGTCATCTTCGTCTGGACCCCACCCCACTTTTGGGCATTGGCCGTGAAGTACAAGGACGACTACAAAGCGGCCAATGTGCCGATGCTGCCGGTGGTGGCCACCTTTCGGCGCACCGCACTGGAGATCCTGGTCTACACAGTGGTGCTGGTGGGGGTCTCGCTGCTTCTGGCCGTGGTGGGCCACCTCGGTGTGATCTACGTGGTCGCCGCGTCGCTGCTCGGAGCGGTGTTCGTCGCCATGTCGATCCGTCTCTGGATGCAGGCCACCCCCAAGGCGGCCATGCAGTTGTTCAGCTACTCGATCACCTACCTGACCCTGCTCTTCGTCTTCATGGCGGTCGACATCTTCACCAAGCATTGACCCGAGCCCCGCGGCGGCTCCGATCGCTCCTCATCGGTTCGGGCGTCGCCGTCGTGTTGGCGGCGTTCCTGTTCCTGGTGCTCAAGCCGGCGGCCACCACCAGCAACGGCCAGCCGGCAGTGGTGGGGGTGGGAAGTGTGGCCCCGAACTTCTCGTTGCCCAATCTACTGAGCACTACCGATAGACCCCTGGCGCCGGTCGACGCCTACGCGCTGGGAAAGAACCGACACCGTCCGGTGGTGTTGAACTTCTTTGCTTCGTGGTGCGTCCCGTGCCGCACCGAGACACCTCTGTTGGCCGAGGTGGCCAAGGCGGAGATGGCCAAGGGCTCACCGGTGCAGTTCATCGGCGTCGACGTGGCCGACGCATCATCGTCGGCGGTGCCGTTCGTGCAACAGTCGGGTATCCCCTACCCGGTGGGAGCCGACCGCACCCTCAACGTCACCTCGGTCCTCTACGGGTTGAACGGTCAGCCCAACACCTTCTTCATCGATGAGTCGGGCAAGGTCATCGGACATCATCTGGGTGCGCTCACGTCGAGCGAGCTCGCCGACTGGCTGCACCGCCTGGCCGGGGCGGCCGGGTAGCCGGGCCGAGACCACCGACCGCCGGCACCGCCACGCACCGCCACGCACCGCTACTCCCAGCGGAAGGTGAGTCCGGCCACCATCGGCGCGGCGATCGCCCAGACCCCCAGCACCAACCAGTCCCGCCCGGACACGGCCGTCCCACTTCCGAGCGAGGCATGAAGGCCGTCGGCCAATGCCGAGGCCGGGAGCACCTTGGACAGATCGGCCAGCCATCCGGGCAGCTTGGCCAACGGGATGAGCATGCCCCCCAAAAGAAGCAGGATCACGAACAAGGTATTGACCACTGCCAGGTTGACCAGGGGCTTGAGCGCCCCGGCCAGCAACAGGCCGATGCCCCCGAAGGCGATGGTCCCGAGCACCATGACCCCGGCGGCCACCCCGACCAGCACACCACCCGAACCTGATCTTCCCGGGCTCCATCCGAGGGTCAGACCGACCAACACCAGCACCACCGCCTGGACCAGCTCCACCCCGATCACCGTCAGGATCTTTGCGCCCAGCAGCCGCGGCCGCCCGAGGGGCGTGGTGCCCAACCGCTTCAGGACGCCGTAACCCCGTTCGAACCCGGTGCCGATCCCGAGAGCAGTCATGGCGGTGGACATCACCGCCAGGGCGAGGATGCCGGGGACCAGGAAGTCGACAGGATGGCTGGTCCCGGTGGGGAGCACGTGCACCCCCGAGAAGAAGAGCAGAAACAACACGGGTATCCCCAGGGTCAGAAAGAGGGTCTCCCCGTTGGTGAAGATCATGGTGACTTCGACCCGGAGTTGGGCGAGGAGCGGTCGCATCAGCGCGGACTCCGTCGTCCGGCCCGTTGGCCCCGTCGTCCGTCGAGCCCGGGCCCCGACGGAGCATCAGAGGTGCCGGCAGAGCCGGTGATGGCCAGGTAGGCCTCCTCCAGCGACTGGCCGGTCCGGAGATCGCCCAATGCCAACCCGCGCTCGGCCAACCACCCGGCCAGGTTGGCCACCACTGTCGGGATGGCGGCTCCCGGTGGGGGGCGCAGGCGGTAGGAGCCGGGGCTCTCTTCGTCCACCCCGACGCTATCCCCCATTGCCAGGACCAGGGCACCGGTATCGATCCCCGGGTCGGTGGTGAATCGGATGGAGCCATCGGCGGTGCCTGCGGCCAGGGCGGCCGGGCTGTCCTCGGCCAGCTTCCGCCCGTGGTCGATGATCACCACCCGATCGGCCAGGCGTTCGGCTTCGGCCAACTCGTGGGTGGTGAGGATGACGCAGATCCCCCGCTGGCGACAACCGGCGATGATCTCTCGCACCACGACCCGCCCTTCGGGATCCACGCCGGCGGTGGGCTCGTCGAGGAACACCACTTCGGGTTTCCCGATCAGGGCCAGGGCCAGGGACAACCGTTGCTGCTCGCCTCCGGAAAGCCTGCGCCACGGAGTGCGCTGCACGCCCCCCAATCCGACCAGGTCGACCAGTGCGTCGGGATCCTCGGCGTCGTCGTAGTAGTCGGCGAACAGATGGAGCACCTGGGATGGGCCCAGCATCGGGTAGACGCCGCCCCGCTGCAGCATCACCCCGATGCGGGGGACCAGGGAGGCGTGGTCGCGCCGAGGGTCGAGGCCGAGGACGGCCACCGATCCGGCGGAAGCCTTGCGGTATCCCTCGAGGGTCTCGACAGTGCTGGTCTTGCCCGCCCCGTTGGGCCCGAGCAGGGCCACCACTTCTCCCGACAGGGCCCGGAAGGACAGCCCGTCGACGGCCACCAGGTCCCCGTAGCGAATCACCAACTCGTCACAGGTGACGACGGGCGCTGGTGCGTCGGCGAGATGCTCCACGGGCCGTCACGCTACCGTGATGTGGTCATGATCGATATCCGGCAGGTCAGGGAAGACGTTGATGGGGTAAAGGTGGCGCTCGGACGTCGGGGTGTGGATCCGACCGAGATCGACCGCCTCTTCCAGCTCGACACTGCGGCCCGGGCTGCCGTCGGCCGACGCGACGATCTCCGGGCCCAGGTGAAAACTCTGTCGAAGCAGGTGGGTGAGGCCCGCCGTTCGGGGGATGCCACCGGCGCCGACGAGTTGTCCACCCGTAGCCGAGCTCTCGGTGACCAAGAGGCTGCTCTCGACGACGCTGCCACCCGCGCCCAGCACGAGGTGCGCGAGGCCCTGCTCTATCTCCCCAACCTTCCTGCCGCCGACACTCCCGATGGAGCGGGTCCCGAGGACAACGTGGTTGTCCGCACCTGGCCCGAGGTGCCGCCTACCTATAGCGATGCGCAACGGATGCCCCACTGGGAGATCGGGTCCACGCTCGGCATCTTGGACATGGAGCGCGGCGCCAAGCTGTCCGGCTCCATGTTCCCGCTCTACCGGGGGTTCGGCGCTCGCCTGCTGCGGGCGCTCACCACGTATGCCCTGGACCGACACGCCGACGCCTTCGAAGAGATCCGTCCGCCGACCCTGGTCAGGACCGAGACGATGGAGTCGACCGGTCAGCTCCCGAAATTCGCCGATGACGCCTACCACCTCGAGCGGGACGACCTGTGGGCTATCCCCACCGCCGAGGCCCCGCTCACCTCGATGGCGCGGGGCGACATCCTCGACGAGGACGAGCTGCCCATGCGGTTGATGGCGGCCACCCCGTGCTTCCGCCGGGAGTCCGGCTCCGCCGGGCGGGACACCCGCGGACTGCTTCGGGTTCACGAGTTCGACAAAGTGGAGCTGTTCGCCTACGCCACCCCCGACCAGGCCCCCGCGGTTCACGCCGACATCGTGGAGCGGGCCGAGGCTCTGCTGGTGGAGCTCGGGCTCCAGTACCGGGTCCTCAGCTTGTGCGCCGGCGACATCGGGATCTCCGCGGCTCGCACCTTCGACCTCGAGGTGTACGCCCCCGGGGTCGATCAGTGGCTCGAGGTCTCCTCGATCAGCTGGTTCAGTGACTACCAGGCCCGGCGGGGAAACATCCGTTACCGGCCGGCCGGCGGGGGGTCACCGGCGTTCGTCCATACCCTGAACGGCTCGGCCCTGGCCTGGGCGAGGATATGGGCAGCGTTGGTGGAGAACGGGCGTCAGGCCGACGGCTCCATCGTCCTCCCCGAGGTGCTGCATCCCTATCTTCGGGGGGAAGGCGTGATTCCCGGACCGGGCTCCATGGCGCAGTGACTCCACATACCCCCGTCTACTCTGTGGCCCATGAAGACAGCGGGGCGGGTCGTGGTGGCAGCGGTTGCCTTGGCGTTGGCTTCTCCCCTGCTGGCGGCGTGTTCTTCGAACCCCTCCACCCCGTCGGTCACCACCCAGCCGAATTCCTCGTCAAGCACTTCGTCAAGTCCGGCGTCATCCACTCCGGATGGATCGGTGCTGGCCCCAGCCGGCAATGCCGACCAGACATCGCCGGTGGACGGGATCAGCTGCAATACCGATGAACAGCTGGCGTTCCACATCCACGCCCATCTGGCCATCTACGTCAACGGCGCGCCGAAGCTGCTGCCGCCGGGGATCGGTATCGGTCCCCCTTTGCAGTTCGAACAGACTTCGAGCGGCCCGTCTGTCGCCAGTGGATCGTGCTTCAGTTGGCTGCACACCCACGACTCGTCCGGCGTGGTCCATATCGAGTCACCGATACAGAGGGTCTTCACGCTCGGCGACCTGTTCGATATCTGGGGTCAACCCCTCTCCGCCAGCCAGGTAGGCCCGGCTCGAGGAGCCGTCACCGCCACGATCAACGGGAATCCCTTCGCCGGGGATCCACGGGGTATTCCGCTGGACGCCCAGAATGTCATCCAGTTGGACGTCGGAACCGCTCTTCCGCAGCCGCAGCCCTATACGTTTCCGTCCGGCTCATAGAGGGCTCCACCTCGGATCTGAGGCAACGGAGGCTTCTGGGGTGCCGTCACGCATGGCGTCACGAGGGATGGGCGATCCCATGCTGCTTCCGATGGACGGCGCCGCGGTGGTGACGTACCCGAGACCACCCTTGGAGAGGCTCAGTCCGGGGAGGCGTTGAATCGGTAGCCGACACCGCGGATGGTGGTGATCAGGATGGGCAAGGAGGGATCCACTTCGACGTGATTGCGGAGTCGCTTGATGTGCACGTCGAGAGTCTTGGTATCCCCGTAGTAGTCGGATCCCCAGATCCGATCGATGAGTACGTCGCGGGTCAGCACCCGACCGGAGTTCTCGATCAACAACGACAGCAGTTCGAACTCCTTACGCCGGAGGTGGACATCCACCTCCCGGACGGAGACCCGGTGCCGGTCGGGATCGATCCGAATGCCACCGGCTTCGAGAATGGGTCGACTGTCGAGGTGGCCGGCGTCGGAGTCGGAGGGGTGATCACCCGTTGGGACGCGCCGCAGCACCGCCCGCATGCGGGCGACCAGCTCGCGGAGCCGATACGGCTTGGCGACGTAGTCGTCGGCGCCGACTTCGAGTCCGACCACCGTATCGATCTCGGTGCCCTTGGCCGTGACCATGATGATCGGCACCGATGACCGGGCTCGGATAGAACGGCACACGTCGATGCCCGACAACTTGGGCAGCATCAGGTCGAGCAGGATCAGGTCGGGTGACACCAGATCGAAGAGGCGGAGTGCCTCGACGCCGTCTCTGGCCACGGTGACGTCGAAGCCCTCCCGGGTCAGTCCGATCACCAGGGCATCGATGAACGACTCCTCGTCCTCGGCCAGCAACACTTTGGTTTGGGACATCTCTGGGGTCATGGTTGCCCGGTTCAGGCCGAGTACTCGGGGGGTCGCGGAAGAACCAGCGTGAAGGTCGATCCTTCGCCTTCCCGGGAGTCGACCTCGACCCGGCCGTGGTGATTGGTGGCAACGTGGCGAACGATGGACAACCCGAGGCCGGTGCCGCCGGTTTCGCGGCTGCGCCCCAGGTCGACCCGGTAGAACCGTTCGAAGATCCGCTCGAGGTCCCGGGCGGGAATGCCCACGCCCTTGTCGGCTACCGACAACTTGACATCCCCGTCCACCTGGCTCCCGGCCACCCGCACCACTCCGTCCTCGGGGGAGAACGTCACCGCGTTCTCCAACAGGCTGTGCATGGCCGATACCAGCTGTCGCCGATCCCCGATGACGTGGATGGGCGGGTCGGGCTCATCCATCTCGATGGTGATCCGGCGCTGTTCGGCCGCGGCCCTGACACGCTCGACCGCCTCGGCCATCACCAGGTTGACAGAGGTGGGCTCGCGGGGAGGCGTCTCCTCCGACTCGATGCGGCTGAGGTCGAGGAGGTCGTCGATGATCCGACTCACCCGGAACGCCTCGGTGTGGATCCGGGACGCCAGCCGTTGGGCAATGACCGGATCGGGCTCGACAGTCAGGGTTTCGGCCAGCAGTCCGAGAGCCCCGATCGGTGTCTTCAACTCGTGACTCACGTTGGCGACGAAGTCGCGGCGAATCTCTTCGAGGCGACGTCGCTCCGAGACGTCTTCGATGATGGCGATCACTCCGAGTGGCCGCCGGCCGTCGTCGATGAGGCGGGTGCCGATGGTCAAGGTCTGACGGGGAGGTCCATACAGATCGAGCGTGCGCTCGTCCGATCCTTTGTGCCAGGCGTTCTCGAGCAGCTCGGTGACGGCCTGAGCGGCGAGGGCGGCGCCGTGACGGTTGTTCATCAGGGCACCTGCACGGGCATTGCGAAACCCGACCTCACCGTTCTCGTCGCACACGATCACACCCTGAGGCAGGGTATCGAGCGCCCGGCGCAGGCGGATGGCGTCGGAACTGGCCTCGGAGACAGCTTCAGCAGCCTCACCGGTCAACTTCTCGAGGTGGCTGAGGACCGGCTCCATACCGCCCTCGTCGGGTGGTTCCGCCCCCAGCCGATTGGCCAATGCCGTGAGCCGCTGCTGCAGGCTCCGGCGACCGGCCCGGCGTCCCAGCCGTGCGGCGACCACGACAGCAATGACGGCGACGGCGACGATCACGATGTACCCGATGACGTACGGCTTCACGGCTCCAGCATGGCAGGCCTGCGTCCGAAGTTGTGACACCAGCGGGTTGGCAGGATGGATTGATAAGAAACACTATGGAAGGCCTTGAAAAATACTGAAAGATCGTTTACCTTTGGCCTCATGCTCCCTGACCCCCGCGCAGCAGCCCTTGCACACACCGCATCTGTGGTCGGCCGGCTGGCCGGCTGGGCCGGGGGGTGGCGACCCGCCCTTCGGGCCCACCTCGATGTGGCCCATCCGGTTTCGGGCCGTCTCGCCGACGTGGTGCTCCACCCTGACACCAACTCTCTTCCCGGCGGGGATGTCCTCCAGAGCCTGATGAACGGGCTGGGCGGCTGGGCCCTGGCGCTGTCCTTGGTCGGGCTGCTGATCGGCGCGGCGGCATGGGCGCTCGGCTCCCATGGCCAGAATTACCAGCAGACATTCGTCGGCCGGCGGGCGGTGTTGATCTCAGGGCTGGCGGCCTTGTTGGTGGGAGCGGGCCCGGCCATCGTCAACTTCTTCTACAAGGCGGGGCAGGGGGTCCATTGACATGTTGACCGCGCTGGGCATCCCGTCGATCCCGGGCTTGGCCTGCCCGGCTGCGGCCGGAGCGCTGGGCGTGGCCGGTCTCGGCCCGATCTGTCAGGCGGCCGGTGGAGTTGCGGGGGCAGCCGCGACCCAGGTCGCCGGTTTCGGCGTTTCCAGCATCCTCGACGCCATTTCGGGATGGGTTTCCGCCGGAGGAGTCTGGCTGCTCGGACAGATCGGCACGTTTCTGGATGCGACCACGACCGTCGATCTCGGGGCTTCATGGTTCACCAGCCACTACCAGACCATGGCCGGATTGGCCGGGGTGGTGATCATGCCGATGCTGTTGCTCGGGGTGATGCAGGCCATCCACCGGCAAAGTGCCTCGATGCTCATCCGTTCCGTGGTCATCAACGTGCCTCTGGCGATGGTGCTCACCGCCGTGGCGGTCAAACTGGTCCAGCTCGGACTGGCCCTGACCGACTCGATGAGTGCGACCGTCGCCCATGGTGCCGGGCTCGATAGCGGGCACTTCTTCGGCTCCACCATCACCGGGTTATCGGGTCCCACCACCGGAGGCCCGGTGACCCCGACGTTCGTGCTGCTCCTCGGCGGCCTGGCCGTGGTCTTCGGGGCATTCCTGTTGTGGGTCGAACTGCTGGTTCGCTCCGCGGCCGTCTACGTGGCCGTCCTCTTTCTCCCGCTCGCTCTGGCCAGCTTGGCGTGGCCGGCCATCGCCCATTGGACCCGTCGGTTGGTCGATACCTTGGCGGCATTGATCCTGGGCAAATTCGTGATCATTTCGGTGCTGAGCCTGGCCGTCGGTGCTCTGGCCGGGGGATCGGGTTCGACCCCGGCCGGTGCGACCGGAGCCGGGGCCGGTGCCCATAGCGGCTTCACCGATGTGCTGGGGGGCGCCGCCCTCCTCATGTTGGCGGCGTTTTCTCCCTGGGCGCTCTTTCGGCTCCTCCCCTTCCTCGAGGCGGGAGCGGTGAGCCATCTCGAAGGTGCGGGGCGCCGGACATCTCAGACTGCACTGGGGCCGCCCAAGAGCCTGGCCCAGACGGCCATGCGGATGTCGGCCGGAGGTGCCACCGGCGGCGCCAGTGAGGTTGGCATGGCGATGACGTCAGCGGTAGGTGCCAAGTCATCGCAAGGCAGTGCGGGCGAGGGAGGCGGGACAGGCGGGTCCGCGTCCCCGCTCCCTGACCTCGGGCGTTCGGCGGTCGAGAAGAACGGGGTGGGGACAGCCACCCCACCGGGGGCCAGTGTGCCCCTGCGAACTCCCCATCCCCGGGCCGGTCACGACGCCAGCGCGGTCATGCGCGGGGAGGCGTCTCCGGGTGAGGGGGACACCTCCGACTCCGCCGGATCGCCATCCCGATCACCGGCAGCCCAACCCCTGACGCTGAAGACGTGAGCGTGTCGGAACCCGCGATGCGCACCGAGCGAGTGCGCTACCGCTTCGGTCCTTTGGAACAGCGGGGCCTGATCGCCGGTTGGCGAGGCGGACAGATCGGGTCGGTGGCCACCGGGTTGGTGCTCGGTGTCCTCGTCCTGCGTTCCCATCCCTCGGTGGTCGGCGTCCTCGGGGCACTGCTCTGTACCGGGACCGGTGTGGCTGTGGCCTGTTGGCCGGTGAGGGGCCGGACCGGTGAGCAGTGGCTTCCGCTGGTGCTGCGTTGGTTGGTGGCCGAGTTGCGCGGTGGCCACCGACAGCACGCCGGCGCTCCCGGTCTGGGCCATCTGGCTGCGGTAGGCCCTCTCGACGATGGGAGTGACCGTTCGTCAGTTCGCACTGCTCGACCTGCCGGGCACCGAGCCTTCGCGGCACCTGGGGTGTTCGACGGGCTCCGCATCATTCCGCTACCGGTCAGCGACGACCGGGATGCACCGGTTGCCGGAGTGGTGATGGATGCCCGGGCCCGGACCGCCACTGCGGTACTGGCGGTGCGTGGCCACAGTTTCGCGCTGCTCGGTCCGAATGACCAGGATTCGCGCATCACCGCCTGGGCCCGGGTGTTGGCATCCATGGCTCGAGAGGGATCCACCGTCCACCGGGTGCAGTGGGTCGAATCGTCCCTCCCCGACGACGGAAGTGGGGTGCGGCATCACCGAGAAGCGAATGCGGTGCTCGGGGTCGACACCGCTCCGGGGCGTTCCTATCAGTCATTGGTCGACCAGTCGGCCCCGGTGACCCGACGCCACCGGGTGTTGCTGGCCGTATCGATTCATACCGCCCGCTCGTCACGGGCGATCCGGGCGTCGGGGGGCGGAGACAAGGGGGCGGCTGCGGTGCTGCTGCGAGAGGTGATGGCTCTGCAACGACTGATGGAGGAAGCCGATGCCACCGTCGACGGGATTCTGGGGCCGGGAGGTTTGGCCTCGGTGGTGCGGGAGTCGTCGGCCCCTTTGACTTCGGCGGCCGGCTCGGGGACACCTCCGTTGCCGGGCATGGCCACAGGTTCGGGTGGAAGTGGACGTGAACCGTCGCACGGGTGGCCGTGGCCGATGGTGATCGAACCGCAGTGGGATTCGGTCCACATCGACGCCACCTGGCACGCGACCTATTGGATCGCCGAGTGGCCCCGGATCGATGTGACGCCTGACTTCTTGGGCCCGTTGCTCTTCTCACCGCTCCGACGTTCCATCTCCCTGGTGATGGAACCGGTGAGCCCGAGTCGGGCCGCACGCCAGGTTGCCCAGGCACGGACTGCCGACATCGCTGACGGCGAGCTGCGACGGCGGGGCGGCTTCCTGGTGACTGCACGCCAAACCCGCGAGAAGGAAGGGGTAGAACATCGGGACGTCGAGTTGGCCGACGGCCATGCCCAATACCGATTCTCGGGGTACATCACCGTGACCGCCGACAGCCGTGATGCCCTGCGCGACGACTGCGGGTCCATTGAACAAGCGGCCGGGCAGGCTCGGATGGAGCTCCGGCAGCTCTACGGAGAACAGGATGTGGCCTTCGCCTGCACCCTGCCGCTGTGCCGGGGACTCACATGAGGACGCCGACGCCACGTGTGCCGGCCCATATCGCCACGACCAGGCATCTCAGTGTCGCCTATCCGCTGGCCACCGAGGCCGGGCTCGGCCATCAAGGGGTGCTGATCGGTCAGGACGTGCTGGGCGGCTCATTCGTCTATGACCCGTTCGTGCTCTACCTCCAGGGGGTGATCACCAATCCCAACATGGTGGTGTTCGGCCAGATCGGTCGGGGGAAGAGTTCATTCGTGAAGTCGTACCTGTGGCGACAGGCGGTGTTCGGTCGGCGGGCTTGGGTGGTCGATCCGAAGGGGGAGTACGGCCCCTTGGCCCGGGCCTGGGGGGTCACACCGGTGGCGCTGCGTCCCGGCGGCTCAGTCCGACTCAATCCGCTCGATACCGGGGAACTGAACAATGGCGCGGGCCCCGAGGATGACCGTCGACCCGATGGCGCCGGCGGTGGAGCCCGTGGCGACGAGGCGTGGCGCCGCCGGGTCGAGCTCACCGCCTCGTTGGCGGTGGCCTGTCTGGGTCGCCAGCTGGTGCCGAGGGAGCGGGCCGCCATCGACGCCGCCCTCACCGAGGCCACCGAACGTTCGCGGACGGCTCAGATGCCGGCACCCACCCTCCCCGACGTCGTCGAGTCGCTACTCGATCCGAGTGCGCACGCCGCCCGCCAGCTCCGTACCGATCAGCTCACGTTGATGGAGGACGGAAGAGATGTGGCTCTCGAGCTCCGGCGCCTTGTCTACGGTGACCTCCGGGGGATGTTCGACGGACCCACCACACCGGGCCTCCGCCTCGATGCCCCCCTGGTGGTTCTGGACCTGTCGGCGGTCTACAACTCACCGGCCCTGGGAGTCCTGATGGCGTGCGCCACAGCGTGGCTCCAGAACGCGGTCCAGGCCGAGCACCGGCACCGGGTCATCGTGGTGGTGGACGAAGCCTGGGCGATCCTCAGCAAGACGGGCGTTGCCCTGCGC
>JADGOI010000068.1 GCA_017883075.1 Acidimicrobiales bacterium
TGGAGGAGAACCCGGCCGGTGCCCTTGGCGATGATCGAGCCCGGCGATGGATTGGCCAATGGCACGTTGGCAGTGGGGTCGAAACTCTGCCATCCGTAGCCCGGGAACCAGACCTGCACCCAGGAGTGGGCATCCTTGGCCTGCACCTCGTAGAGATCGGTGATCGGGTTGTAGGACCCGGGTACGTACCCAACCGCCTCGCGCGCCGGAATTCCGAGGGTCCGGAGCATCACTGTGGTCGCCGTCGAGATCTGCTCGCAGAAGCCGATACGGGATCCGAAGAGGAACGCGTCGACAGAATTCTGGTGAGCCTGCAGGGGAGGGATGTCCGTCGAGTAGTGGATGTGGGACGACATCCATGCCTCGATGGCGGTGACCTTGGCGTCGGTATGGGGATCGGTATCGCCGGGAGTGCTGATGCCGGAAGTGATCTGTCGGGCCAGGGAAGTGACTCGGGCATCCGGTTGGGGGAGTTGGAGGTACCGGCGCAGTTGGTCGGGGATGAGGGCCGGAGAGGGGACTCGATTGGGAACTGTGGCGGTGGCGGCCAGTAGCTGCGCCGTGGTGGCGGTGTTGTCAGCGGATGCCACCGTATAGATGGTCCCGCTGCCCATGGAGGTACCCGACACGATGGTCCCGTCACCGGTGACAAAGACATGTTGGGATTGCAGATAGACCCTCTCGGCGTTGTCAGCGTGAAATATCAGGTTGGGACCGGCCTGGGCCAGATAGAAGGTCTGGATATCGGTGCTGTTGGTGGCCAGGCCCGCCTGTTGGTCACTGGTCAGGGGAATGAT
The DNA here is from genome assembly GCA_017883075.1 of Acidimicrobiales bacterium. Lineage (GTDB taxonomy): Bacteria > Actinomycetota > Acidimicrobiia > Acidimicrobiales > RAAP-2 > DASZIT01. The sequence goes on from JADGOI010000068.1 coordinate 798, forward strand.
GAACGGGGATCCCGAGGTCAGCTTGCGGGTCCCTTGACCATTGGCGGTGGCGGCCGATTCCTCCCAGCTCTGGCCGTCCCAGGTGTCGTAGGTCTGGCCCACCCAGAACGCCGGTCGGGTGGCGCGCACCCGCATGACGACCTGGTTGCCGAGGTTGGCGCGCGCCCCGGTATCGAGTGACTTGGCGAAGCCGAGAAAACCACCGACGCCGGTCCGCCCATTCGGGCTGGCGGCGTGGGCGGGCAATCCGGCCGACCCCCCGTCGGTGAGATTGCTGGGGCTCGTCACGGGACCTTCTCCCGCCGACGATGACGGGAAGATGACGGAGGTCGACACGTGGGGCGCGGGCAGGAGCGCCACGAAGATCACGGTGAGGAGGGCCACGGCCAGGCCGGCCGCCCCCAGGGTGATCCAGGGTACCCCGTGGGCACCACTCATCGACTGCCACATCGACACCAGGCCCCAGATGCCGCAGACCACCCATGCCACCACATAGATCCCGAGGGAGAGGTCGACGGATTGGGCCGCGGCAACCGCCATCAAGGTGGCAGATCCGGCCAATGAGTACGCGACGTCGCGGCGGGCAGGGACGTCGAACGCATGGGTGGAGAGGACCCAGGCGAACAGTACGGCCAGTGGCTTCTCCACAGTGGAGATGTCTCCGGGGGTGGCACCGTGGGTCACGGTGATGATGAACCAGACGAAGCCCCCGACGACGCACGCCGCCAGGATGGGTTTGACGATGGACCACGGTTGCTCACGCCGCCGATAGGAAAGGGTGTTCCCGATGATGGTGGCGGCAATGGCGAAGAGGGCAAACGGAGCACCCAGTTCACCCTGGCTCCAACAGGCGCCGATGGCGATCACCATCACCAGCGCCGAGGCGACCCGAAAGCGGATGGAGTGCTCGGGCGGCCCGGGACGGTTGGCCTCGACGACCCGGGCCCACAAGGTCATGGGAGCGAAATGGCCCTGGCGAGTCGCCGGCCCAGTTCGATCCTGTCGGCAACAAGCCGGAACGTGCGGCCACCCGGTTCGAAGCTGGACATCATCACCGGCACCCCCCGGGTGAGGTACCCCGCCACCACCGACATCACCCGCTCCGCCTCTCGCTCGGCCGCCTCGGGATCTGGCGGCAGGGTGACGTCGACCACCACCGGGCTGTCGGTGGGAATCTCGGTTTCGCTGACCATCAGGGTGCCGGTGTGGGAGGTGGCGGGCCAGTGGACCGACCGCTTCAAGTCGCCGGGCTGGTACTGGCGGATCCCGCGCGCCTCGCCGGTCTCGGACCGAACCCGTCGCAGCGCCTCCCCGGCTCCGTCATCGGTCACCTCCTCGGCATCCCCGGGAGCACCGAACCGGGGAGCCACGTGAAGCGGCCTCGGCAGTGGGACCACCACGTCCTTGGCCCACCACAACATGCCGAACGGCGCCGACGAGGCCACTTCGACAACGACAGTTTCGAGGACACCGCGTCGTTCGGGCGCCACATCCACCCCCACCTGGCGCGGTCCCCGGGCGCCACCTGCGGCGCGCGCATCGGGCCCCGGAGGTACCACCGGCCGGACCCGGATCGGGCCACTCGCCATCATCGTCAGCGAGACGCTCCGACCGGCCACGGTGTCAGACGGGCTCTGGATGCAGGTGACGTGTGCCCGGCGGGCTGAGAACAAAGGGGCGGCAAGACCGGTGGCCAACACCGCCGCCAGCAGCGCGCCGACCGCCTGGACCCAACCGGAGCCACTGGAGTGGGCCACGCTCGACAGGGCGACGACGGTGATGATGCTGCCGCAGACGGGTCCCAACCACGCCACGGCATGGACCCGCCGCCGGAGCCGATGTCGGGTGGGTTGGCGGCTCCTCTGTCGCCGGGACGGGCGAGCGGTGGGTGTCCCGGGTGCGCTCAAGGCTGGGGAACGGGAACGGTGGCGATGATGTGGCGAACCAGTTCCCGCCCATCGCCGGCGGCCCCGTCGATGACCAGGCGATGGGACAGGCAGGCCACTGCCATTGCCTGTACGTCCGCCGGGGTGACATAGGCGCGGTTGGAGAGGATGGCGTAGGCCTGCGCACTCCGGATGAGAGAGATCGCGGCTCGAGGGCTGGCTCCCAGCCTCACGGTGCCCGCCGACCTGGTGGTACGGACCAGGGCAACCGCATACTCGGCCACCGGCGCAACCACCTCCGCCGATGCCGTCGTCTCGATGATCTGCTCCCACTGCGGAGGGTCGCATACTGCCCCCAGGGCATCGAGGGCGTAACGCCCCCCGTGGTGCAGGACCAACTGCGTTTCGACCTCGGCGTCGGGGTATCCAATGGATGTGGACAGGCCGAAGCGATCGAGTTGGCTCTCCACCAGGGGGTGGGTTCCGAGCTGACCGACGGGATTCTGGGTGGCGATCACCAGATGGGGCCGGGGGAGTGGCCACGACACCCCGTCCACCGATACCTGTTGTTCTTCCATGGACTCGAGCAGCGCCGACTGGGTGCGCGGAGGGGTCCTGTTCAGTTCGTCGAGCAACACCACGTGAGCGAAGACCGGTCCGGGGCGGAAGTCCCAGGTTCCGGTGTTCTGGGCGAAGACGGTGATGCCGGTGACGTCTGAGGGCAACAGATCAGGGTGCCCCTGGATCCGGGAAAGCTTGGCACCCAGTGTGGTGGCCAGGGCCCGGGCCAGCACCGTCTTGCCCACACCGGGAACATCTTCGATGAGCAGGTGGCTACCCGAAAGTGCGGCAACCACCGCCACGGTGACCGCATCGGGTGTTCCCAGTAGGACCCCGGACAACGAATCGTGGAGGGCCTGGGCCACGGCAGAAGCTTCGGCGAAGGTGGGCCGGTACCCGACGGCCGAACCAGTCGTCGGCACCCGAGCCGGCACCTGTCCAGCGGTTCCAGGACCGGTCCCGGTGCCGGCTTCTGTCTCCGTCCTCATAGGGTCCCCCGTTCCCGTACGAGCCGGGCCATACCCTGCGCTGCTCTGTCCGAGAGCAGGAATGCCCACTCGTAGCTCCCTTACGTTACCGGTCCCGTTCTCCGGCAGGGGTCAGATTGACCGGACAGGTCGAAAGGTACCGGTGCTACGCCCGAAGGCCGCATCCCCGTCCCTCGATCAGAAGTCGAGACCCGAGAGTTCAGGGATGGTGGCCTCGGCCCGGGCCCGGGCCCGGAGCCAGCGGTCCCGCCGGGTGTGGTGTTCGTCAGCGGAGATGGATGGTTCCACCACCTTGCGTGGAGTCCATGTGCGGGCGATGTCGTGCTCGTCCCTCCAGAGTCCGACGGCCATTCCAGCCAGATAGGCAGCCCCCAACGTGGTGGCCTCCAAAACCGGCGAGATTTCTATCGGCCGGCCGCAGGTGTCGGCCAGGGCTTGGGCGAAGACGTCATTGGCCGACATGCCGCCATCGATCCGAAGTGCTTCGATCGGGAGGCCCGAGTCGGTCTCGGCCGCCAGCAGCAGGTCGCATCCGCGGTGAGCCACCCCTTCGAGTACTGCCCGCACCAACTGGGGTCGACCGGTACCCCTGGTGATCCCGACGAACGTGCCCCGGGCGCCGAAATCCCACACCGGTGTGCCCAGGCCCAGCAGTGCCGGGACAAACCAGACATCGCCGGTGTCGGCACATGAGGCGGCGATCTCGTTCGACGCCGCCGCGGTGTCGATGAGCCCCAGGTCGTCACGAAGCCACTCCACGCAGGTTCCGGCGGAGAGCATGATGGCTTCGATGCCCCAGGTGACCTCCCCATCCCGGCGCCACGCCACCACCGGGATGGTGCCACCTTCGCCCCGAGAGGAGAAGGAAGGTCGGGTGGCGCCCACGCACTGGTCGAGCATCCCCCCGGTGCCGAACGTGGCTTTGGCCAATCCCGGCCGGGTACACCCCTGGCCCACGAGCGATGCCTGTTGGTCTCCGGCGATCCCGGCGATCGGGGGCCGGCCCGACAGCACAACGGCGTCGCCGATGATCCCGGTGGAATCGACGATGGTCGGAAGCATCGAGATGGGAATCCTGAGCTCGTCGAGCACCGCCGCGTCCCACTCCGATGCATCACCGCGGACCAGGCCGGTGACCCCGGCGTTCGAGGCGTCGGTGACATGCAGCTGGCCACCGGTGAGGGTCCACACCACCCAGGTGTCGACGGTGCCGAAGGCCAGCTCTCCGCGTTCAGCCCGTGATCGATCGGGATCGACCAGGTCGAGAAGGGCAGCCACCTTGGTGGCCGAGGCGTTGGGTGCCAGGCGGAAACCCTTGGCTTGGAGCTCGAGGCAGGTGCCGACGGTGCGGAGATCTTGCCAGCCGATGCCCGGTCCGACCGGCTCGCCGGTGGCCCGGTCCCAGACGATGGTCGAGGCACGCTGGTTGGCGATGCCCACCCCTTCGACGGGCCCACCGTCGGCCAGACAGCGGTTGGCCACATCGAGGACGGCACCGGCCAGGGCCGAAGCGTCGAACTCCACCAATCCGGGGAACGGGGTCTCCGGCAGAACCTGCATATGGTGGACGTGTTCGACGGTTGCATCGGCACGCACAATGGAGCCGCGGACCCCCGAGGTCCCCACGTCGACCACCAGAATGCTCATGGCCGGGCCCCCGGATTCGGCCAGTCCATCTCGCCGAACGGCGAGGGCAGACCGAGTTTGCCGGGGTTGAGGATTCCGTTCGGATCGAGAGCTTGTTTCACCGATGCCAGCACCTCGAAACCGGTCCCGAGTGCGCCGGGGAGAAAGCGGGCCCGGTTCATCCCGATCCCGTGATGGTGACTGATGGCCCCGCCGGCCCACACGGTGGCGTGAGTGACGGCATCCCATGCGGCGGTGTAGTAGCTCTCGGCCCAGGCGGCATGCTCGCCGTCGGGAGCGTCACCACCTGAAGCATCGCTGTCGCCGGTACCGCCGGGTGGCCGCCCGGCGAACGTGAAGTAGAGGCAGGCGCCATCGGCATAGGCGTGGCTTTGATGAGACGATGCCGCGATAGTCCCCTCGATGCCACCGAGGGCATCGAGCACTGCCCGGTAGAGCCCGGGTAGTGCCGCCCACCGAGCCGATACCTCCACGGTATCGACGACAATCCCGTGGCGCCACAACGGGGCCAGAGCCGACACGTCGTTCCGGTTGGCCAGCCAACGCTCCACCAGTTGGTCGTCGAGTCGGTCTGCGCCCCGGCACTCGTCGTCCACCACGGCCAGGGTGGCGTCGACCAATCCGGGATCGGCTTCGTCGAGCACGATCAACACATTGGTCTCACCATGTTCGAAGGAACGGCCCGACTCGGTGGCGTCATAGAGGCGGAGTACTGCCGGAGTGGCTCCGCGCCGGAGAATTTGGCGACAGGCATCGAGCCCGTCGGCGAATGATGCGAATCCGAAGGAGCGACGCCCCGAACCGGGCGGCAGCGGGTGCACCCGAAACCGGCCTTCGGTGATCACCCCGAGGGTGCCTTCGCTGCCGACGAAGAGTTGGGTGAGATCCGGGCCGGTGGCCGATCGCGGGGCGTGACCTCCGGTGCGCACCACCGTCCCGTTCGCCAGTACGACCTCGAGCCCTATCACCATGTCCTCGATCTTCCCGTACCGGTTGGAGTACTGGCCCGCCCCCCGGCACGCCAACCACCCACCCACGGTGGAGAGACCCATGGACTGCGGCCAGTGCCCGAGGGTCACCCCGTGCTCATCCTGAAGCCCGGCCTCCACCTCGGGACCGAACGTGCCGGCCCGCACATCGGCGACCAGCGAGGTGGCATCGACGTTTCCGATGCCCGACAGTCCACACAGATCGAGCGAGACTCCGCCGAAGACGGGAATGGAGGCTCCGCAGACGCCGCTACGCCCACCGGCGGCGGTCACCGGAACCCGGGCGTCGTTGCAGGCAGCCAGAACCGCAGCAACTTGTCGGGTGTCGGTGGGACGGGCCACCAACGCCGGTCGAGCCGGGACCTGTCCTCGGGTCGCCCAGCCAATGGCCAGAGGCCACCAGTCCCGCCCGGCCTCGGCCCTCTCACCGGGATCGTCACTGATCTCCGCGCAGACATCCATCAGGCGTTTACGGAGCGCAGCGTCGACGCCGACCTTGGTGCCCCCGATCCGGTCGGTGACGGCAGCGGATTCGGCGTCGATGGGGGTGACCGGAGTGGGTTGGGTCATAGGTTGCCCTTTCCGGAAACGGAACCACGGGTGGACCCGGTGGTGCCGGTGGACCCGGTGGACCCGGTGCTGCCGGGACGAGGTCGCATCATGCCGGGGCCACCGTGGAGGGAAAGACAGGCTGACGCTTCTCGCGCAGTGCCGCCGCTCCTTCGACGATGTCGGGACCCAAAAAACCCAACATCTCGTAGGCGGCGCCCTGGTCGAAGATCGGGCCTGCCGCCTTCAGCCAGTTGTTGAGGGCACGCTTGGTCCAGCGAATGGCCGTCTGCGAGCCGGTACCCAGGGTGTCGGCGATACGGAGGGCTTCATCGAGCACCTGGTCGCGGGGGAGCGCCTTGGTGACCATTCCTATGCGTTCGGCTTCGGCACCGGTGATCATCTCCCCGGTGAGCAGGTAGTAGCGAGCTTTGGCCATCCCGGCCAGGAGCGGCCAGATGATGGCGGCGTGATCACCGGCGGCAACGCCCAGCTTCACATGGCCATCGCCGAGGCGGGCATCTTCGGCACAGATGGAGATGTCGGCCAGCAACGCCACCACCAGTCCGGCACCGACCGCGACCCCGTTGATCGCCGAAACCACCGGTTTGTCGCAGTTGATGAGGTTGTACACCATGTCGCTCATCTCGGAGAGCATGTGGGCCACCCGGTCGTAGTCACCGGTCATGCGCTCCACCATGGCCAGGTCACCACCGGCGGAGAACGCCTTGCCCGCCCCGGTGACCACCACCACCCGCGTCTCGGGATCGGTGGAAACATCCCTCCATACGCGGGCCAACTCACTGTGCGTCGCCTCGTCAACCGCGTTGTACTTCTCTGGCCGGTCGAGTGTCATCAACAAGACGCCGTTCTCGCGCCGTTCAAATGTCAGCTGTTGGTAGCTGGCGTAGGTCATGTGGTTCTTCTCCTGGTGGTTCGAGTGGATGCTGTCGGCCACGACGCGGTTACGCGCCGGCAATCACCTGTCCACGACGAGGCTCCGCACTGGCCGGGTCCAGACCGGCCTGGGCGAGTTGCGCCCGCACTGCGGCGGCGTACGTCTCCGCTTCGTGGGTACAGCGATCGGCGTCCCAACCGAGCTCCGGACCGATCAGCGAGGCCACATGGGATGCGGCCGAGGCGCTCGCACGGGCATCGCGCAGGCGGGCGCGGGTGCGGCGATCGAGAACATCCGAAATCGACCCGGCCATCTCCTCGCGGACCGCGTAGACGGCTTCGGCACTCAGGTAGGGCAACCCGGCAACCAGTGGTTCGAGGAGATCGGGTCGTCCTTCGGTGATCGACAACACCGAGGTCGTCTCGGTACCGAACCGGGCGGCCAGGTGGATGGCGGTGCCTTCGGCCGGGGTGCAGTCCGCCGCCCGCGGGTGGGGCGGCGCACCTCCGGGCATCGGCGGGGCATGCTCACTGGTGCCGGCGCCGCGCAATCGGAGGTGTTTGGTGACGCATCGCAATGACCGGCGACCCAGCACCTTGGCCACCGCGTCGACGGTGTCCTCGGCCATCTTCCGATAGGTGGTCAGCTTCCCCCCGGTCACGGTGACGACACCGGTGTCCGAGGTCCGGACAATATGGCGGCGGGACAGGTCGGCGGTTCGCTCGCTCGGCGCGTGCTTGCCTTCGACGGGGGCGAGCAGCGGTCGCAGGCCCGACCAGATGCCGGTGATGTCGGCCCGGGAGATGGGGTTGGTGATCACGGCGTTGGCCGCCGCGAGGATGTAGTCGACGTCTTCGGGCAGACAGCTCGGATCGTCGAGCGGTCCGTCCCACCCGGTGTCGGTGGTCCCGAGGTAGACCTGGTCCCCCCACGAGACCACGAAGATCGAACGGTGATCCTGTTTGACGGGGATGACCGCCGCGATGTCACACGGGAAGGCCTCGTTTGGAACGGTGATGTGAATCCCTTTGGCCGGCCGGATCGAATGGGGGTTGTGGTGCTCGTCGAGGGCCCGGACCTCGTCGGCCCAGACACCGGCCGCGTTGACGACGACCTTGGCCCGAATGTCGAACGCTTCACCCTGGTCGGGGTCGACCCGGGCCCCGTTGACCCGACCGTCGGGCCCGGAGAGGAGAGAGACGACCCGGGTGTGGTTGGCCGCCACCGCACCATGGTCGAGGACAGCCGTGCGGGTCACCGCCAGCGTCAATCTGGCATCGTCGGCCTGGGCGTCCCAGTAGAGGAATCCGGCCACCAGATGATCGGTGCGCAGGTTGGGAAGGTGGGAAAGCGCCTGGGCCTTGGTGACCTGCTCGTGGCGGCGCCCGATGCGGACGCCGCCTGTCAGGTCGTAGAGCCACAGGGCGGTCCGGTACACCCGGGCCACGCTCCGGTTGACCACTCCGCTCCGACCGAACAAGGGAATGAGGAAGGGAAGTGGGGAAACCAGATGGGGCGCGTTGTCCAACAGGCGTTGGCGTTCAGCCAGGTTCTCGTACACCAGCCGAAATTCGTTCTGCTGAAGGTACCGGAGTCCGCCGTGAACCATCTTCGACGATTTGGACGAGGTGCCCGAGGCAAAGTCGTCCTTCTCCACCAGGGCGGTCTTCAACCCCCGGCTGGCGGCATCGAGGGCCACCCCGGCCCCGGTGATGCCACCACCGATGACCAGCACATCGAACTCCTCGGAAGCCAGACGGGAGAGGGCGTCGGCCCGGCGAAACAAGGGTGAAGCTGGTTGGGGAGCGGGATCACGGTCGGACACGTCCGAAGCCTGCCACAGCTTTGCCGGAGGGGTTGATGCCTTATCTACAATCAGTGTTGAAGAACAACAGTTGGTGATACGATCGAGAGCGATGAGGACGCCGGGGGAGTTGAGCGAGCTGTTCCGGGCCAATGGGCGCAAGGTGACCGCCCAACGCCAGTGCATCTTTCGGGTACTCGAGGGCGACATGACCCATCCGTCGGCCGAAGCGGTCCATATCGCCGCCACCAGGGAGATGGAGACCATCTCCCTGAAGACCGTGTACCAGACACTCCACGATCTGGCCGATCTGGGCGAGATCAGTTCGCTCGACCTGGGGACCGGAATGATCCGGTTCGATCCCAATGTCGACGATCCCCATCCCCACCTGGTGTGTCGGCATTGTGGCAAGGTGCGCGACCTGGTGGCGGCCTTTCCCGATCTGCAAATTCCCGATGGAGCCGATCTCGGGTTCGAGGTCGGCTCCGCCGAGATCGTGTTTCGGGGGCTCTGTCCGGAATGCCGGCAGTCGACGCTTCAACTATCTACATGACAATCAACCCAAGGAAGGGAACACAGTGCCAGCACTAAAGGACACCAAGACGGAAGCAAATCTCAAGGAGGCGTTCGCCGGCGAGAGCCAGGCCAATCGCCGTTACCTGTACTTCGCCCAAAAGGCGGATGTGGAGGGTTACCCCGACGTAGCCGCACTGTTTCGCTCGGTCGCCGAAGGTGAGACAGGCCACGCGTTCGGTCACTTCGACTTTCTGCGTGAGACCGGAGATCCGGTGACCGGAACCCCGGTCGGTCCGACCGAGGACAACCTGAAGTCGGCGGTCGAGGGCGAGACCTACGAGTACTCCGAGATGTACCCGGGCTTCTCCCGTACCGCTCGGGACGAGGGCTTCGACGAGATCGCCGAGTGGTTCGAGACATTGGCCCGCGCGGAGAAGAGCCATGCCGGCCGGTTCGCTCAGGGCCTGGCGTCGGTCTCGTAGTCGTTGGCCGGGCCCGATCGGTAATGTTCGGGCCCGATGTAGTGATGACCTCAAGGTGTAACGGCCGGCCCCGGGCTCGACCCGGGGCCGCGTCGTTGCATCCTCCATGCTGTGCCGCCTGTTCAGACAAACGTTCCATCACCCCGGGAGAGGCTCCCTGCCCGTCCGATGAAGTTGATGGGCGGGGCCATGGGCAACTCTGATGAAGGAGAAACGATGACAGCGAACACGAAACTGACGTTGGCCGATATCGCCGATCAACGAGCCTATGAACGAGAACGCGATGAGTTCCGCCGAGAGGTGATCGCGGCCAAGAAGGTTCGCCGGGTCACCGTGGGTCCGGTGATTACCCTCACCTTCGAGAGTCGATTGACCATGCGGTTCCAGATTCAGGAGATGGCGCGGGCGGAGAAGATGGTCTCCGACGAGCAGATCCAGCACGAACTCGACGTCTACAACCGCCTTCTTCCGGCCCCCGGCGAGCTGTCGGCCACCCTTTTTCTCGAACTCACCAGCGAGGCGGAGCTGCGGAAGTGGCTGCCGGCCCTGGTGGGAGTGGAACGCTCGGCTGAGTTGCGGATCGGATCGGGCGGGCTGATGCAGGTCGTGCCTTCAAGTCCCGAGGCCGACCACGATTCGCTTCTCACCCGGGAGGAAGTGACCGCCGCAGTGCACTACGTCCGCTTCCGATTGACACCTGCCCAGGTGGAGGCATTTGTGCGGGGACCGGTGAGCCTGGCCATCAACCATCCCCACTATCCCGACGGAACGCCGGGCGTGGTGCTCAGTGACGCCACCCGGGAGCAACTGTCCGCCGACCTGAGCTGACCTGAGCTGACCTGAGTAGGTCTGGGCAAGAGGCGGTCCCACCGCGAACTTCTTCTCACCAGGGAGTCGATCCCGGCCCACCCAGTAGTTCCGCTTTTGAGCGAAGGCCACGTTCCGTTGGCCCGGGCGTGGAAAGGAAGAACATGCCGAGGTAGGCGGTTTTGGTCGCCCGACGGCCCCATTCCCACCGTGCAAGGTTGCCGGGCAGGGGATAGCCAGGACTCGGGCCAGGTCGCACCCCCATCATCGTCGGGTCACCCATGGCGGGTGGCCCGCACCGGAATCTCACTCGATCCCCGGGCGGAAGGGCACTCCGGTGCCAACGTGAAGGGACACGATCATGAGCAGCACGACAACCACCACCATCTCCGGCAACCTCACCCGCGATCCGGAGATTCGCTATACCCGGGACGGGCAGGCCACCACCTCGCTCGGTGTTGCCGTCAACCGACGTTGGCAGAACCGGGACTCGAAAGAGTGGGAGGAGGCAACTTCGTTCTTCGATGTGGTCTGCTGGCGCGAACTTGCCGAGAACACCGCACTGAGTCTCACCAAGGGCATGCGGGTGGTGGTCACCGGGAGGCTCGAACAGCGCAGCTGGGAAACCGAGGAAGGCGACCGGCGGTTCAAAGTGGAGATCGTGGCTGACGAGATCGGGGCCAGCCTGCGATTCGCAACTGCTGATGTCCATAAGGTCGAGCGCCAACAACCGGCATCGGACGGAGATGAGTCGGGCGTCGACGGGATGACTCTCGACGAGAAGATCTCGACCGGCGAGACGGTCGTCGCCGGAGCCTGATCGGCCCTGAGCAAGCCATCCGATCGCCACCCATGAGCCCACGCATCGACACCTCCGCCATCTTCATCGTCAGCGTCATGGCGCGCTGGGCAAGTTGGAGACTGGCCAGTGGCAATCAACTGCTGGGACGGCTCATCCTGCACGCGGACACGCGGGCGGTCTCGTGGTTGGTGGCTTGGCGTCTCGTTGACATTGTGGGTCCCGCCGTGGTCACCATCGCCATAGTGGCCACGGCGGCTCTCACCTCGACCCATCTCCGTCGGCACCGGTACCGGTCGCCCACCAGAAGTTCTTCCTCCCACCATAAGGACCAGCCATGACCATGACTCACGTCGGCGTTACCGACCTCAACCGCACTTCCACCGAGGCCCATGGCCGCATCCGGTTTGCACCGTCGGTTCTATTGACCAAAGCGGAGGCATTCGGAGCATGCCAGGCGTTGGCCGATGCCGACCGACAACTGCTCAGATCGGGTCGCATTCCCGAAGCGATGGCACTCGGTGATCTGTTCGAACTGCTCGAACAGCGCTTGGCTTCGGTCACCGGGCCGGAGTGAGAACCCGGCCGTCCGTGGCCCAGCCAGCCGATCGGGGTGACGAACTACGTCACCGACGAAACGGACCGATCAACCGGGCTTGTACTCGATGGACAGTGAGTTCACGCAGTAGCGGAGTCCGGTGGGTGCAGGTCCATCAGAAAACACATGGCCGAGATGACCGCCACAACGGGCACAGGTGATCTCGGTCCGGGTGCTCCCGAAGCTCTTGTCCACGTGCTCGTTCACGGTTCCCTCATCGAGAGCGCGGTAGAAGCTCGGCCATCCCGAACCTGATTCGAACTTCGTGTCGCTCGGGAAGAGATCGGCACCACAACCGGCACAGGTGAACATGCCACTGCCATCGACGTGGAGCAGTTCACCCGACCAAGCCGGCTCGGTGCCCTTCTGTCGCAGGACCGCGTAGCGCTCGGGTGACAGCTTCGCCTTCCACTCCTCGTCGCTCAGCTCCAACCGGCCTGCAGCTTCGGCCTTTGTGGTGTCATTCATGTCTGGGCCTCCTTGGGCCGGATGGTCACGGCTACGCCAGCCACGGACTCCGCCATCCGACCAACAGTAGAACCCCGCCTTGACCGATGGTGTTCCGCAGGGGCCCCAAAAATCGGGGGAAGGCCTTTGCTAACGTCGCGTCAGATTCGGCCGGAACCCTGTTGACCTGCGGGCCAACCAACCTGACCAGGACGAACCCAATCCC
>JADGOI010000173.1 GCA_017883075.1 Acidimicrobiales bacterium
GGTGGGCCGTGCGGGACTCGAACCCACGACCCCTTGCGTGTCATGCAAGTGCGCTACCAGCTGCGCCAACGGCCCGTGAAGGAGGACGATACCACCGAGGCTGGGCGAGTCCGACGGACATTCGTTGGCGGACGCACGGAACAAGTGAATTGGTCCCGGTCCTCAGCCCCGCCGTGCAGTTGTCTTGCCGGGTGACGAAGTCTCTCGCTGGTACCCCGTGCCGTGACCCACTCGACTTGTCGCAATCAGCGGAGCACTACTCGGAGTGGTAGCTCTTCAGCTGGTTGACTTAGCGGCTGCCGGGTTTGGACAACCCGTCGGGAGTGCGACGGCGACAGCGGTGGGGGCTTCGGAAACGTTGCATTCGAGACCCGTCTTGGCCAACCAATGGGCCGGGCCGTTGGCCGCCAACCTTCTGATCAGGTCCGGTAGTACTTGTGTCCCACCTGATCGGCACCACTGAAGCCGCCGAAGCCGCCGACGGCCCTCGGATCAACGGCCAAACGGCCCGCCCGTGCCGTGCATGTGTCGTGATCGCCACACTGACCTTGGTGGCGGGCATGATCGGGGTTGTAGCGACATCCGGCTGCCGGCATTCCCCGCCGTCACCAGGTCTATTCAGTTTCCCTCTCCGGCACAGCACGGCATGGGTGTTCACTTCGCCGCGGTCGCCGGATGGTTGGCCTTTGGGCCGATCGCCGAGTTGAATCGGCATCGCCGTCGGTGTACGACCAGCTGTCACGCAAGACTTGGGGCTTGGGGAGTCGCCCGTTCGATTGCCTCCCAGCCGCTCAGCCTTTGACGCCGCTCCATCTCCGTACGATGCCCGCCACGAACGCCGAACAACCGCTTGGCGAACAGCAGATAGACGACAATGGCCAGATTGATGACCAAGGTAACCACTTTGAAGACGCTCACACCGATAGTCAGTTCGTAAACCTCGAACGGCACCAGCAGCGTGGTCGCCACGAAGGTCAGATACTCCGCCCAGCGTTTGGCCATCCACAACCCGAACATCTCGGCCGCTTCCAGTACGGCATAGGCCATGACGGCCAAACCCAACTCCACCAGATGACGAGATGAGTAGTGGAACACGTTCCGGAGATGGCCCAATATTCCTCTCACGCTTGTCGCCCCGGGATCTCCGCCCGAAAGGTCGTTCATGATCTGGTTGTAGTCGTGCTGGAATGCGGTGTGATGTCGGGCAAAGGTGAACAGGACCACGGCCAGAGTAGTGAGCACAATCACGTGAATGGCGCGATCAATGGCAATCAGCCTGAGCACATAGTGGTCGCGCAAGAGCGGGCCCCGAACTGGTAGTTCGATCTCATGGCGGGTCGGCATGGGGCCGCCCCTGGGAGAATCGGGGATCTGGTGTGGGAACCACCCGTCGCACCGTAGGCAGCGGAGCCATCGAATGCCATCGCTCTCTCGTGCGAGGAGGTGGTCTTCATCCGTGATCCGATCAGCCTCCATGCCGAACACCACATGATCCCGCCATGCACACGTGAATAATTCGTAACGGTTGCTCGGTCGTCCGGCGTGAGCCACCCCCACACCATAGGCTGCCATCCGCCGGCACAAGCGAGGAGGTAGTCATGGAGATCGACGTCAACACCCACGCCGCACGCATCGCGGACCAGGGTTACACGATTGTCGAGGACGCCATCGATATGGATCTCATCAACTCACTGGATGAGGATCTGCGGCGTCTCGAGCGTGACCTCGGTGTCGTCCCGGCGGGCAACGTGTTCGAAGGGACTCACACCACCCGGATCTACAACTTGCTCGTCCACGGACCCCTCTATGAGAGCATCCCGGTTCACCCGAGCATCCTCCCCATTTGCGAGAAGGTGCTCGACCCGGGCCTGCTGGTGTCATCGCTCTCTTCCATCGCCATTGCCTCCGGAGAGACACCCCAGCCGATCCACGCTGACGACCAGGTGCTCCCTCTCCCGAAGCCACATCCGGCCACCGTCTGCAACACCATGTGGGCGCTTACCGACTTCACCGAGGAAAACGGGGCCACCCGGATCATCCCCGGCTCCCATCTCGCTTCGGAATCACCCGACCTTGTCACCAGCTACGAGTCGATTCCGGCCGAAATGCCAAAAGGGAGCGTTCTCGTGTGGCATGGCAGCCTGTGGCACGGAGGCGGCGCCAACACCACTGACACCCGTCGGGTCGGTATCGCCATGAATTACTGCGCCGGCTACATCCGCCAGCAAGAGAACCAGCAACTGGGTATCCCCCGCGAGACAGTCAAGCATTTTCCTCGTCGGCTGCAAGAGTTGGTCGGGTACGGGATCTACAACGGCCTGATCGGCCACATCGACAAACATCTCCCGGCGAAGGTCCTGTTGGAGGACCCTGAAGACGCATTTCTGCTTTGGGACTATGCGAAACCGTCAGCCGGCTGATTTCCCACGGTATCCGTGTAGTGCACCGGTGAGGGTCGGTCAGAGGTGGCGGATCAACATCATCGCCGGGCGAAACACATTCACACCCATGGCAGGCTCATCGACGTCCGGGTGAAAGCGACCTCGGAAGTCCTTAGCGGGTGTCGGAGAACTGAGCGCGGAGCGGTGGAACAATGACCCCGACCAGGCCACGCATGATCGCCAGAGTGGTGCTGCGCCAGTCGAAGTAGTCACGCCAGAGCGTGATCTGTCCGTCGACCACTTCGAAGACACCACAGACCCAGAATTGCATGCGGAACGGACCCACGATGAGTGCATCAGTCCGTTCGGTCAGTACGGACGAGCCGTTCTCCGCTATACGGTGCACCACGACCTCAAAGCCCAAGTGGCAGCCGTAATACGCTCGAACGGCTCTCGCAAAGCGATCCTTGCCTCGAATCGTCGGAAGCGACACGTTGCTGTAGACAATGTCCTCAGCAGCGAGGGAGATCACAGTGTCAGGGTCGCCCTCTTGCATGGCATTGAGGAAGTCGGCAACGACATCTATCGGAGAATTGGGGCCAGTTGAGTCTCCATCAACGACGTGAGCTGGCTGCTGAGTCGGGGTCACGAGTCGCTCCTCAAGTCCTACATTTGACGGAGCGTTGACGGTAGCACCGAACCGGGTTCTTCACGACTCCCGCAGCGCCGAGTCTGCGCCGTGGCGAAGCCTGGGATTGAGTGCTTCCGCGACAAGAGAGTTGGGCCGTTGGGAACCCCCGACCGACTCGGGGATCGATATCTGGCACGGCGCGGATTCGCCTGCTCACTCGAGCAATCGTTCAGATCGTTCCATCTGGTCGGCCGGAGCCATGACTGGATTCCGGTTCCCGCGCGAGCAGATCGACGCGGTTCCTTGCTCGTCGTCGCACGCGACCCGAGCACGACGACCGAAGGGCTGGTTGCCTTGGACGGTTACTCGCCCGTGGTCACAGGCCTCCGTTATCAGCACGGCACGGCCGAACGCGGCAAGGCAAGTGCCCTGCTACCCGGATAACTCGGTCAAGGCCGCTGAGAGCACGCCGGAGTCCTCCCCCGCCCCCCCTGCGTTCATAGGGTGCCGCGGCATCCGTGCAGCATGGAGACCGGGCCGATGCCGCGTGTCATTTCCACAAAGCACCATCATTCCGGTGCTTTGATTAGAGGCGGCGGGCGGAATCGAACCGCCGTACGGGGCTTTGCAGGCGAAAAATGGGGGTTCATTGGGGGTTGCTGGTGACCGGAAACCGCAGGTCAGAGGCCATGTGGGTTCGGGGCCGTCCGTGCTCGTCCAGGGGAGCCGCGGCATCCACGCGGCATAGAACTCGGCTCCATGAAGACTTCTTGGGCCCGTCCGCCCTGCCATACGGACCGAGGAGAATGACTCAGGTATTGCGATTGCAGGACTATCTAGAAACATGTAGTCTTGCAGACATGACCGCACTTCGCATGCCTGTCACCACAGCCTCAAGAAAGGGAGTCTCGAAGCTCGCCGCCGAGGCCGAACGTCATCGAGTTGTCCTCACGAGCCACGGTCGGCCGGTCGCAGTCGTCGATTCAGCTGAGCGTCTCGACGAGGATCTGCGCCGGGTCCGCGAGGCCACTCGTTCGGTCGTCGAGACTGCTGCGAACATGGCTCTCGGTCGGACCAACCGATTCTCACTTGAAGAGGTGTGCGCCAAGCTGAACATTGATCCGGCCCGGGTCCGTGAACGTGCCGCAGCAAAGCGGATGTGAGACGGGGCAGCCGCTTTCCGAACGACCAGGCCGAAGTTGTCTTCGCCGACATCATCGTCGAACAGCTTGAACGCTTCACCGAAGATGAGCGGATCGATGTCCTCGCGGAGATCGTCCACCTCTGTGGCGACCCCGCTGGAAAGCATCCGCTCCGTGCGCCTCTTTCGGGTTGGAACACGCTCGATGTCCTCAGCGGCCATTATCGGGTGGTCTACAAAGCCACGATCTCCGAGGGCGTCGGCCTCTTAGAGGTCCTGTGCATTGGTCCGCGATCGGACTCAGAGGTCTACGACATGGCGGTCGGCGCGGTAAAGACGGGCTGCCTGTCCGAGGACGAGGTGACC
>JADGOI010000015.1 GCA_017883075.1 Acidimicrobiales bacterium
CTGGCCGGCTCGGGTTGTTCCGGTGTCGTCCACGTCCGCCCAGCTTGAATCCGGGCTGCTCCTCAACCCAGGGAATTACGACCTGTTGTACAACCTCGACCTGGTTTCTGGCTATGACAGTGTGATCCCCTCGAGGACAGTGGTGGTCGCCAAGTTCATCGAAGGTCAGTCGCTGCAATCACTGACCTCGGACCAGTCGCAAGCGTTCTGGATTCTGCCGAAAGAATCGAGCATCCGCTATGGGCAACTGGCACGGTTTGGCATCTCGGCCATGGCCACGCTGCCCAAATTCACGGTACAGGCCGACTGGGGTGGAGCTGCCCGAGAGGACCTTCCCCAGTCCTCACTCTACGCCGGCGGTGACGGGAACCTCATCGGCTTCGAGGGAACCTCGGTCGGCCCCCGGGTCGTCACCCAGGTGGCGTTGGCCGACAGTGCGTCATCGGCGTTCGAGAAGTTCGTCGCGCCTAGCTTTCCGTGGCAACAACAGGTGGTCCTCGAGAGCAGTCAACTGAACTCACTCTCGGCCGCGACGAAGGCAGCGATCGATGCAATTGCGTCGGGCCAGCCCGTTGCCGCCACCACGTCTTCGATCAAGCCTGGGATCAACTCGCTCAGCATGACTGTGCACAGCACCCGGCCCGGGCTATTGGTCATTCCCCAGAATTGGGACCCGGGATGGACAGCGGAGGTCAATGGTCATGCCGTTCCCCTGCTGCAGGGAAACTATGTACAGCAAGTGGTGCCGGTACCCACCGGTGTGTCAGACGTTGTCCTTCGCTTTCGGCCGCCCGGCTTCGATTCCGGGGCCACCATCACCGTCGTCTCGCTGTTGGCCATCGGCTTTGTTGCCATCAAGGGCTACACCCGGCGCCGCCCCGCTTCCGTTGCTCCCCGCGTCCCCGCCGTTGCCGCGCGGGGAGAATGAGTCCGGATCGAGTTGAGTGCTTCTCGCCGGTGCGGGTTCGGGCCCGTCGGGCAGGGTCACCACCTCGGAACTCACCGGCGGTACCAGCTCACAGAGGAACTGGTAGGCAAAGAGGGTCGGGAACACCTTCAGACCGAGCTTCTCGAATCTTTGGAAGAGGCGCACCGCCAAAGGGGGGTGATCGTTCATTCCGGGCCCCAGGGCTTCGGCCGGAAATCCGAGGGGAGTCTCCAGAGCGAGGTGATATCCGCCGATCCGAAGGAGGCGCCGGAAGCTGCGCCGGTTGAAGAATCGGAGGTGTGTCCTGTCGAGTATGCCCCGCTGGTCGTAGTCGAAGGTGCCGATGACTGCCCGGAGTCTCGGATACCAATGCCCGACGTTCGGCACACTCACCAGCATGAACCCGTCTGGTTTCATGACACTCTTCAGTTCGGAGAGCAGATGCTCGGGGGCGGCCAGGTGTTCCAAGATGTCGGCCGCCACCACCACGTCGTACCCGCCGCCGACCTGGGTCGGGATCCCCCCTTCGAGGTCGGTTTGGATGAACTGCGACATCCGGTCCGCCACACCGTCGTAGGTGGACTGATCGATACCGACCACCGTGTGTCGAGCTGCCGAGAGTGCCTCGGCCATCCACCCCGCCGCGCATCCGACATCGAGGATACGGGACGGCTGCTCTTTCGACAGGCGGGCGATGATGGCCTGGTGTGAACTGGTCACCGCGTCCCTCATGGCGTAGTCGGGCCCGACGGAGGCCAGATGCCCCGAGCCGAAGCCTTTCTGCTGCAAGCGCCAAGCGAGCGAATCAATGACGACATCCTTGGCGTACTTCATGCCGTTCACATAGGAGACTTCGTCGCCATAGTAGGTGGGAATGGGAACTTCGCCGATGTGACCGCCGGCGGAGAGAACCTGCAGGAGTATCTCTGTGTCAAAGTCGAATGCGTCACTGTTCCCGTCAAAGTCGATGCTCCTGAGAACATCGACCGAGTAGGCGCGATACCCCGAGTGCCATTCGCTGAGCTCGACGCCGGTAACCCAATTCTGGAATGTGGTGAGGATGCGGTTACCAAAGTATTTGTAGAGGGGCATACCACCGCGGCGGGCTCCGCCCCTGGTCGACATACGCGAGCCGAGGACCGCTTTTGCCTCACCGCGCTCGATCGGGGCGATGATCTCTTCAATGAGCTCGGGTGCATACTGGCCGTCACCGTGCAACAGCACCACGCAGTCGAGATCATTGTCGATGGCCCAGTGGTACCCCGCTTTCTGATTCCCCCCGTATCCGAGGTTCACCGGCTGGCACACGAGGGTGAGTGGCAGTTTCGAGTGGAGTTGACGCCAATCGCCAGCCATCTTGTAGGTGGCATCACCTGATCCGTCGTCGCTGAGCCACACCCCGGCGCACCGATCCCAGAACGTTTCGGGAATGCGGTCCAAGACGGCATTGATGGTGCGTTCCGCGTTGTACGCAACCAGAATGATGCCGACCCGGAAGTCGGTCCCCGGGTCGCGGCGCGGTGCCGGTTTCTTCGCGGCGATGGTCATACCCACTCCATGGCGATCACCATGCCGGTGGGGTCGTCCGGTGCCGCGCCGGGTTTGCCGCTCTCGAGTCCGGCCCGCGACTGTTCGCCGATGACCTCGCGGCCTCTCTCTTTCACCAACGGCAAGAGTACTCTTTCTGGTCTGGCCAAACCGGCACAACTTCCCATGGCCCTGGGACTTGTGGCGCAAAAGGTGCAGGTCGGAGGGGTGGTGGGCCTGCCCTCCCAGCTCGGAGGGACCCCATAAATCTACACTGTTAGCGTTCGCTCCCTGTGGGGACCGCGCTGCACACGACGTCGAGCGGATCCGTCAGTCCTTTGAGGGAGCCGGACCGGCCGGGTGGGTCGGGACGGCCAACGACGCCCTGGTGGCCGGCAGCATGGATAGCGATGTCCCGAATAGCGATCGGAGCGATCGGGGGTCATCTGGTCGTGGTGCTGTTCCCCGGCTCCATGCAGCACAGCCGGCTCGGCACCCTGAGCAGTGGAACGTGGTTCGGGGTCTTCGATCGTTGGGATGCCGGGTACTACACGACGATTGCCGCCCATGGCTACCCACGCGCACCTGCACCTCTGCGGGTCTTCTTCCCGGGTTACCCGCTGGTGGTGCGGGTGGCCCACGACCTCACCGGTGGAGGTCTGACCTACAGCCAGGCCGGGTGCATCGTTTCGTGGTCGGCAATGGTGGCAGCCTCCCTGTTGCTCTTCGGGTTGGTGGACCGCCGGTTCGGGAGCCGCGCCGCCCTTGTCTCGGTGGTGCTGTTCTGCTGGTTCCCCACTTCGTGCTTTCTGCTCGCTCCCTACAGCGAGGCCCTCTTCATCCTCGAGATCCTCATCGTCGTCACCCTCATCGAACGGGGCGGCTGGTGGCCGGCCGCCTTGGTAGGTGGCTTCGCCTCGGCAACATCTCCCGAGGGGGTGGTACTGGCCATCGCCATCGTCATCGCCGCACTGATCGGGTGCCGGGGCCTGTGGCGAACGGCGGGTTACGGGTTGGCCAGCGTATGGGGACTGGCGGCATACACGGTGTTTCTGGGTGTGCACTTCGGTGATCCGCTGGCCTATGTCACCGAGGAGGGCAACTGGCACCGGTTGACCCGGTTCCCCTTCACCGGGATTGTCCACAACATCGGATCCATTCGCCACGTGATGGACGAGCGGGGGCCGGTCCCGGTCGGGTACGGCTTCGTGAGGACCAACATCGTCTGGGCCTGGATCGTCAACGACGCCATCGTGGTGGTGGCCGCCGCCGCCCTTGTCTATCTGGTGGTGATCGCGGCGCCCGTTCGGCGGGCAGACACCGCGCCGCGAGCAGAAGTGCGGTTTCCCGTGCCCTGGATCGTGATCCTGGCCGGGGTGGTGGGGATCGTGTCGGTGACCTCCATCCGGTTCGCCGGCACCCTCACGTCGACCGAGGGCGATGCCCGTTTGATCAGCGTGGCCTTCCCCCTCTACCCGGCACTGTATGTGATGACCCGCCGATGGCAGGTCGCGGTTGTCGCCCTGACGGCCGCCTCCATCGGCGGCGCGCTGTTCGTCCAGGCGATGTTCAACCTCGGGTACTGGGTGGTCTGAGATGCGCCGGGGAACGTCACACACAGAGGCCGGGCCAGCTCAGTAGAACAAGTTCTATACTGGGATCTCTGGCGTCGCTCCGGCCCAACCGCCGGGTCTGGCGCCGTTGTTCGCAACTCTCTCAAGGAGATCCGTCATGGCCAAGCCGGTAATCGTCGAAGCGGTCCGCACCCCGATCGGAAAGCGCAACGGATGGCTTTCCGGGTTCCATGCGGCGGAACTGCTGGGCAACACCCAGGTCGAATTGGTGAAGCGGGCCGGAGTCGATCCCGGCGACGTCGATCAGATTGTCGGCGGGTGTGTGACCCAGGCCGGCGAGCAGGCATCCAACGTGACCCGCACCGCGTGGTTGAGCCAGGGGTTGCCCTACGAGGTGGCGGCCACCACCGTGGACTGCCAGTGTGGATCGGCCCAACAGGCCAACAATTTCATCGCCAACCTCATCAGTGCCGAAGCCGTCGAGGTCGGGATCGCCTGTGGTGTCGAGGCCATGAGCCGGGTGGGCCTGGGAGCCAATGCCTACAATGGTCCGGGCAAGTCGAAGCCGGAGCAGTTCCCCTGGGACATGCCCGATCAGTTCGTTGCCGCCGAGCGGATCGCGGAGAAATACGGCATCACTCGCGACGACGTGGACTGGCTCGGCTTCGAGTCACAGCGCAAGGCAGCGGTGGCGGTGGCCGAGGGCCGGTTCGACCGGGAGATCGTCCCCCTCGAGGCCCCGGTGGTGGGCCCTGATGGCCCTACCGGCGAGAAGTCACTGGTGTCCAAGGATCAGGGCCCTCGGGAGACCACCCGCGAGGGTCTGGCCGGTCTCAAGCCGGTGGCCACGGACGGTATGCACACCGCCGGCAACAGCTCCCAGCTTTCCGACGGCGCCGCCGCGGTGTTGTGGATGTCAGAGGCCAGGGCCAAGCTGGCGGGCCTGCGACCCCGCGCCCGCATCGTGGCCCAGACGCTTGTCGGATCCGACCCGTATTACCATCTCGACGGCCCCATCGCCGCCACCACCAAGGTGCTGGGCATGGCCGGGATGAACCTGGCCGACATCGATCTGTTCGAGGTCAACGAGGCGTTCGCCTCGGTGGTGATGTCCTGGGGCAAGGTCCTCGAGGTGGATTGGGACAAGGTGAACGTCAACGGCGGGGCCATTGCCCTCGGTCACCCGGTCGGGTCCACCGGTGCCCGGCTCATCACCACCGCGTTGCACGAGTTGGAGCGCACCGATGGTCACCTGGCCCTCATCACCATGTGCTGTGGCGGGGCGCTGGCCACCGGCACCATTATCGAACGCATCTGATTCGTTGAACCCGACACCAGGAGACGCACAGTGAGTGGAACCGAGCATCTGAACTTCGAGATTCAGGGGTCGACCGCCATCGTCACCATGAACCGACCGGAGGCGAAGAACGCCTTATCGGGTCCCATGCTGGTGGGCATGGTCGACGCCTGGTACGAGATCGATTCCAATGACGACATCCGGTGCGCCATCCTCACCGGTGCCGGTGGCACTTTCTGTGCGGGGATGGATCTCAAGTCGATGTCGGGTCCCGGCATGGAGTCGGTCCAGGACCGGATGGCCGAAGATCCCGATCTTCACTGGAAGGCCCTGCTTCGGCACTACTCGCTGAAAAAGCCGCTCATCGCCGCGGTGGAAGGGTGGGCGGTGGCCGGCGGCACCGAGATCCTGCAGGCCACCGACATCCGGGTGGCCGGTGAAAGCGCCAAATTCGGTGTCTTCGAGGCTCGTCGGGGCTTGTTTCCACTCGGTGGTTCGACAGTGCGCCTGCGGCGTCAGATCCCGTTCACGGTGGCCATGGACCTGTTGCTCACCGCTAGGGAGGTCTCTGCCCGGGAGGCCAAGGAGATCGGCCTGATCGGCCGGGTGGTACCCGATGGGACAGCACTCGACACCGCGCTGGAGATCGCCGAGGTGATCGCGGCCAACGGGCCACTGGCCGTGGAGGCGATCAAGGCCTCGGTCAAGGCCACCGAAGGTATTCCCGAGGAACAGGCGCTCAAGATGGAGCTCGAGTTCGGCTGGCCGATCTTCGCCACCGAGGATGCCAAAGAGGGACAGAAGGCGTTCGCCGAAAAACGTCCGGCCAACTTCCAGCGTCGGTGAGCCTTCTCGATCCCGACCGGGACCCCCGCACCGAGACCGGTAGCCCCCGGCGCCGATTGGCCGCGGCCTTACGACAGATGATCACCGCCACGGTGGCTGCTGACCTCGATGATGCCGCCATCACCGAGGCGGCCGAAGCGGTCGAAGGCCTCCATGCCGCACTTTCGGCCGCCGCCGGCCCGGTGAAGCGACCGAGGGGACAGCCCGACATCGCCTCGGCCGCCCAGGAGTTCTTTCCGACCAGTCCGGTGATGGGCCTGGCCAATCCGATTTCCCCTCCGGTGGTGGTGAGTGTGGTCGATGGGGTTGACGGCGGGCCCAGGGAGATACGGGCGGTGGCCACCTTCGACTACGCCTACGAGGGCCCTCCGACCTGTGTCCACGGAGGAGTGATCGCCGAGACCTTTGACGAGGTGCTCGGAGCCGCCAACATGGTGGCCGGCAATCACGGCATGACCGGCACCCTCACCGTGCGGTACCGGAAGCCGACCCCACTCCGCACCGAACTACGGATCGAGGCGCGCTACTTGGGCCGCGACGGCCGCAAAATCCGATCGTGGGCCGGGATGTACCACGGAGACGTCCTCACCGCCGAGGCCGACGGGCTGTTCATCGATGTGGCCCCGGCACAGTTCCTGGCCATCGCCGAGGGGAATATCGACAGTGCCGACCCGGTGATGGTGGCGGCCATCCGGGCCGAGGCGGCCCGGGAAGGGGCGGCCTCCGACGTACAGGTGGTCGACCAGACAGGTTCATTGCCCGCCCCGGGATGAACCATGGGGTGCCATGGCTGATCGGTGGGGTCTCCTCGGCCAACTCGGGTGAGCCTCCCACGCCCTCCTGCGGCTCGACTGCCCCCATCACCTCTTCGCCCCATTCGTCGTGGGGAACAGCGAAGACGGCGACGTCGCCGATCTTCGGGAAGCCGAGGAGCACGTTTTCGATTTCGGTCGGACAGGATGGCGACGCCAGCGCCCCGCGGCCGGGTGGCGCCGAACCTGGGCAGACGCTAGAACATGTTCTAGTCTTTGGGAGACCTACCTGAACCCCACTGGAACCATGAGGAGTAGCACGCATGAGCGGATTTCTGAGCGGCAAGGTCGTAGCCATCACCGGTGCAGGCGGTGGGATCGGTCGGGCCGTGGCGCTGGCGGCGGCGGCCGAGGGGGCCAGGATCGTGGTCGCGGACATCGGTGTGTCCCTCGATGGCGGGGACCCACAGAGCCAGGTGGCCGAGGCGGTGGTGGCCGAAATCGAAGCTGCCGGAGGCGAGGCCGTGGCCGTGGCCGAGAGCGTCACCACGTTGGCCGGTGGCGAGAAGATCATCGGGGCCGGCGTGGAGAAGTGGGGCCGTATCGATGGAGTGGTAGCAGTGGCCGGCATCCTGCGGGAGCGCATGCTCTTCAACATGGCCGAGGATGAGTGGGATGCGGTGATCGAGACTCACCTGAAGGGGCATTTCACGGTATTTCGGGCCGCGTCGGCCATCATGCGTAAGCAGGAAGGTGGCGGTTCGTTGGTCGCCTTCACCTCTGGAGCTTTCGCCGGCAGCGTGGCCCAGGCAAACTACGCGTCGGCCAAGGGTGGCATCGTCTCGCTGGTGCGCTCGGCCGCGGCCGGGCTCCACCGCTACGGCATCACCGCCAATGCGGTGGCCCCGGTGGCCCGCACCCGGATGTCGGCCAACGTCCCGATGGACCTGGCGGAGATGGGGGACCCCGAGGATGTCGCCCCGTTGGTCGTCTACTTGTTGTCGGACAAGGCCAAGCACGTGACCGGACAGGTGTACACCTCGGTGGGCCCGAAGATCGCGGTGTGGAACCAACCTCGCGAGGTCCGGGCCGTCTACGCCGAGGGTCGCTGGACCCCCGATCAGATTGCCGCCCGACTGGACTCGACGGTTGGGCAGGAGCGCATGCCCCTGCTCGACCAACTCGAGGCGTACCGTAAGGCGGCCGAGGAGAAGGCCGCGGCTGAGAAGGGTGCCGCTCGGTAGGTTGCCGCTTCCCGGCAGTTACCGGCCCGTGGGCACCGAGGTGTCGACCTCATCGGTGACATCGGTGGATTCACTGTCGAGATCACCGAACGATGCGGCGATGAAC
Organism: Acidimicrobiales bacterium; assembly: GCA_017883075.1. GTDB lineage: Bacteria > Actinomycetota > Acidimicrobiia > Acidimicrobiales > RAAP-2 > DASZIT01. Next base: position 8,275 of record JADGOI010000015.1, read on the forward strand.
TCGCGGGTCTCCTGTTGCGCCGCCAGCATTCGTTTCTCGGCCCCGACCGCCAACAGCCGGCCGAGGACCGGAATCTCCCACAGCGACTCGGCCCGGAGTATGGCCATCACCACGGGCACCAGGTGCTCGGCGGTATCGAACACCACATATCGGGGTAGCCATTCGGGGTCGTACTTGGCGTTGAACAGCCAGAGTGACTCGATTTGGGCGAAACTGGACAGCCGCTTGAGGAACCACCGTTCCGCCCGCTGCATGGCCCCGTCGCCCTTCTCTCCGGCCAGCGTGGAGCGAAGGGTGGCGAAGTTGAGACTGAGCCCGCTGAAGTTCCCGGCCTGAAGGCGCTCGATGGTGGAACAGAGGGCGAAATCGAGCAGCCCATTGGGGTGCTCCCCGGGATCACGCCTCATCAGGTCGAGGGAGTAGCCGTTGATGCCGGTGGCCGGTACGAACTGGCACATGGCCGCGGCTTTGCCGTCGGGGCTCCGGACCACTGTCATCAACAGGCCGGTGTCACGGGGATCGAACACCCGTCCCAGCATCATGGAGAACCCGCGCTCGTGCTCTCCCTGTCGGCTGAGTCCCATGAGGGCGACCAACTCCTTGGAGAGCTCGGGGGCTATGCGGGCCGGATCATGGAATGAAACCGAATACCCCTTCTTCTTGATGCGGTTATGAGCCTGGCGTAGCCCCTTCTTGTTGCCACCGGCCAACGAAAAGTGCTGGATATCCACCACTGCTTCGTCGCCGAGGTAGATGTTGTGCATTCCCGAGTCGCGGTAGATGGGCAGCCAGTCCTCGCCGGACCCCATGACCGCCGGGACCCAGCCATGGCTGTCGGCGAACTGCCGGAATGCCACCCACACCAGCTCGCGTTCGTTCGCCGGTCCGATCGGGTCGGGGGAGATGAGGCAGATGCCCCCGTAGATCGCATAGGCCACCAGCGAGTCGCGATGGAAGAACCACTGCTTGTCGGTGCGGAGGGCGAAGTAGTCGAGTGTCGACGCCCCGTGTCGGCGGACGATGTCCCGGGCACGGAATTCGGCGGCGCGTCCGGTGGTCAATCGACGGTCCACCACCGGGCGGGACACCAAGAACAGAGTCACCCCCACCAGGGCGATCCCGAGCACCAACAGCGCCGGGGCCAGTACCCGGTCCAAACGCGGGGCCACGTTCACCGTGTGGATGCCGACCAGGCGTTCCGCCGCTGCCCACAGGGCGGTCCACCAGGGGACCGAGTAGTGGAGGCGATGGCGGCCGACGTGAGCGAAGATCTCGATCGATGCCGCGGCCAGCACGCATATCCCGATGATCCCCAGCACCAGGGCAAGTACCGCCGATCGTAGGGACGGCCAGTCAGAGCCAGCCTGGAAATCACGGCGATTGACCACCAGCACCACCAGGACGAGCAATGCCAACAACGACTCCTCGATGTCTCCGCCGGCAAAGAGGTGGAGGACCAACGTTCCGGCCAAGAGGACCATCGCTACCTGCCAGGCCAGGCGTTGCCCCCGAAGGATGCCGCGGCCCAAGGCGATGAGAGCCAAACCGGCTAGGGCCACGAGAGTGCCGGCGGCGACGGTGGCTCGTAGTGGGAGGAACTCGAGCAGCACGTGCAGTCGGCTGCGCAACGGGGGGGTGATGGCGTCGAGAACGTCGACGAGCCCGGCAAAGAGGATGGCCATCGACGCCAGACGTCGGACCCGGCGGGTGCGACGGTGCGCATGGCGGAGATCGGGTGCGGGTGGCCACGAGTCGCCCCTGGGGTAGGAGGCCACCATGACAGGGTGAACGGCGCGCACCGTCCGCCGGAAGCTGACCAACCGCTCGAGCAGGCTGGGGGACCGGAGCTCGGTTGCAGCCAGAAGCAGGCGAACGTGGAGATCGGCACCGGTCTCGAGCTCGATCCAACTGATCCGCTGGAGATGGAGGAAGATCGGCGGCAGCCCGAGCTTCACCGGACGCTCCTCGACGACTTCGGCGGTTGCTCCCACGTTGGCGTAGAAGCCGACCCCGAAGTTGGTGAGCTCGGACTGGAAGGTGGCTCCGGTGATGAGCCCCGCGTATCCGAGACCAACCAACCGTCGTCCGGCATCACGGGCGGCGTCGTTCGCCACTCCCTCGGAGGTCACCGACTTGAGTGCGCCACCTCCGAGCATCGACCACATCCGCCGGCTCAACAGGCCGAGCATCAGGGCCAGGACGATGAGCACAACCAGGGCGAAGAGGCCGGCCACCAAGACTTGATCGGTCCAGTCGGCGAAGTGGGCCTGGCGCAGGGTCCGTTCCGGTAGGCCGCTGCCGAGGTGTCGGAGCACCCACGGGGTCGCGGCCACCCGCAGTAGTCCGGCCACCGCGAACGGCACCAGGATCCACCACGCGTACCGCCCGAGTCGCCGGTAGAGGGTTCGAGACGTGACGAATCGGGTGAGGGCGGATGGGTCGCTGAGACGATGGAGTCCCTCGAGCCAGGGGGCGTCGTCTTTGGACTGGTCAGCCAGATTCCGCCAACGGCTGCCGGCCAGGGCCCGATCGACGGCGCCGGGCTTGGCATCGGCGGCCGGATCGAATCGGGTCTCGGAGACAGTGCCTTCCGAGTCGTAGGCGTGCTCACCGGGTTCGACCCGCACCACCCGAAGGCCGGTGGCGGTATGCAGATGGAGATCGACCTCGGAGAATTGCTCGACCCCGATGGCCGTCAATGCCGCCGCCACGTCGGGATCGGTGGCATATCCGGGCTCGTGGGTGCCGACCTGGCGGATGATCCGGCGTTCGGGCTCTTGGAGGAATGCACCGAACGATTCTCGAAGTTGAGGATGGGCGGCCATGGACCGTTGGGCGTCCGCCGACGGGGAGTCGGTGCCGGTGAGGTCGAAGAGATTGCCGGCGATGATCAACATGCCGGGGCCGTCCCAGGCGTCCAGGGCCCGAGCCAACTCGACGGTGAGGATCTTCGACGATGGCGTGGCCTCGGGGGTGAGAAGGAGGTCGCTCACCACCATGACCCGACGGCCGATGGGGACGCCCACGGCCGGCACACCTGGCTCGGGTGAAACAGCCGGGTTCTCGTTGGGGAGGTCAGCCACAGGCATTTGTTCGTCGACCTGGTGGCTGCCGGCCTCGGGGGGTGTGGATGTCGTCACGAAACCTCAATCGTAGAGGCCCGGCGGCGTTAGGCTCGGTCGTGACGTGTCCGAGCAGTCTCGAATGCCGATAAAGAGGGGAAGACCGATGTTCGACAACGTGACCGACACCTGGGGCGAAACGGTCATCGGCACGTCGGGGGAGGCGCTCGGGGCTTTGTGGGTGGCATCGCCTGGGTCAACCATGGCGGCGACGCTTCGCCGCTCACCCGAGTGAGCCCGGGGGGGGGCCCCGACAACTGGGCGTGGCGACAGGGGCCGCTGCACGAGCCCGGGGAGGCGGTGGTCTTCGACGTGGACGGCGTGCTGTCCGACGCGGTCGGCCGTCAACACTTCCTCGAGCACGGGAGGAGGGACTGGGACCGTTTCTTCGCTGCCTGTGGGGATGATCCGGTCATAGAAGAGCTGGCGCGACTGATGGAACTCCTGGATCCGCGGCTACAGGTGATACTCCTCACTGGGCGCCCATTCAGTGTGCAACCTCAGACATTGGCCTGGCTCGAGCGCTATGGACTCCGGTGGGACCTGTTGGTGATGCGGGCCCGGGGAGACTACGCCCACGTGACCCGGTTCAAGAGGGACGAAGTAGAGGAGTTGCGGTCATTCGGATTCGATCTCCGGCTGGCTTTCGAAGATGACCCCAACAATTTCGCCATGTTTCATGCCGAGGGAATCCCGTGCGTCTACATCCACTCGGGGTACTACGAATAGCTTGCGGAGAGTTCAGGACCAATCGGATCCCGACAGACGGGTGGAGGGCTCGCGGCCGGCGATGAACCAACCGGCCACCAGGGCCAGGCCGGCCAGCAGAAGAGGTGGCACGTCGCCATAGCGGGCATAGACGGTCCATCCCGACCGCCGGGACAGGTCGGCGAACACGATCTGCCGGGCACCGAGGGCGGAGCGGGACATGAGCCGGCCCCGATTGGTGAAGGCGGCACTGTAGCCGGTGGGAGCGGCCTGAAGCAGGTCCCGGCCCTCTTCTGTGGCCTGCACTTCCGAGGCGGCGATCTCTTGGGTGGGCACCTGTGAACCGGCGTACGAGGAGGTATTGGTGGGCACGATCAGAAGTTGTGCCCCGGTGCGCACCGACGGCCGACCCCGGTTGGCATAGAACACCTCAAACGAGATCATGGTTCCCAGACGGGCCGCCGGTGTGGTCAACAGACCCGACCCGGTACCGGGGATGGCGTCGAGGGGAACGGCTGACAGGTTGCCCAAGTGGGCGAAGAGACCCCGCCAGGGCACGTACTCCCCGAACGGCACCCGGTGCACCTTTTCGAACCGGTCCACCAATTTCCCGTCCGGGCCCCATGCCACCACCTCATTGCGAAAGGCGCTGGAGGACACCGACTCGGTGACGCCCACCACCAAGGTGGTGTGGAGCCGGTCGGCCAGGGCGGAGAGACGTGCCTCTTGGATGGTCCCATCGATGTTGGTGTCGAGAGACACCACGTCTTCGGGCCACAGCACCAACTGCGGGGCGTGGCCGCCATCAAGTTGCTGCATCCTTTCGGTGGCTGCTTGTTGAGCTGCCAGGACGGTGGCCGGGTCCACCTGCGACTTTCGGAACCCCCGGACCCCGCCACCTTGGACCGCAGCGGTGGATACGGTGCCCAGGGAAGGACCACCGTCGGGGGCGTAGGTGGCGATGATCACCGTGGACACCAGAGTGACGATTGCCAACAGTCCGATCAATGCCAAGGCGCCACTGCCGGCAATGGCGTTCCTGACCGACACGTCTCCGGCCAACCCTGTGCGGGCAAAGGTTCTGGCGCGTCGCTGGTCACGGACAGCAAGGTGAACAGCCACGAGGACGGCGGCCGTCGCCACGCCGCCCAGATAGACAGTGCCGGTCAAGGCCAGGGGGCCGCCCAGTCGAGCCACGGCCAGTACCGGCCCATCGGCCTGGCCCAAGAAGACCCCCCCGATCGGCAGTCCTCCGAACGGCCATGTCATCCGGACGGCTTCGGCCAAAGTGAGCGCGGCAGGGAAGGCCAGGGCCCGGGACAGCGCAGGACCCGCCGGGACCATCAGGCAGGCCACCGCGGGAAACAGGGCTTCGAGGGCGATGAGGGCAATGGCCCCGGGCAACGTGAACGACCGGAACAGGGCCAAGCCGGGCACAAAGCAGCCGAGACCGGCCAGCCACCCGGCCCACAGCCGGGTCCGGGGGCGAAGACCACCGAGGCGCCACCAGAGCAGACCGGCCGACGGAAAGGCCAGGATCCAGAATCCCCACGGAGGCAGGGAGAGCGCCAACCCCACTCCCGCGACGATGGCCGGCAGCGCCACCGCTCCCCGGCGCGGAACCACCCGATCGTGTAGATGATGCACGAACCTCAGCCGGGATGACCTCCAGGGGGGGGGATCGGATGGGTCGATCGAGGGCACCGGCCACGGTGGCACGGGCGGTACCGGTTGTACCGGTTGTACCGTGTTCATCGACCGAACTCTCCCAGTGAAGCGAGCACGGCACGTGCCGCACTCCGTCCGCTTCCCACACACGCCGGAATGCCGACCCCGCGGTAGGCGCTTCCGGCCACGGCGATGCCGGGGAGGGCGGCCACCGCTTCCTCGATCATTGCCACCCGAACGAGGTGGCCGACCCGGTACTGAGGGAAGGCTCCCGACCAGCGGGTGACCCGAGAATCGGAGAAGCCGCCGTGGATTTCGAGCACCTGTGCCAACTCCCCGAAGGCGCTTGCCGTCAACTCGTCATCGTCGAGTTGGGTGTGCCGTTCGTCGCCGTACCGGCCCACCGAGACCCGGATGAGCTCGGTGCCGGTCGAGGCCAGGTGGGGCCACTTCCTGGACATGTAGGTGCATCCGGTCATGAGGGCCGGCCCCCCGCCGATGGGGGAGGTTCGTGGCACCAGGAATCCGGTTCCGTCCAGGTGTCGGGTGATGGCGTCGGCTTGCACCGCCAGTGTCACCACGCCCACCGACGCGTAGTCGATGGCGCTGAGCAAGCCGGCCGCCACGGGGGAGTGGGCGGCCAACAGCACTGAGGCCGGTTGGGCGGGAAGGGCCAGGACGATTCCGTCGACGGCGAGGGCTCCTTCGTCGTCGGTGATGCCTGCCGCATTGATCCCGCCCAGGGTGAGACTCCAGGTTCTCTCGCCGGAGGGATTGCCGCCGGGGGGATTGCCCGCTGCCTGGGTGATGGCGTCCACCGAAACCCCGGTATGGATGGACACATCCCAGCCGGAGCGCGGATTGACGAGCTTGTCGACCAACCGGTCGACAAGGCTCGCGGTTCCTTGGCGGAGCGACCAGAAGACCGGACCCAACCCCGCCGGGCGAGGTAGGCGACCGAGACTGCGCATGAGGCTGCCGGTCTTGTCGGAGGCGGCGATGAGGGCGGGGAAGGTGGCGGCGGCGCTGAGTTCGTCGACGCCTCCGGCGTTGATCCCACCGATGAGCGGGTCCACCAACCGTTCCACCACCGGGCGGCCGAGGCGTTCGCCGATGATGTCGGCCACCGATCGGTCACCGGTCACCGCGAGAGCGCCAAGGTGGGGCATCACCAGATCCCTGGTCACCCGAAGTGACTCGCCCGGGCTCAGGAGACCTGACCGGGCCAGCGGCCACCACCGGGTGGGGACACCGAGCATGAGGGCGGCGGGCATTGGGCGGAGCCGACCCCGAGCCAGGATCGATGTTCCGGTCGCGCCCATCGGGACGAGCTCGTCGTGCACCCCGATCTGCTCGCAGAGTTCGGTGGCCTCGGGCCGGCGGGCCAGAAAGGCGTCGGCGCCCAGGTCGACCGTTCGTCCTCCGAACTCTGCGGAGTCCAGCTTGCCTCCGACCCGGTTGTCAGCTTCGAGGACATGCACGATGGGAGGACCGGCCCCGGTGGCCAGGTCGGTCGAGGTCACCAACTCCCAGGCGGCCGAGAGGCCGGCAATGCCTCCGCCCACCACGGCGATGACCGGGCGGCGGGGAGCGGTCACCTGGGTGCCGACGCGGTGGCGGAGCGGATCACGTTGGCGAGGATGTCGAGGAACTCGGGGTCATCGTTGAGCGAAGGTGTGCGGGCGAACGTCATCCCCAACGAGCGGGCCAGGCCGGCGGCCTCGATATCGAGATCGAAGAGGACTTCGAGATGGTCGGAGACGAACCCCACCGGACAGACCACTACCGACGTGGCCCCATCGGCAGCAACCCGTCGGATTTCGGCCAAGAGGTCGGGACCGATCCAAGGATCCGCCGTTCGTCCTGCACTCTGCCACGCCACTCCCCAATCGAGATCGTCGATGATGTCGAGATCGAGGAGGCAGGCGATGTCGGCGGCTGACTGGTGGACTTGATCGGGGTACGGGTCGCCTTCGGCGATCACTCTGGCCGGGAGGCTGTGGGCGGTGAAGAAGACCGAAGTCTTCTGGCGCTGGGAAGGCGTCAGTGCGGCCAGGGCGGTGCCGGTCCTGGAGGCCAACAGATCGGCGAACCCCGGTGCCCGATGCCACGATGGGATGCCGACGAACTGCGAGGGGGGGGTGGTTGCCGCTGCAGCTTCGCCCGCCCGGCGCAGGTACTCGCCGGAGCCGAGGGACGACTGGTGCGGAGTGAGGACGACTCCGATGATCTGTCCCACGTGGGCGGCAGCAAGGGCCGCTATGCCGTCCTCGATGCGGGGCGAGGTGTGCTTGGCGCCGTAGCCGACGACGTACACACCGGGGGCCATCGCTTCGAGCGCGACGGCCAATCCATCCACCTGGCGTCGGGTGCGATGGGCCAACGGCGATATCCCTCCCATGGCGTCGTAGCGCTTCACGAGATCGGCGAGGAGCTCGGGTGTCGGGTGTCGGCCTCCTCGGATAGACGTGTAGAAGGGTTCGATCTCCTCGGGCGTGCCGGGGGTGCCGTGGGCCATGACCAGAACGCCGGTGAGTGGGGCGTGCCCTTTTGCCGGTCCGGATGGCTGGGACGGGTTCATGTCGGCGTCTCCACCCCGGCGAGGCCTTCGGCGTGGACCAGTCTGACCACCTCTTCGAGGATGGCCGGGTCGGTTTCGGGTAACACGCCATGGCCCAGGTTGAAGATGAACCCGGGCGTAGTCCCGGCGCGAAGCAGTACCTCCCGGGTTTCTGCCGCGGCCACCGGCCAGGTGGACAGGCAGAGGGCCGGGTCGAGGTTTCCCTGGAGTGCGATGCCGGGCCCGACCCGACGACGGGCGTCGTCGAGTGGCACCCGCCAGTCCACGCCCACCACGCCGCTGCCGGCGGACGCCATGAGGGGGAGGAGCTCTCCCGTTCCCACACCGAAAAGGATGGTCGGGGTTCCGGGATGGGAGACCGCCAACTCGGCGAAGAGCCGACGGGTGGCGGGCAGTACCAACTCCTCATAGTGGCGAGGAGTGAGGATCCCAGCCCAGCTGTCGAAGACCTGGACGGCATCCGCCCCGGCATCGAGTTGCGAACGCAATGAGGCCACGGCGAGGTCGGTCAACCGGTCGATCAGTGTGTGCCAGAGCCCGGGCTCCCCATGCATGAGTGCCTTGACCCGGGTGAAGTTGCGGGAAGGACCGCCCTCCACCAGATAGCTGGCCACCGTAAACGGACCACCGGCGAATCCGATCAGCGGAACCGGCAGTTCCTCGGCCAGGATGCGGACGGCCTCGATGACGTACGGCGTATCGATCTCGGGTTCGAGCGGGCGAATCCGTTGCAGGTCGTCTTTGGAGGTGAAAGGTCGGGACACCACTGGGCCGACACCCGGGACCACGTCGACGCCGAACCCGATGGCGGCGGCGGGAACCACGATGTCGGAGAAGAAGATGGCGGCATCGGTGCCGTAGCGGGTGACCGGTTGCCGGGTGAGCCTGGCTACCAGTTCGGGTTGGGCAATGGCATCGAGGATGCTGCCCGCGCCCCGCTCCGCCCGATACTCGGGAAGCGAACGACCGGCCTGACGCATGAACCAGACGGGTACGTGGGGGACGCTCTGGCTCCGGCACGCCCGGATGAACGCCGAGCCGTCATGGCGACCGGGACGAGGTGGAGGCACCATCGGACGCTACCGCCGAGCCTACGGTGCGAACGAGTCGGGTTTGGTGCGTGCGGCGTCACGTGCCTCGCAGGTCGGGGTGAACGCCCACCAGGGTTGTGACGGCCCACCCTCTGTGAAGTCGATGATGGCGGCGAACAGGTCCCGGACGCAGGGCTCGCGGCGTACCCCGTCGAGCCGGCACGACTCTTCGTGGAGCCGGTCGCCATTCAGGCCGATGAGGATGAGGTTGTGCCGCTGGTTGATGCCCGATACGAGCAGGTCCCCGGCGGTGGCCGGACCGGCATTTCGAATTGTGTGAAGCGACGAATCCGGGTCGGTGGGGCCTACGGCCTTGGAGGTACTGCCGGTTGACGCCATGGCCGCAAGTCTAGGTTCCCCGGCTGTCCGACCCTGATGGAGATGCTGCCGGTCGCGCCGATCGCAACGGGCGCATATAATCAAGGGTTCCCCTGAGCCAGACGGGGAGGCCAGAACGGAGGTGCCGGTGGGGGTCGAACGCGAGCTATGCGCCGAACAGGAGTTCGTCGATATGGCCTACGCGCGTCTCGACGCCATGCGGGACGATGCCAATTCCATGCTTGGAGGGGTTCTCGACCTGGGGAAGGGTGGAACCTTCCAGTCCCGGACCGAGCGGGACGTGATCGTCCGCACCAGCATGGCCCGTCTCGAACAACTTGACATCGGCGATCAGGCGCTCACCTTCGGGCGGATCGACCGGGTCCTGCCGGACCGGCCAGGCGATGCGGGGACGGCCAACGGCGATGGCAGTGACAACGGCCGTGGCAGTGGGTCGACGGCTGCCGGCTCTGCCAATGGGAACGGCAGCGTGACCACCCCTCCCGAGCCGGCACACGGCCGGGCAGTGACCACCGAGGTGTTCCACATTGGGCGGTTGGCGATTCACAGCGCCGACCTCGATCCTCTGGTGGTCGACTGGCGGGCACCGGTCGCCGAGCCCTTCTACCGGGCCACCGGGCGCGATCCGCAGGGTCTGGTCCTTCGCCGGCACCTGGCTCTCGACGGCCGTCGGGTGGTCGGAGTCGAAGACGAACGGTTCTCGATCGGGGGCCTGAACGGAGAGCCGTCGATACCGAACCCGGGCTCTTCCGACGAGAACGCCGGCGAGTTGATTTTGGGTGATGTCCCGATCGGAGGACCCGCCGCCCTACTGGCCGCGCTCGACCGGTCCCGTTCCGGCCATATGACCGACATCGTCTCCACCATCCAGCGCGAACAGGACGAGATCATCCGCTCACCCCTGTCGGGGGTGATGGTCGTCCAGGGTGGTCCCGGCACCGGGAAGACAGCCGTCGCCCTCCACCGGGCCGCCTATCTCCTCTACACCCACCGTTTCCCGTTGGAGCGGCAGGGGGTGCTGGTCGTTGGGCCCAATCCTCTGTTCCTCCGCTACATCGAACAGGTACTTCCATCTCTGGGGGAGACGGGAGTGACGCTCTCCACCATCTCGGGTCTGGTCCCGGAGATTCGGGTCAGAGGCAGCGAACCCACCGCGGTGGCTCTCTTGAAGGGCGACGCCCGAATGGCCAAGGTCGTAGGGAGGGCTGTCCGGACCCGGCAACGACCGCTGGCGGCCGACCTGACCATTCCCTACGGCGCTCTGTTCCTCCGACTGTCCGTCGCCGACACCAGGGAGATCGTCAATATGGCCCGGCGGCGGCCCGGAACCCACAACGCCCGGCGGCGCCTGGTGTCGCGGGCCCTGGTGCAGATCTTGGCTGATCGCGCCCGTCAGACCCAACAGACATTGGGGGCGGGCACCTCGGCGGCGATCATGGCGTTCCCCGGTTACGAAGACCCTTCCGATCTGTCCGATGAGGAGTTCGATCTCGATGACTTCTCGCGCAAGGTCCACCGCGTCCCGGAGTTCGTGGCGGCACTCGACCGGATCTGGCCCCGGCTCTCACCCAACGAACTCCTCCATGATCTGTTCGGGGCCCCACCCCTGGTGGCAGCGGCAGGGAAGAACATCCTGTCCACCGAAGAACAGGCGCTCCTTCGGCGTCCCCGCTCCGCCGCCTTCGAGGCGGTGACCTGGACGGCCGCCGATGCCGCTCTGGTCGATGAGGCCCGGCATCTGCTCGGTCCCCGCAACGGCTCGGTGGACGAAAGTGGCCACAGCTACGGCCACATCGTGGTGGACGAGGTGCAGGATCTGTCGCCGATGCAGTTGCGCATGGTCGCCCGACGATCCTTGTCGGGGTCGATGACCATCGTGGGCGACATCGGCCAGGCCACCGCGCCGTGGGCGCCGCGACACTGGACGGATATCACCGAGCACCTCCCCAGCCGCCGTCAGTCCCGGATGGTCGAGCTGACGGTCAGCTACCGGACCCCGGCGGAAGTACTCGAGGTGGCCTCCCGGGTGCTGGCTGTCGCCGCTCCGGGACTGCAGCCGCCCCGGCCGGTGCGTCGAACGGGGAAGCCGCCACGGATGGTCCCGGTAGTTGGGCCCGACGGAACCACCAGTGGCGTGACCGAGCTCATGTTGGTCGAGCGGGTGGCCAGAGAAGCCGCCGCCGAGGTGGCGTCAATAGCTCCCGGGCGGGCGGCGGTCATTGCTCCCGAAGCTTTGATTCCGGCCTTGGCCTCGGCGCTGGTGGACGTTGGATTCCCGACAGTCGACCCACAGAACATGCGGAAGGGCGGCCTTTCTGAGCCCCTGGTGCTGCTGGCCGCCGACGCCGTGAACGGTCTCGAGTTCGACTCGGTGGTGGTGGTCGAGCCGGGCATCATCGCCGGAGAGACGGCCAGGGGCCTGCGCACCCTGTATGTGGCCCTGACCCGTCCAACCCAGAAACTGGTGGTGATCCACCGGGCCCCTCTTCCTGCGGCGTTGACCGGCACCAGCTGACACATATCCGACACGGGGTCGTAACCGGACCGTGCCTGAACCGTGCCTGGCTGGGTGAAACGGGCTGGTTGGCCTTTGGCGCCTGCCATCGACTAGAAATACGCCGTGACCCAGGCCCTCGCCATCGATCCGGCGACCAATCCACGCCAGCGCCACCGTCCCGATCGGCCACCGATGTTGGCCGTCGGGGTCATGATCTGGCTCGGCTCAGAAGTGATGTTCTTCAGCGGTCTGTTCGCGGCGTTCTTCACCATCCGGGCCCATGCCTCGGTGTGGCCGCCGGCCGGGGCCAAGCTCGACACGATCCAAGCCGGGATCTTCACGGTCGTTCTGGTGGCGTCGAGCTTTACCATGCAGAAGGCGGTCTGGGACCAAGAGCGGGGCAATCGGCGGAGCGCCAAGAAGTTCATCGTGGTCACGCTGATCATGGGCACCTTCTTTGTGGTCAACCAGTTCTACGAGTGGATCACCCTGTCGCATGACGCCGCCACCAACCCGACCCACACCGCCTTCGCCTCGCTCTTCTACATCATGAGCGGCCTCCACGGACTCCATGTGACCCTGGGTCTGGTGGCGATGATCTTTCTCCTCGGTCGCCTGAAGGGCCCGAAGGGTGACCCGGGCGAGACGGCGGTGTTCCAGGGGGTCAGTTACTACTGGCATTTCGTCGACATTGTCTGGGTCGGCCTCTTCGTCTGTCTCTTCCTCCTCAAATAGGTGTCAAGCGGAATGCGTGGAATGATCAGGGGTCGATACGCCATACCGGCTGCGCTGCTGGCCACCGTCGGTATTTTCGGGTTGATGGCGTTCTCGCCGTCGGCGGCACAGGCTGATTCGACCACTCCAACCACTGTGGCGTCCGCCGCCGGTGGCTACGCCTACCCGACACCGACATCGACCACACCGACGACATCGCCCACGTCATCGGCTCCATCCGGCTACGGCACTGCCGACATCACTCTTCCGGATTCGTTCATTGCGCCCGGCCAGGCGCTCTTTGACGCCAGTTGCGCTTCCTGCCACGGTGCTGATGCCGCTGGTACCTCGCGGGCCCCGAACCTGCAGGGGCTGGGCGCCGGGACCGTGGACTTCTGGGTGTCCACCGGTCGCATGCCCCTGGCTATCTCCAGCATCCAGGCAACTGTGAAGCCGCCCCGCTTCGATCGGTTACAGACCCTCCAGATCGCTGCCTTCGTGCAGTCGAAGGCGCCTGGAACCGGGATGCCGATCCCGATCGTCAACCTGAGCGCCGCCAATCTCGAGGTCGGCGGCAGTCTCTTCACCCTCAACTGCGCGGCATGCCACACCATCACCGGTGCCGGCGATGCCTTGGCTGGAGGCGCCTTCGCGCCGAGCCTCCACCTGGCTACCCCCACCCAGATCATCGAGGCCATCCGGTCGGGCCCGGGCGACATGCCCCGGTTCAGCGAAGGCAATCTCACCCCCACCGAAGCTCATGACATCGCCGCTTACGTCCACGGGGTTATTCAGCATCCGGAGGACCGGGGCGGATTCGGACTCGGAGGGATCGGTCCGGTGGGCGAAGGGTTTGTCGGCCTGCTTGTTGGGGTTGGCCTGTTGATGCTCGTCTGCTTCTGGATTGGAGAACGTACGTGAGCGACGAGTCGCCCAAAGCACCTTCGCTTGCGCCGGTCTCCCTCGAAGACCCTCACCTGCAGCCCTACGCCAAGCATCCGGGCCGGGCCGAGGCCCTTGCTGCCGCGGCCATGGTCATCGGCTTCCTCGGTTTCATCGGCTTTGGCATCACCTATTGGATAAGCGATCAGACCCAGTGGGAAGCGGCCACTCTCGGTGGTGGCATGCTGGCCCTGGGTGTGGGCGCCATTGCCTGGGGTAAGTACCTGATGCCCCAGGGGCCGTTCGTCGAGGAGCGGCACGACTTCCACTCCACCGAGGCTGAGCGCGATGCCATGACCGCTGCCATCGTCGAGCGAGGTGGCATGGTGGTCCAGCGCCGCAAGGTGCTCGGTGGATTGTTCGCTCTGGGCTCCACCGCCATGGGTGTGGTGATTGCCTTTCCGCTCATACGTTCGCTGGGTCCGAAACCGGCCACCTCCCGTCAGGCCACCAATACGGACACCTCCCTTTTCGCTACGAACTGGAAGGAGAATTCGCAGTTGGTGACGGCCGACGGTCGGATCGTCAAGGTGGCTGACCTCGATGTCGGCGGCGTGTTGACGGTGTTCCCCAAGGGCCACGAAGGATCCTCCCCGGATCAGACGATCCTGATCCGCCTGGCTCAGATTGGTCCCGACGACCCCCCGTTCCAACTCGAATCGCCCGGGCGGACCGATTGGGGCGTGCAGGGCTACGTGGCGTATTCAAAGATGTGCACGCACCTCGGGTGCCCCGTCGGCCTCTACCAAAAGCTGACTCAACAGTTGGTCTGTCCCTGTCATCAGTCGATCTTCAATGTTGCCTCGGGATGCATTCCCGAGTTCGGCCCCGCCCCCCGACCGTTGCCGCAGTTGCCGCTGAAGGTTGACGCTTTCGGCAATCTGCGGTCCCAGAGCGGATACCAACAGGCCATCGGCCCCGGTTTTTGGGAGCGTCCATGATCGATAGCTCACTCCGATGGGTTGACGACCGCCTTGGTATCGCCAAGGGCGGCCGGACATTCCTCGACAAGATCTTCCCCGACCACTGGTCATTCATGTTGGGGGAAATCGCCCTGTATTCGTTTGTGGTGCTGCTGGGAACCGGTGTGTTCCTGTCGCTTTACTACATTCCCTCCGCCCACGAGATCGTCTATCACGGCGGCTATCTCCCGCTCCAGGGCCAAAAGGTATCCGAGGCCTATGCCTCGTCGGTCGGGCTTTCCTTCGACGTGAAGTCCGGCCTGTTGATGCGCCAGGCGCACCATTGGTCCGCCGACATCTTTTTGGGCTCGATCGCTGTGCATATGGCTCGGGTGTTCTTCACCGGTGCGTTCCGCAAGCCCCGCGAGTTCAACTGGATCGTGGGCGTGACCATGCTGTTGCTGGGCATCGTCAACGGGTTCCTGGGCTACTCCCTCCCCGACGACCTGGTATCCGGCACCGGCATCCGGATCGCCTATTCGATCCTCGAGTCGATACCATTGGCCGGCTCCTACCTGGGAACCTTCCTGTTCGGAGGCAATTATCCGGGCAATGGAATCATCATTCCCAGGTTCTACCTCCTCCACATCCTCATCGTCCCGGCGCTCATCGTCGGGCTGCTGGCTGCCCATCTCGGCCTCCTGGTCAAACAGAAGCACACCCAGTTCAAGGGCAGAGGGAAGACCGAGCACAACGTGGTCGGATCGCCGATGTTCCCGACGTTCATGGCCAAGACCACCGGCTTTCTCTTTGTGACGACAGCGGTCACCTTCATATTGGCCGGTTTCGCCCAAATCAACCCGATCTGGCAGTTCGGGCAGTACGAGCCGTTCCAGATCTCCTACGCCGTTCAACCCGACTGGTACATGGGTTGGCTCGACGGTGCCCTGCGAATCATGCCGAGTTGGGAGTTCGTCGGTTGGGGCCACACCATCCCATTGGAGGTTCTGCTTCCCGCGGTGATCTTCCCCGGGATCATCTTCAATGTCTTCTTCGCCTGGCCGTTCATCGAGGCGAGACATACCAACGACCTCGCCTATCACAACCTGCTCGATCGGCCTCGAGATCGTCCAAAGCGGACTGGCGCCGGCGCCATGATGCTGATGCTGATGTTCATGGTCTTCGGCGCATCGTCCACCGACGTGTTGGCCAACTTCTTCCAGGTCCCACTCAACTCTGTGTTGTGGTTCTTCCGGATTGCGGTGCCGTTGATACCGGTGATCACCTACTTCGTCACCGTCAAGATCTGCGAAGAGATGCGCGGGGCTGAGGGCATCGGAAAGCGAAAGCCTCCCAACGTGGTCCATCGGTCCGCCAGCGGTGAGTTCTCGACCGTACCCGCCGAGGCTCGCCCGGGAGACGGTCACGAGGAGCTCGAAGCGGTTCCGGTCCCGGCCTTCATCGACATGGTGCCGGCCGACCTGGCCACTGGGCCGGGCATTCGCCGGGTCATGCGCTGATCTGACCTGTCCTGATCTGGAATCGGGCCCAACGTCGGCCGATGGTCTTCTTGTATGGTCGGAGTTGTCATCTCCGAGATCGCCGGCACTCTTGGTTCACTCCACGTCGCGGCGAATTGGATTTGTCCGGACCACCTCAATTCGGAACACGACCGACACACAGGGTGGCATCCTGCAAGATCGAGAAGCCCCATTCGGTGAGACCTGGAGCGCAACAGGTATGTGAAGTCTGGGCGAAGCCACGGAGAGTGACGGTGACCGGAACCAGGGTGTGCGACACTGAATGTGCGGCTGTGTCGCTGATGCGCTGCATGCCCCCAGGTGACAGTGACCACACTGTCGCTTGATCAATGTGCCGGTGGCCCCCAGGTCTGGGGAAGTGTCCGGTCCATCCGGCAGTGCCATCGGTCACAACGTCGGAGTGCACCCGGAACCGAGCCCCAGGGGCTCTCGGCTTGTGGAAGGGCACGCAACACCGATAGCAGCATTGACGCCGTCTTCAGCCTCTAGGCCATCATCCATCGGCATGTGCGAACGGTGATCAACCAGACGTAGTCGGAATGTCATGGGACCTTTGACCCTGCCCTCGTCGCCGGCCTGCTGCTTCACTAGGAACAGGCTCTATCCAGCGAAGGAGCAATGTGCAGGAGAACGCCCGACTGCCAACACCCCAAATGGGACCAAACGGGGAGAGCGGGGGGTTGTCCTTCGTCGGGCTCATCGTGCACAACCTTGGTACCCGTCGGGTGCGGACTGCGCTAACTGCGCTGGCCGTGGCCATCGCCGTGATGGCGGTGGTGACACTCGGGGTATTGACAGACAGCTTGAAGAGTTCGGCCGCAGAAGTGCTGTCCGCGGGTAACGCCGACTTTACAGTCGCCCAGAAGTCAGTCTCCGACCTCCTGAACAGCGTCGTCACCGACACCCAGGTCACGAAGATCGCATCCACCCCGGGTGTCGCCAGCGCAGTGGGAGTCCTGGTGGCAACCATCAAGCTCGATCCCGCTCACCCGCTGTTCCTCGAGATCGGAATAACGCCGGAGTCACTTTCGCCTTTCGGTGTGCACGTTGTGGCGGGAAGCGCCTATGACGCCACTGCTCCTGACGAGGTGATGCTCGGTTGGCAAGCTGCCGACGCGTTCGGAAAGAAGGTTGGGAGTTCGATCGTGATGGACGGAATCCGCTTCCGGGTGGTGGGTATCTACTCCACCGGGCAGGTCTTCGCGGACAGCGCGTCGATGATGTCATTGGCGACTCTGCAGGCACGGGAACGGAAACCAGCGACGGTGACGCTCACCGTCGTCCGGGTCACCAAGGGGGCGAGCATCGAGCGGGTTCGTGCGGCTATCGAGGAAGCCAACCCCAATCTGGCAACCGTGCGATCGGCTACGGAGTACGGACGAGTCGACCGGAATCTCCAATTCCTCGGGGCTGCTCAGACCGGATCCCAAATCATCGCCCTCGTCATCGGAGTGATCATCGTGATGAATACCATGCTGCTCTCCTTCGTCGAGCGCATCCGAGAATTCGGAGTCTTACGGGCGATCGGGTGGTCACGATCACGATTGCTCGGACTTGTCTTGGGGGAAGCCATTGGGATCAGCTTCCTCGGCGCGGGATTCGGAGTCGGGTTCGCATTTGTGCTCACCTGGGGCCTCGAACGGTTCTCGCCACTGCGAGGCATTTTGCAGGCTCAATTCACAGCCGGGGAGGTTTGGACTGCTCTCTATGCGGCCATTGCCATTGGCTTGCTTGCCGCGCTCTACCCTTCGGCAAGAGCTGCGATGTTGAGGCCGGGTGCCTCGTTGCGACGAGAATGACACACGCATCGAATGCATCGATGGGGCAAGGGGAGTCCCAGGTCGCTCTGGGCATGAATGCCGAATCTCCTGCTTCTACGCCGGTGCTCGAAGCAGTCAACGTGGGTGTGGACTACGGAGAGTTCCACGCATTGGTTGCGGCGAATCTGAGTGTTGCACCCGGCGAATGGGTGGCGGTAACGGGACCGTCGGGATCTGGGAAGTCCACGCTCCTGCAATTGTTCGCCGCAGTTGACCAACCCACGAGTGGCAGCGTGCGCTTCCAGGGAGAGGACCTTGCCAATCGAAGGCACCTCGATCGCTATCGACGGATCGAGGTTGGCAATGTATTCCAGCTGCACAATCTGCTGCCTCATCTCGATGCCAAACGCAACATCGAGATCGCCATGTTTGGAACTCATCAAGGCCGCCAGGCCCGCAGCGATCGTGCCACCGATCTGCTCTCACTTCTCGAATTGACCGCCCAGGCCGGCCACAAGCCACCAGACATGTCGGGTGGTGAACGACAACGAGTAGCCATCGCCCGGGCGTTGGCCAATAGCCCTGCCGTGATTCTGGCCGACGAACCAACGGGCAGTCTCGACCCAGCAGGCGCAGCAAACATCATCGCAGTGTTCGATCGCCTTCACCGGACCGAAGGCGCGACCATCGTGATGGTCACCCATGACCGCGAGGTCGCATCCGCTGCTGACCGGGTGATTCAACTTGAAGGGGGCAGAATTATTTGAGGTCAATTCGTGAGCATCCGCACCTGGGCTCCCCGATTGAGAACGGCTAGCTGGGCGGGATCAAGGGATCACGAGCGTTGGTGACGCTGGCGCACCCGCAAGATGGGCGACGTGATGACCCCGACGCCGCCGACCCGACAGCGACGACCTGCAACGCCTCTGCTATCGACAGTGCCGCGTATCCATGCAGTGACTGGGCACCGACCGTCGTGACCGGCCCCGGTGCCAATGGTGCTCGCCGGATCGGCCGGATCGGCCGAATCGGCCGGGCCGTGGGGCCTAGGGCCGTGGGGCCGGGCATGTCGGACCTGTTCCGATGGGTCGTTCGGCCCTGGTCGGCGTCGTAGCCATGTGGGTCAATAGGGAGATGGACAGGTGCGTGGGATCTCGCCGGCGGTGGAGGGACCTCCCGCCGCGGCGCCGGGCGGCGATCGCGGTGGCTGCGACGCTGCAGCTGGCGCTGGCAGCGGCAGCATGGGTGGATCTCGCTCGACGTCCGGTCACCGCGGTGCGGGGTCCAAAATGGCGCTGGGGTCTTGCCATCGCCATCAGTTGGGTCGGACCGATCGCATACTTCCGCTGCGGCCGAATAGAGCCGTTGGCCGCGGCATCCTAGGTTGGATGCGTGGTGGATGAGAAGACCACTGGCGGTGCGTCGAAGGGGACGGCTCCATTGGCACCCGCCATGTCCGGTAAGCCGCCAGGCGAAGTAGGCCTTTCTGCCGAAGAGGTGAGGCAGCGGGTCATCGCCGGCCAGGTGAATGCGCCCCCACCGTCGCCCGGTCGCACCATCGGCCAGATCGTGCGGGCCAATGTCTTGACCCGGTTCAACGCGATTCTCGGATCGCTGTTCGTTGTGGTCGCGATCGTGGGGCCTATTCAGGACGGCCTCTTCGGCTTCGTCGTGTTGGCCAACACCACCATCGGCATCATCCAAGAGCTGCGGGCCAAGTGGACTCTCGACCGTCTCGCCATCCTCACTGCGCCTCGGGCCCATGCCCTTCGCGGCGGATCGTCCGCGGAGCCGGTGGTCTCCGATATCGCCGTGGAGGATGTCGTGGTTGATGACTTGCTTGAGCTGCGGCCGGGTGATCAGGTACCCGTGGACGGGGTGGTAATCGGGTGTTCCGGACTCGAGGTGGACGAGTCCCTGTTGAGTGGTGAGCCCGAGGCGGTGGCGAAGGCCACTGGGGACACCGTGCTATCGGGGAGCTTCGTGGTCGCAGGTAGCGGGATGGTCCGGACGACGGCAGTGGGGGCTGCCGCCTACGCAACTCAACTTCAGGCCCAGGCCGTCCGATTCAGCCTGCTGCACTCGGAGCTCCAGGCGGGTACCAATTCGATCTTGCGCATGGTGACTTGGGTAATGATCCCCGCCGGTGTGGCCCTCACCGTGAGCCAACTCGTGCGAAGCCATCAGTCGCTCGGCGACGCGCTTCGGGGATCGGTCGCCGGTGTCGGTGCAATGGTTCCCGAGGGCCTCGTTCTCCTTACCTCGATTGCGTTCGCCGTCGGCGCGATCCGGTTGGCGCGACGACGGGTCCTGGTGCAGGAGTTGGCGGCGATCGAGGGTCTGGCCAGGACCGACATCTTGTGCATCGACAAGACCGGGACGTTGACGGCAGGAGGGGCGACCCTCGAGGCCATTGCTGTCGCGTCGGGTCATGACGAGGCATCCGTGCACGATGCCGTCGGCGCCATGGCCGCAACAGACCCGGCACCCAATGCAACCATGCAGGCGCTGGCACAGGGATTCGATCAGCCACCGAACTGGGTGGTCGCTAGCCGGGTCCCGTTTTCCTCCGACCGCAAGTGGAGCGCTGTGACCTTCGCCGATCACGGATCCTGGGTCTTGGGAGCACCGGACATCCTCTCGAGCGAACTCCCGGCCGAGCTTGAACGCGAGCGGAGTCGCCACGAGGGTGCCAGTCACCGGGTCCTCCTCCTTGCCAGAACCGGGGAGTCGATTCAAGCTGGCAACGGACTCGCGGACCTGGTTCCGGTGGCCCTAGTGGTCCTCTCGGAGCAACTGCGGGACGAGGCGGCTTCGACCATCGCCTATCTGTCTGACCAGGGGGTCACGGTGACGGTGCTCTCGGGTGACGCACCCGCGACCGTCGCGGCAATTGCCTCGAAAGTAGGCATCCCGATCGTGGGACGCCCATGTGATGCGTCCAAACTGGCCGCCGACGACACTTCGATGGCCACTGCGTTGTCGTCCGCAAACATCTTCGGTCGAGTACGGCCGGACCAGAAGGTCGCGGCAGTCCGTGCCCTGCAGGCGCAGGGTCACGTCGTCGCGATGATCGGGGATGGGGTCAACGACGTCCAGGCCTTGAAGCAGGCCGATCTCGGCATCGCGATGGGTTCGGGGAGCCAGGCAAGTCGATCGGTTGCCCGGATGGTCCTTCTCGATGACTCGTTCGCCGCAGTCCCCCAGGTGCTCAGCGAAGGCCGGCGGGTCGTTGCCAACATCGAGCGGGTGGCGAATCTCTTCGTGACCAAGACGGTCTATGCCGCGATCCTCGCCGTCGTGGTGGCTGTCGGGGGCTTCCCCTTTCCGTTCTTTCCCAGGCATCTCACCATCGTGAGCACACTCACCATCGGTATCCCCGGGTTCTTCCTGGCCCTGGCAAGAGGTGCGCCACGGGCTTCCCCCGGCTTTGTGGCAAAGGTGTTGGCATTCACCATCCCGGCCGGGGTGATTGCCGCCACCGCGACGCTTGCCGTCTATGCCCTGGCCAGGCTCGGGCCGAACACGAGCGGTACTCAACAACGGACTGCGGCAATGCTGGAGCTCGCCGCGGTGGCCTTCGCCGTCCTCGTACTCGTCGCCCGTCCGTTGAATGCCCCAAGGATCGCCCTTGTGGTTTCCATGACCCTGGGACTCGTCACACTCATCGTCCTCGCGAAGTCGAGAAGCATCTTCGATCTGCAACTTCCGGGGCTTCAGGTCATACTTGGCGCGACAGCCATTGGCGCCGTTGCCATTGTCTTGCTCGTCGCATCTCAGCGGTGGGCCGGGGCATGGGTCCGAGGCCACCGCTGAGATGCGACGGTCCGTGACCGGCCCCATTCGGTGCATCCGATCGAGGACGTTCGACCCTAGCTGGGACGATGCCGGGGTCAAACGCTGACCTGTATGACTCTCTGGGTTGAAGAAGGCTCGGTCTTGCGGCGGAGGCGGGTGCTCGCGGTGGGTGACGGCGCAGTCGCCCTTGGTGCCATCGGCGATGCCGTCGCATTGGTCTTCGCCGCGTTCGACCTCGGGGGTGCGCTCGTCGGGGCCAAGGATGACGCGATCTGGGCCTGGCTGCTGGTACCGCAGGGCCGACCAACGCGACTGGTGACCCGACTCCGGACCGGTCCGATCTCGCACCGTCCGGTGGATGCCTTGGTCAGCGCTGTCCTCCTCGAGGTGGGCGACTTCCCGATGATGCGAAAGATGTTGATCGGCATCTGGGAACGGGCAGAGTCATCAGGGGTGACTGTCCCGGGTCACGGCTATGCCGCATAGCGTTTTCGGTGGGCGCCGGTTCTCTACTCTGACGTCCGGAACTCTCGGCGATCGCTGGCGGACAAGCAAACCCAGTACCGAAGCAAGCGGCATGGAATCTCGAAAACCAATATCGGTTGGGTCTTTCGGCCCTTGCCGCGATCACCGGACTCCCTGACAATGACTTGGTGGCAAAGTCAGCACACACACGAGAAGACCGGAACGACGAGCCGGGAGGAGAACTCGGCGTTGAACATCGGGCGGATCCCGACGACAAGGTCCGCTCCCGCATCGTCGTCGGAGTGGACAGCTCAGCGGGTGCAGCTGAAGCGCTCGACTGGGCAGCGACTGAAGCCGAACGGAATGATTCCACCCTTTCCATCGTCGCGGCCTGGGCCTACCGTGGATATACGACCACCGTGCTCTTGGAACGCGATGCGGACCGCATCGTGGAAAGTGCGAGGAAGCAGGTGATCGAGCGGCATCCAGAGGTGCGGGTTGAGACCCATGTTTGTAAAGATCCGACGGCGCTCGCCCTCATAGAGGTCAGTCGGGGTGCCGAATTGTTGGTCGTCGGGTCCAGGGGCCTCGGCGGGTTCAGCGGACTTCTTGTGGGATCAGTGGGACAGCACTGCCTCACACATGCCGAGTGCTCCGTGGCCATCATTCGATCAGCAGAGCGTCGGGCATCGAATAGCGGCCCCAGTCGGATTGTTGTCGGTGTGGATGGCTCAGAAGGCTCGAACCTGGCGCTCGACTGGGCGGCACATGAAGCCAGCAGGACGAGCGCCCGACTTGGCGTGGTGACCTCGCTGATCTTCCCGGCAGACTTGAGCTACCGTGTCGGCGCCGATGTAGGCGTTCCCGAAACAGCGAGTCAGATTGTTGCCGAGGCGGTTGGTCACGTCGCTTCGGTGGCACGGGAGGTCTCTGTGCGCGGCGAGACCAGTGAGGAGCCACCGGCCATTGCCCTCGTTGATGCCAGCCGGACGGCGGACATGGTCGTCCTCGGATCCAGGGGACTGGGCGCATTTCGTGGCCTTCTCCTCGGTTCGGTGAGCCAGTACGTGGCGAACCATGCGCACTGTTCGGTCGTCGTGGTGCGGAATCACAGATCAGTGCCGTCGGGACGCGGACGAGGAGAATGACAGCCAACGCAGGTCTGTGCCGGTCGATGTCGCGGCGATAATGCACCCCGAGTTGGCATACTGAGCGGGAGGAGATCACCGCCTCGCCAATCGGCTGTTCACCGTCCGTACAACCTGGTGGTGCCGGTCTATCGGGTGGATGGCATGCAATCAGCGGTTGCACCGGTCGACACCTTGGGGGCCGGCCAGTTCCGTCGAAGAAGGCTCGTGTGGGCTGGCCGCCGACACCTGCGTTGATGAGCAGGGAACCGTATTCCACCTGCATCAGCTGCGGTAGCGATACCCGCATACCCCGAATACCCGCGTGTCCCGCACACTTTGGACGCGGGTCCTTACGGGCCGAGGCGCCTGAGTCACCTGAGTCACCTGATCAGACGGAGCGCCTGGTCAGAGAGTGCTGCAGATCAGACGGTGCCTCCACGGCGGCTCTCGACCGTGACGCCGATCATGGCCGAGAGGATCAGTGCACCGGCAATGGGGGCCAACCAAAGGCCGAAGACAAACGTCAACAGGGCGAACATGGCACCCATGCCCAAAACGAAAGGCCAGATGCTCGAG
This sequence comes from Acidimicrobiales bacterium, assembly GCA_017883075.1. Classification (GTDB taxonomy): domain Bacteria; phylum Actinomycetota; class Acidimicrobiia; order Acidimicrobiales; family RAAP-2; genus DASZIT01. Next base: position 32,109 of record JADGOI010000015.1, read on the forward strand.
CCCGGAAATGATTCGACAGTCCCGGCGCTGTCCTCGATGGCGGCATCGGGGTCCTCTTCGGGCTGAAGCTTCATGTGGTAGGCCCACCACAGGTAGTAGCTGCCGGGCAGCAGACCGAGCAGCGCCGCCCCGATGAGCATCAAGAACCCGGCATCTTCGTAGCTGGTGAACCAGTAGATGACCCCGATGATGCCAAAGAAGACAGCGCAACCGACGAGGAACAGCGACATGACCTTCATGATGGCGCTCCAACCGTCTCTTTGTCGCCTTTGTTGGGTGCGGCGGATTTCTTGCCTTTGGGCTTGTGGACCACCGTGCGATGCTCGGGATGGTTGTAATCCCACGTCGGGCGTTCCGAGCGGATGGGCGGCAGGTGGGTGTAGTTGTGGTGTGGCGGAGGTGAGCTGGTGAACCACTCGAGCCCGTGGCCGTCCCATGGGTTGGGTCCGGACGGTACCGGCTTGCGCCATGACACCATCAGGTTGATGAGGAAGAACAGGAACGAGAATCCGATGACGTAGGTACCGAGGGTCGAGATCACGTTCAGGGTTGTCCAGCCGGTATCCGGCGCATAGCTGGCGACACGCCTGGGCATACCGTGGAGGCCCAGCAGGTACTGGGGCATGAACGTCACCCAGAAGCCGATGAACAGGAACCAGAAGTGGAGCTTGCCCAGCCCCTCGCGCAGCATGCGCCCGAACATCTTCGGATACCAGAAGTAGAAGCCGGCGAAGCCGGCGAACACCGCGGTCCCGATGAGCACATTGTGGAAGTGGGCCACCACAAAGTACGTGTCGTGGGTCATGAAGTCGACAGGGGGTGACGCCAATAGCACCCCGGTCACGCCGCCCACCAAAAAGATCAGCAGAAATCCGATCGAGAACAACATCGGGGATTGGAAGCTCAGCTGCCCCCGCCACATGGTGCCGATCCAGTTGAAGAACTTGATACCCGTCGGCACCGCGATCAGGTACGAGAGGAGTGAGAAGAATGGCAGCAGCACCACCCCGGTGGTGAACATGTGGTGGGCCCACACGCCCGTGGACAACGCGGCAATGGACATGGTGGCGAAGACCATGCCCTTGTATCCGAATACCGGCTTGCGTGAGAAGACCGGAAGGATGTCAGTGACCATGCCGAAGTAGGGCAAGGCGAGGATGTAGACCTCCGGGTGCCCGAAGAACCAGAAGAGGTGCTGCCACAAGATCGGCGAACCTCCTCCCTCCACGGAGAAGATGTGGGTCCCGAAGTGCCGGTCGCAGAAGAGCAACACCACCGCGGCAAAGAGGACCGGGAAGGCGATGAGAATCAGAATGGCGGTGACCAGCATGTTCCATGAGAAGATGGGCACACGGAACATCGTCATTCCTGGCGCTCGGAGATAGAGGATGGTGGCCACCAGGTTCACGGCGGTGAAGATGGCGGAGAAGCCGGTGAGGGCCAGCGCCATGAGCCACAGGTCGGCGCCGGCGCCGGGGGAGTTGGTGGCGTTGGACAGCGGGGCATACGACACCCATCCGAAACTGGCCGCCCCGCCCGCCACCAGAAAGCCCGACAGCATGGTGATCACTCCGCCCAGGTACAGCCAGTAGGAGAGGGCATTCAGTCGGGGAAATGCCATATCCGGGGCGCCCACCTGGAGGGGAATTATGTAGTTGGCCAAGCCTCCGAACGCGAATGGCCCGGCGAACAGGTACAACATCAGGCTGCCGTGCATGGTGAAGAGTTCGTTATAGGTCTGGTAGGAGACCAGTGATGTGTGCGGGTCGAGGAGTTGAGCCCTTATCACTACGGCCATGATGCCGGCGATGAAGAACGTCACCAGCGAGGTGATCATGTAGGACTTGCCGATGACCTTGTGATCGGTCGACGTCAACCAATTGACGATCCCACTTGGCCCCTCGTGATGGCCGTGATCGGCGTCACCGTGGGGGGCATCGGGATGGTGACCCTCGGGTCCACCCAGTTCTTCGGGAGTGATGACTTCCGGGCGTTCAATGGTTGTCGTCATGCCGATGCCTTTTGCTTGGGAGTGGCCGAAGATGCGACGGAAGGACCGGCATTAGCCGGAGTCGTCCTGGTGTTGGGTGGTGGGATGTTTCCCGCGCCGGAAGGCGATCCCTGCAGCGTGTGACCTGCGGTCACCTCGGCGCTGGCCCAACTCTCGAAGGCCGACGGCGTCACCGAACGGATACTGAAG